>JAURHQ010000071.1 GCA_030833185.1 Gammaproteobacteria bacterium | reverse complement strand
CCAAGGCGCAGGCGGAGGCGCATTGGCTCAAGGCCACGGCAGCGGCTGGCGCGCGCCTGACGATTCTGCGCCCACCGCTCATTTACGGGCCGGGGCAAAAGGGCAATCTGGCGGCGCTGATGCGCGCCATAGCGGGCGGCTGGCCCTTGCCGCTCGCGGCGATTCACAATCGCCGCAGCTTTCTGTACGTGGGCAATCTGTGTGATGCCATCCTGCGCGCCCTGACGCATGCCCCAGCGGGCGTCCAGCGGGCCTATCCGCTCAGCGATATCGATTTGTCCACGCCCGCGCTGGTTCACGCGCTGGCGGCCGGGCTGGGCCGTCGCGCCCGGCTGTGGCCGGTGCCGGCGAGCCTGCTGCGTCTGGCGGGACGGCTGACCGGGCGCGAAGCGGCGGTGGCGCGCTTGTGTGATTCGCTGTTGGTCGGTCGCGCGGAAATCACGCAGGACCTGCAGTGGCAGCCCGCAATCGGGCTGGCCGCGGCGATGGCAGTGACCGGCGATTGGTTCAAGGCCCACCAATGACGCTGGCGCTTACCGCAGTTTTGGCGCTCTTGCTGGCGCTGGTCTTGACCGGTCTCGTTCGGCGCTACGCGCTTGCCCGTGCCGTCCTTGACCTGCCCAACGCCCGCAGCCTGCATGCCGTGCCCGTGCCGCGAGGCGGCGGGCTGGCCCTGCTGCCGCCGGTATTGCTGGCGGCACTGGCCGAGACCCTCAGCCGGGGCGAAAGCCTGCGCACGACGCTGGTGTTTATTGGCGGCACGGCCCTCCTGGCGCTGCTCGGCTGGAGCGACGACCAGCGGCCGCTTAGCGCCAAAGCGCGTTTCGCGCTGCAGTTCTGCATTCTCGGCCTTTGCCTCTACGCCCTGTGGTGGGCGCCGGCCAGCCCGTTTGGTCTGGCCTGCGGTTTGTGCCTGCCCGTGATGGTGTGGTTCGTAAACCTGTACAACTTCATGGACGGCAGCGATGGGCTGGCGGGTAGCCAGGCCTTGGCCGGTGGGCTGGGTGTTGCGCTGCTCGGGACGCTGGAAGGCATGCCCGGCATTGCCCTGACCGGCGCCGCGCTGGCCGGCGCCAGCGCAGGATTTCTCTGCTGGAACTGGTCACCGGCAAAAATTTTCATGGGCGACGTCGGTAGCTATTTTCTAGGCGGCGCCTTTGCCCTGCTGGTCTTGCGCGCGGGGCTCGCCGGCAGCACGCCGTGGCCCTGGCTGTTGCTCTTCGTGCCCTTTGTCACCGATGCCACCTGCACCCTGCTGTGGCGTATGGCGCGCGGCCAGCGCTTTTGGCAGGCCCATCGCGAACACGCCTTTCAGCGCCTGATTTTGCGCGGCTGCTCGCATCAACGGGTGGCGCTGGGCTGCCTGCTGTTGAATCTCATGGTCTTGCCGATCGCCTGGCTGGCCTGGCACCGTCCGGCGGCAGGGCCGGGCCTG
Source organism: Gammaproteobacteria bacterium (assembly GCA_030833185.1). Taxonomy (GTDB): domain Bacteria; phylum Pseudomonadota; class Gammaproteobacteria. Next base: position 15,400 of record JAURHQ010000071.1, on the reverse strand, counting down.
ACGTTCGCGGTTTATGCGCTGGCTGTCCTCATGTGGTGGCGTGTACCGCGTCAGGCAGACCCCGCGCGCTGATTGGCGCTGAATGCCTCCGTTTCAACTGCTACCATGCAAGGTGTCATTCCTGCTCGGGTGCACCACTTTGTGAAACGCCTATTCAGCATCCGCAATCTGGTCATCACCCATGACCTGCTCATGATTGCGCTGGCCTGGGGGCTGGCGCTGTGGGCGCGGTTCAATTTCACCCTGCCCCCATCCGACTTTCTGCAGCCCGCCCTGCGCGCTTTGCCGGTGGTGCTGGGCGTGCAGGGGCTGGTGGCCTGGCGTTTCCGGCTGTATCGCGGGCTGTGGCGCTTCGCGAGTTTGCGCGACCTGTCGAACATCCTCTTCAGTGCTGCGGTGGGCGTGGTGCTGATCGCGCTGGCCTTGTTCGTCTGGAATCGCCTCGCCGGCATTCCGCGCTCGATGCTCATCCTGTATCCGCTGTTTCTGGCCTGCTGTCTGGGTGCGCCGCGCGTGTTGTACCGGCTGGCCAAGGACCGCTCGCTCTCGGTGCCGGCCGATGCCGTGGGCGAACGGGTCATCATTGTGGGCGCCGGCACCGCGGGCGAAATGCTGATCCGCGATTTGTTGAAACAGGCCGCCGGCGTGCCGGTCGGGCTGGTCGACGACCGGCCGGGGCTTGAGGGCATGCGTATCCACGGCGTGCCGGTGCTGGGCGGCATCGAGGCCTTGCCGGCGCTGGTGCGTCAGCACGAGGTGGAACTGGTCCTGATCGCGATTCCCTCGGCGGGCAACGAGGAAATGCGCCGGATCGTGCGGATCTGCGAACAGGCCGGATGCGCGTTTCGCACCTTGCCGCGTCTGCAGGATCTGGTCAGCGGCGGAGCAGGTCTCGGTGAATTGCGCCCGGTCGCGATCGAAGACCTGTTGGGTCGGAGTACCGTCGCGCTCGACTGGGAAGGCATTCAGCGCCAGCTGCGCGGCCAGACGGTGCTGGTGACGGGCGGTGGCGGGTCCATTGGCGCAGAGCTCTGTCGTCAGCTGGCAACGCTGGGGCTGGCCAGACTGGTCGTTTTTGAGCGCAACGAGCACAACCTGTACCTCATCGAGCGCGAAATTCGCCAGCGCTTTCCGCACATCAATCTGCAGCCCCTGCTTGGCGACGTGTGTGATGAGGTGGCGGTGGATCATGTGTTCAGCACACACCGGCCGCGGATGGTCTTTCACGCCGCAGCCTACAAGCATGTGCCGATCGTCGAGGCGCAAATCAGGGAAGGGGTGCGCAACAACGTGCTGGGGACGGCGGCGGTGGCCGATGCGGCCCAGCGCCACGGCTGCGCGGCGATGGTGCTGATTTCCACCGACAAGGCCGTGCGGCCCAGTAGCGTCATGGGCGCCACCAAGCGCGTGGCGGAGTTGGTGTGCGAACGGCGCAATCACGCGCAGACCAGCACGCGCTACATCACCGTCCGCTTCGGCAACGTGCTGGATTCCGCCGGCAGCGTGGTGCCGCTCTTTCGCGAGCAAATTGCGCGCGGCGGCCCGGTGACCGTCACGCACCCCGAGGCGACCCGCTTCTTCATGACCATTCCCGAAGCCAGCCAGCTCATCCTGCAGGCCGCTGCGGTCGGGCAGGGCGGGGATATTTTCGTGCTGGATATGGGTGAGCCGGTCAGCATCACTTATCTCGCCGAACAGCTGATTCATCTCTCGGGTAAACGGCCGGGACAGGACATCCAGATTGTGTACACCGGTTTGCGGCCGGGGGAAAAACTGGTGGAAGAACTCTTCAACGAAGATGAAAACTTGCGGGCAACAGCCCATCCCAAGCTCTTTCTGGCGGCGCATATGCGCCAGGATCCGGCCCGAATCGACCGCCTGTTCGGGCAGTTGCGGGCGGCCAGCGAGGCTTTCGATGAAGGCCGGCTTCAGGCGCTGTTAACCGAAGCTGTGCCAGAACTGGCACAGGCCGGCGCCAACGGTGCAAGCGCCAGTTCCAGAGTGGTCCCTTTCAAACGGAGTTCTACGTGACGATCAAAGTGCGCAAAGCGGTGTTTCCGGTGGCGGGCCTCGGCACCCGGTTTTTGCCGGCCACCAAGGCCAGCCCCAAGGAAATGCTGAATGTGGTGGACAAACCGCTGATTCAATACGCGGCCGAAGAAGCGGTGGCGGCCGGGATCAAGGAATTGATCTTCGTGACCGGGCGGGCCAAGCGCTCAATCGAAGACCATTTCGACAAAGCCTACGAACTCGAAGCCGAACTCGAGAAGGGCAACAAGCAGCAGATGCTCGACATCGTGCGGAATATCCTGCCGGCGGGCGTGTCCTGCATTTATATCCGGCAAGCCGAGCCGCTGGGGCTGGGGCATGCGGTGCTATGCGCCAAGCCCGCGATCGGCAACGAGCCCTTCGCCGTGCTGTTGGCCGACGACCTGATTGACGGAGGCGTCAAGGGCTGTCTGGGCCAGATGGTTGATGTGTACGGGCACTACAACACGGGCGTCATCGCCGTGCAGCCGGTGCCGCCGGCCGATACCGACAAATACGGCATCGTGGAAATCCGCTCGATTGACCAGCGGGTGGGCAAAATCCAGAGCATCGTCGAGAAGCCCAAGCCGGCGGCGGCGCCGTCGACGCTGGGGGTGGTGGGACGCTACATCCTGCCGCCGCAGATTCTGGACATTCTGGAGCAGACGCAACGTGGCGCTGGCGGGGAAATCCAACTGACCGATGGCATTGCCACCCTGTTGAACCGGCAACAGGTGCTGGCCTACGAGTTTGAAGGGCGGCGCTACGACTGCGGGTCGAAGCTGGGCTATCTGGAGGCGACGGTCGACTACGCGCTACGCCATCCGGAACTCCATCTCAACTTCGGAAATTACCTGAAGGGAAGGTTGGAGAGCCTCTGAAGATACGGGGCCGGTCTGGCCGGCCCCAAATCTGGCGCTGGCCTTAGATCCGGTCGAGCAGGCCGCGCTTGCGGGCTAATTCCTCATGCAGGAAGGCGAGCGCGCGCTGAGAGTGTTCGTCTTCAGGGATGCCAGCGGCGGCGATCAGGTCTTCGAGTTCGGCGATTTCTTCCAGCACCTCGTCGTGTTCGCCGGGCGTACCCAGCAACGGGAAGAATGCTTCCAGGGTCTTCAGTTCATCTACCAGCAGGTTCCAGCCTTCCGACATACCGCTCTGGCCCATATTCGCTCCCCTTCGTTTCGCGATTTTTACTTAGGCGATCGATCTGATCAGTTTTATAATGAAGATCGACTAACGCGCTGATCTTAATCCCGATACTAGCGTAACAAAATAATTCACTTCAACCGGTTTTCGTGCATGCGCGGAGACCTTTTCAGCGAGCAGCAATCCGATGACAAATGCCCGACCGGTGGTGGCGCAGGCTTCTGTGATGCCCGACGGCAGTCTGGCCGTGTTGTCCCAGACCGAGGTGAACAATCTGTGTGTGGCACGGAGCGGGCCGGTCTATGACACCTTTCGGCGCTGCGCGCTGGCGGCGCTGACCAGCGGCATCGAGACCGATAACGCGCGCGAGTTGCTCGAAACTTACGCTGACTTTGACGTCAACTTTGAGCAGGTCGACCGCGGCCTGCGCCTGCACCTGACCAATGCACCGGCCAACGCCTTTGTCGACGGACAAATGATTCGGGGCATCCGCGAACTGTTGTTCGCAGTGCTGCGCGACATCGTGTTTATCGCCCGTGAGGTGGGCTTCAAGGCACCACCCAGCGGCTTAAGCCCGGCCGGCATTACCAACGCGGTGTTTCATGTCTTGCGGCAGGCCAATCTGCTGCACGCCGGTCCGCAACGTGGACTCGCGGTGTGCTGGGGCGGGCACTCCATTGCCCGACCGGAGTACGACTACTGCAAGGAAGTGGGCTATCAGCTTGGGCTGCGTGGCTTTGAAATCTGCACGGGCTGCGGACCCGGTGCGATGAAAGGGCCGATGAAGGGGGCCACCATCGCGCACGCGAAACAGCGGCTGACGGGCGCGCGCTACGTGGGTATTACCGAACCCGGCATCATTGCCGCGGAAGCGCCCAATCCCATCGTCAGCGATCTGGTCATCATGCCGGACATCGAAAAGCGGCTGGAGGCCTTTGTGCGGCTGGGCCACGGCATCATCGTGTTCCCGGGCGGCGTGGGGACGGTGGAAGAAATCCTGTACCTGCTCGGCGTGCTGGCGCATCCAGACAATGCCGAGGTGCCGTTTCCGCTCATTCTTACCGGGCCCGCCTCGAGTGCGGCGTACTTCGAACTGCTGGATAGCTTCCTGCGCCGCGTGCTCGGCGAACGCATGGCGTCGCGCTATCAGATCGTGGTGGGTGAACCGGCGGCCGTCGCCCGTGAGATGCGCCAGGCGGTGGATGCCGTGCTGCGCTTTCGCGAAGCGCATGACGATGCGGGGTATTTCAACTGGTCGCTGCGGGTGGATGAGCGGTTCCAGCAACCGTTTGCGGTGACCCACGAATCGATGGCCGCGCTGACGCTGGGACGCGATCTTCCGGCGCATGAACTGGCCTGCAACCTACGGCGCGCGTTCTCGGGGCTGGTTTGTGGCAACGTGAAGGAAGAGGGCATGCGGCTGATCGAGCAGCACGGACCGTTTGAGTTACGCGGCGAGCCGGCCTTGATCCGGGCGCTGGACGACTTGTTGCGCAGTTTTGCCGCCGCCGGGCGGATGCGTCTTGAAGGCCGGCCCTACACCCCGAGCTACCGTTTGGTGGTCTAGCGCGTCAGGGCAGGTAGCCGGTCAGCTCCAGATAGCCCCGGCCGCTCAGCCCGTCCGTCGAGCGGGCCGTTACCGCGCCTTCCCAATAGCGCAAATCGCCGGTCCATTCCTGCGTATCGAGCACGGCGTTTAACTCAAACTCGAGCTGCCGGGACGGGATGCGTACACGCCACTGCACCGGGTAGCGGGCGCCCGTGCGGGGGCTCAGCCACCAGCGTAGCGGCGTCATCTCGACCGCCTCCGCGCCTAGCGTTTCGCTGCTGCCGTCGGCCGCCACGAGCAGACCGCGGCTGAACGGATCGGTCTGTCCGGACCGTTGGCGCAGGCGGTAGAAAGTCAGCGCGCGCCCGTCGTCCAGATGCACCGCGAACCAGTCCCAACCCTGCTGTTCCTCGCCCAGCGCGCTGGTCCCCCACTCATGGTCAAGCCAGGACTGCCCGGTAACGGCGAGGGTTTCTCCATTCAATCGCAGCGTGCCGCGGGTGGCGAGCCGCGGCAGCGAGTAGTAGTGGGAGGCGTTGCCTTCGGCCGCGCTTTTTTGTGAGTAGCCCCGATCACCCTGCAATACCAGCGCTTGGGTCGGCGTCAGCGCGAGGGACAGGGCGGCGGTCTCGGCCTGCAAGCTGAGCTCCCAACCATCGTCGGCCGGGTTTTGATGCAGGGACCAGTTGTTGACCCAGACCGCGGCGCGGGTGGTCTCGGCGTTGGCAAGGCCATGGCTGACGCGGGCGCGGCGCTCCTGCGCGTGAAAAGTCTGAGCGTCGACGTCGGTCAGCGCGAAGTGCGCGAGCAGCGCCTGCTGGCTTCGCCAGGCGGAGTCTGAGGCCGTGGCAACCGGGCTCAGCGCGAACCGGAAAAAGGTGGCCTGGAATCCGAACCAGCGGCCCGCCGGTGTCTGCACCTGGCCGGTGACATACCACCACTCGTGCCGAAAGTCGGGGTGGGCCGCGTGGTCTTGCGGAAACTGGAAAGGGCGCGGGCCGAGCACCCGGGCATAGCCCTCATTATCTTGACGGTCGCGGAGCAGGGCGGCCACGCGGTCGTTGTCTGCGGTCGAACCCGCGCCTGCCGGCGCGGCGTTCAGGCGCCAGATGAGGAGAGCAACCGCGACCAGCACGCCGAGCCCCAGCGCCACGCGACGCATCTTCATTCCTCCCGCAGCACGGCCGCCGGGGCCATCCGGCGTACGCGCAGGGCGGGCCAGACGCCGGCCAGTAGCGCCGCGCCGACCGCCAGCGTCCAGGTGGCGGCCAATTCGCCGACCGGCAGACTGAGCGTCATCGTCCAGCCGAACGAACGCAGGTTGATGACCTCGATAAGCACCACCGCCAGCACGGTGCCCAGCGGGAGGGCACAAGTGGCGGCGACCACCCCGATCAACAGGGTCTGGGCGAAGACGGTTTCTACAATCGCGCCGCTGGAAAAGCCCAGCGCGCGCAACACGCCGTATTCCCGCAGGCGCTCAAACTGCTGCGCCAGCAGCGCAGCCACGATGCCAATGACCGCGACGCCCAGCGCGACCACGCGCAGGACCTCGGTCACCGCAAAGGTCCGGTCGAAAATGGCCATCGACTGGCGCCGGACGTCGGCCTGACGCACCAGATTTACCGGGAGGCTGGCGAGCGCGGTGCGGATCGCGCGTTCAGTCTCGTCTGCACTTGCCTGCGCATGACGGTAGATGCCGATGCCGTCCAGCGGTGGCGCCGGGAAGTGCCGCAGATAGCTGCGGCGGCTCATGGCCAGACTGCCGCGCTCGCTGGCGTAGTCCTGATAGACCGCGGCAATCCGAAAACTAACCGGTCCGTCCGGGCCTGCCAGCGTGACGGTCGCGCCCGGCGCCAGTCCCTGCCGCCACGCCCAGGGCTCGCTGACCATGACGACGTCCTCGTCCTCCCATGCCGCCCACAGGGCTGTCGGCGCGCCGGCGAGCAGGTGAAAGCCCTGCTGCGCGCGGGGGGGTAACTCGTACACCATGATCTGGGCGTCCTGCCCGTCGCTCAGCATCTGCGGTACCCGGCTCACGCTGCTGGTGGTGGCAACGCCCGGCAGCTTGCGCAAGCGCTCGCGAGCGACTTCCAGCGTGTCGGGCCGGAATTGGTCTTGCTCTATTTTATTTACGTAGACGTCAGCTTTAAGTAGCTGTGCCAGCCATTGATCTACAGATTGACGAAAACTGCCGATCATCAAGCTCATCGCCATGGCCGTCGCGGTGGCGGCCATCAGTGCGGTAGCGGCGAGGCCTTGGCGGCCAGCTCGGCGCGAGACCGCGCGAATACCCAGCGCGAAGCCTGGCCGCGCCGCCACGCTGAGGCGATTGCTCAAGTGCCGGGCGAGCACCGTCAGGATCGTGGGAAGAAAAAGACAACCTGACGTTAACGTCAGTATTAGTATTGCGAAGCCAGAGAGGAGGCTTCGGGTTGACCAACACATAAGTAGCCCCGCCGTGCCCGCGCAGGCGATGCCCGCGAGCGCGAGCGGCAGGGTGCGGCCGTGATGGGCATCGGGGGCGGCGGTCAGCGTGCGGCGAACGGCGAGTCGACACGCACTCAGCACCGGGGGCGCCGCGGCCAGCACCGTCGCCAGCACACCGAGTGTCCAAACGGCAAGCCGCAGGCCGGGCGCCGAGACCACGGTCGTGATGGCGGTGTGGGCGTACAGGTCGTTCACCGTTTGAGCCACCAGCCCCAGCAAGCCCCGGGCAATCGCTTCCCCCAGCAGCACGCCGGCCCCACTCCCGATAGCCCCGAGCAGGGCGGCTTCGCCAAGCAACAGTAAGAGGAGTTCGCGCGCGCTGACGCCGAGCGCCCGCAGGCGCGCAAATTGCGCTTGCCGCTGCAGGATGAGGAAGGTCTCGGTGTTATAGATAAGGAACATGCCCACCAGCAGCGCGAGCAGGCTAAGCGCCGTCAGATTGAGGTCAAACGCCCGGGTCATCTGCTGACTGGCGGCGACCTGCGCCTCGACCTCCCGCAAACGTGCGTCGGCCGGCAGTAGACGCCGGATGGTGTCGCGTGAGCGCTGCGCTTCGGCGCCGGTGGGCAGTTTGAGTTCGATGCCGCTCAGCCGGCCGGCCTGGCCCAGCAGCTCCTGCGCGGTGGCCAGATCAACCAGCAGGCTGTCGTTGAGCCCGGCACTGGCGGGCAAGATCCCGATGATCGTCAGCCCCTGCGGCCGGTCGCCAGCCTGTACGCGCAGCACCGCGCCCGGCCGCAGCCCCAGTCGTTCGGCAGCGTCGGCGCTGAGCACGGCGGTCGCAGCGGTCCCGATGAACTGGCCCAGATCGATGCCGGGTGCGCGCTCGGCTAGCGCGCGGGCGCCCAAGGTGCTCAGCGGGTCGATGCCCAGCACCTGCAGGAAACCCTGCGCTGCCGGCACCAGCGTGACCGCCCCTTTGAGCATGGGGGCTGCCGGCAAATCGGGCAGCGCCTGACGCAAGGCAACGTAGCTTTGTTCGTCTAGCAGGCCGTGGACGGGGCTAATGCGGTCGGTGGCCTCGCCGGCCAGCGCGCGCTGGGCTTCGACCAGCGCCTGACGGGCGCTTTCCTGCGTCAGTTGAACGGCCACCACCATGCCCACGCCGAGCGCGATGCCTAACAGGGCGAGCGCCAGTTGCCACGGGTGATGACGCAGCGCACGGAGGCTGGCCAGCGCCAGCAAGCGATTCACGAGCGCTCGCGGAGTTGGCCGCGGTCCAGATACAGCACGCGGTCGGCCAACTGCTGTGGCTCGGCGCTATGCGTCGCCATTACCAGCGTGGTGCCGCTGTCGCGCACCAGCGAATGAAAGAGTGTCAGCACCTGACGCGACGTGTCGGCATCAAGGTTGCCCGTGGGTTCATCCGCCAGCACCAACGCGGGGCGGTGAATCAAGGCCCGGCCTATCGCTACCCGTTGCTGCTCGCCCCCCGAGAGCTGATCCGGGAACCGCTGCCCGCGGTCAGCCAGACCCAATTGCCGCAGCATCTCGGTGACGCGCTGTGGATCGAAGCAGCCATTCAAAGCCAGCGGCAGGGCCAGATTTTCCGCCACCGTCAGCGTCGGGAGCAGATTGAAAGCCTGAAACACAAAGCCAATTGCCCGCCGGCGGAAGCGCGTGCGGGCCTCCTCATCCATGGTGCTCAGTTCGGCGTCGCCGATGCGGATCTGGCCGGCCTGCGCTTGGTCCATGCCGCCGAGCAGGTTCAGAAATGTGGACTTTCCCGAGCCGCTCCGGCCCAGGATGACCACAAATTCCCCGGCCTGTGCCGAGAAGTCCAGGCCCTGCAAAACGCCGGTGGCCGACTCGCCGGGGCCGTAGCGCATCACGAGGCCTAAGGCCGAGATCAGTGGTGCGGCGGGCGGCGGGACGGAACCGTTGGATGGGGTTTCGGGCATGGTTGCTGGTACGACGCGCGCTTCACTTTGGGCTGTTGAATTAAAAAGGTGCGTGTTCCCGCGCGGGCGACGCATTTTGGCGCGTCCGACACCCGGTGGCAGTTTCGATGACCTCAACTCGCGGCCACGCCAGCGTCAGTTTGGTCTGCTGGCACGCTTATCGCTATCGCCACGTGAGCACCGGGGGTGAGGCCACCAGCCCGTCCCCGCCGCGCAGTTCGCGCGGAATGGGCAGCTAGGGTTCCGGCCTGCAAGCGCGGGTGACTGGTCCGAGAGCCGTCGACCTCGTGCCTCAGGTTACACGGCGGGACAAAAGCCCGGGAGGTCGAATACGCCATGTGCCGCGCAGATCGGACTTGGCGGTAACGCGGTCTTCCCGTGCGGCAACGACAGCCGACGTAACTGAAGAGGAATGTGCCATGGCTCTACCCAATCCCCGCCCGAATGCCGTGCGGGCGCACGCATGAAGCGCTTGATTAACCTGCACCCGCCGCGGCTGCCGGCGCTGCTGATGGCTTTGCTCCCGTTTGTGCTCGTCTTCTTCGTGTACGTGACGGCGTCGAACGAGCGCCTCGCCGCCAATCCCGACGACAAAATTTTGCCGGCCATGACCACCTTCAGCCGGGCCATCCAGAAAATGACCAGCCCGGACCCGCGTAGCGGTCAGGTCATCCTTTGGCTCGACACCGCATCCAGCCTTGAACGCCTCGGCACCGCCATCGGGATTAGCGCGCTGCTTGGACTGGTGCTGGGCATTAGCCTCGGGGCGGTGCCGCTATTTTCCGCAGGCTTCTCTTCCTTCGTCGCCAGTCTCTCCATGATTCCACCGATGGCCGTGCTGCCCATCCTCTTCATCTGCTTTGGGCTGGGCGAACTCTCCAAAATCGTGCTGATCGTATTCGGCGTGGCGCCGGTGATTGCGCGAGACCTGCAGGGCAGGGTGCAGGAAATCCCGCGCGAGTTGCTGATCAAGGCGCAGACGCTGGGCGCGTCCTCGTGGACGATCGTGGTTCGGGTGATTTTGCCGCTGGTGCTCCCGCGCCTGATCGAAGCCGTACGCTTGTCGCTGGGCGCCGCCTGGTTGTTTCTGATCGCCGCCGAAGCCATCGCCTCTACCGACGGTTTGGGCTACCGGATCTTCCTTGTAAGGCGGTATCTCGCGATGGACGTCATTTTGCCCTACGTGATCTGGATCACCGCGCTGGCCTACCTCTCTGACCGCTGTCTGGCCGGCATCGGGCGGCTCGCCTTCCCTTGGCACAACCGGGGGGCTGGCGCATGAGCCAATCGTTCATCGAAGCCAAAAATGTCTGGAAACGCTATGGCGGCAACGTGGTGCTGGAGCGGCTTAGTTTGCGGATCGAGGAAGGCGAGTTCTGCGTCATCGTCGGCGCATCGGGCTGCGGCAAGACCACGTTCCTGCGCATGTTGCTCGGCGAAGAGACGCCCGATCAGGGGCAACTGCTGCTGAACGGCGCACCCCTGCCGACTGAGCCAGACGCAAGTCGGGGCGTGGTTTTTCAGCGCTATTCGGTGTTTCCGCACCTGACGGTGCTGGGCAATGTGCTGCTGGGGCTAGAGCTAAAAGCACCGCTGTTGGGCCGTTTTTTCGGCGCCAGCCGCCGCAAAGCGCGGACTGCGGCCAGCGAGATGCTGGAGCGGGTCGGACTGGCTGGCGCCGCCGGCCGGTATCCGGCGGAACTCTCGGGCGGTATGCAGCAGCGCCTGGCGCTGGCGCAGTCGCTGATTGCGCGGCCGCGCTTGTTGCTGCTCGACGAACCCTTTGGCGCGCTGGATCCGGGCATCCGTCACGACATGCACGAACTGGTCACCGCCCTGTGGCGCGAACAGGGGCTGACGGTGGTGATGATCACGCACGACATCAAGGAAGGTTTCGCGCTCGGCACGCGGCTGTTTGTGTTCGACAAGGTGCGGGTGGACGCCCAGGCGCCGCATGCCTACGGCTCCCGCGTGACCTACGACCTGCCGCTGCATCAATCCGCCACGCCCAAGTTGGCGGTGGCCTGAGGAGAAAGAAAGCATGACCGCATCAGATTCTCGCCACGTGGTTCGGCGCGAGCGACTTCCCGGCGCCCGCAGCTGGTCGCTGGAACTGCGCCGGGGCTACGCGCTCCGCCTGACCGATGAAACCGGCGGCGCCAACTGCTCCGCGTTGTTCTACAACGCAAGGCAGCTGCTGGAACGCTACAACATGGCCGACACCCTGAAAGCCCAGTACACCGCCTTCCTCACCCGCGGTCACTGCTGTTACTCCGATATGGGCCGGATTCTGGTCTCGATTACCGACGACAGCTGTGGGTGGCACGACGCGTACTGTGGCGTCAGCGGTCCGGATGAAGTCGCGGCACGCTTCGGTGACTTGCGGTATCAGCAGGCCCGTAACGGCTGGCATCGCAGCGGTCGCGATTCGCTGCTGAAGGAACTGGGCAAGTGGGGAATGGGCCTGTCGGATTTGGATTCGACGGTTAATTTCTTCAGCAAGGTGGTGCCCGACGAAGACGGCGCGCTCAGCTTTGTGAGCGGTCATTCGCCTGCTGGCAGCGTGGTTGAGCTGCGTGCGGAAATGGATGTCGTGGTGGTGCTCGATACCTGTCCGCATCCGCTGGACCCGGCGACCGTCTGGGCGCCGAAGCCGGTGCTCTGCGAAGTCATCGAAGTGCCCGAGGCGCCCGACTGGGATCCCTGCCGGCTCTCACGTCCCGAGAACGCGCGCGGTTATGCCAACAACGCGCTGTATCACTGTCAGTGCCACGGTCAGGGAGGGCAGGCCCGATGAGTATCGTCACCAGTCCGCGCGATCCGTCGCGCTGTGTGCATCGTGAAGACGTGCTGGCCGGGGAGCCCTGGCTGTATGAACTCAAGGCCGGCCAGACCTTGCGCATCCTCGATTTGGAAGGCAATCAGGCGGTCGACACGCTGTTCTTCAACGCACGTGATCCGCGCGAGCGCTACAGCGCGACCGATACCATTCGCCGTCAGGGCAAGCTCTACCTCACCGCCGGCTCTCGCCTGATGTCCAATCTGGGCCGCGAGATGTTGCAGATCGTCGCCGACACCTGCGGTCGTCACGACACCCTCGGCGGCGCCTGCGCGGCCGAGAGCAACCAGGTGCGTTACGCGCTCGAGAAATGGTCCATGCACAGCTGTCGCGACAGTTTTCTGCTGGCCTGCGCGTTGTCGCCGCAGGGGCTGGGCAAGCGCGATCTGACCAGCAACATCAATTTCTTCATGAACGTGCCCGTGACGCCGGAAGGGCGCCTCAGCTTCGAAGACGGCATTTCGGATGCCGGCAAATACGTTGAGATGACGGCTGCGATGGACGTACTCGTGCTGGTCTCGAACTGTCCGCAGCTCAACAACCCCTGCAACGCGTGGAACCCCACGCCGGTACAGATGCTGATCTGGGATTAGTCCCCGATCCGGGCGGGACGACCCGCCCTGCTTTTCCAAACCGCGGGACGGCCCGCGTCAGCGACGAGGTCGCCAAGGTGTTCAAGAAAGTACTCATCGCCAATCGGGGCGCCATCGCGTGTCGCATCATGCGCACGCTGAACCACATCGGCGTAGCGCCGGTGTGTGTCTACACCACCGCGGACGCCGACTCACGCCACGTGCTTGAGGCGCCGGAAGCCGTGCTCATTGGCACGGCGCTGGCGGCGGAGTCTTATCTGGACGTGGGCAAAATTCTCGCCGCCGCGCGCGAGACCGGGGCCACCGCCATTCATCCGGGTTATGGCTTTTTAAGCGAAAACGCGGCCTTTGCCGAAGCCTGTACGGCGGCCGGCATCGCGTTCATCGGCCCGACTCCGCAGCAGTTGCGCGACTTCGGTCTGAAACACACGGCCCGCGCCCTCGCCGCCACGTGCGGCGTGCCCTTGTTGCCCGGGACGGGCCTGCTCGCCGATGCGGAATCAGCCGTGATGGCCGCCGCAAGCATCGGCTATCCGGTGATGCTCAAAAGCACCGCTGGCGGCGGCGGCATCGGGATGCAGTTGTGCCAGAACGACGAGGAACTGCGCGGCGCCTTCGATTCCGTGCGCCGTTTGTCGCAAAACAACTTTGCCGATGCGGGCGTGTTTATCGAAAAATTTGTTGCCCGTGCGCGCCATATCGAAGTGCAGATCTTCGGCGATGGCCAGGGCCAGGTGGTAAGTCTGGGTGAACGCGACTGCTCGCTGCAGCGACGCAACCAGAAAGTCGTCGAAGAAACCCCGGCCCCAGGCCTGGACGACAGCACCCGCGCGGCGCTGGCGGCGCATGCGGTGGCGCTGGGCAAGGCGGTCAACTATCGATCGGCCGGTACCGTGGAATTTGTCTTCGATGCGGACACCGGCGCTTACTACTTTCTGGAGGTCAACACCCGGCTGCAGGTGGAGCACGGCGTCACCGAAGAAATCACCGGCGTTGATCTGGTGGCGTGGATGGTGCAACTCGCCGCCGGGGAACTGCCGCCGCTAGCCAGTCTGGTGCCGGTGGCCCGCGGCCATTCGATCCAGGTGCGCCTGTACGCCGAAGATCCCGCGCGCCAGTTCATGCCTTCGGCCGGCCTGCTGACTGAAGTCTCGTTTCCCCCCGGCGCGCGCTGCGACACCTGGGTGGCGGCGGGGGTAGAAGTCTCGCCGTATTACGACCCCATGCTGGCCAAAATCATCGTCCACGCCGAGGACCGCGAGCGGGCGCTGGAAGCGCTTATCGAGGCGCTGGCCGCCACGCGCGTCGCCGGCTTCGAAACCAATCTCGAGTACCTTCGTTCGGTGGTGACGAGCGAGGTGTTTCGCGCCGGCCGGCAAACCACCGGTTACCTCGCGACCCACCGCTACGCGCCGGCCTCCATCGACGTGCTCGTGGCCGGCACAGAGACCACCGTGCAGGATTGCCCGGGACGGCTTGGCTACTGGAACGTCGGCATTCCGCCGTCGGGGCCGATGGACGCTTTGTCGTTTCAGCTGGGTAATCGCCTGGTGGGCAACGCAGACGATGCGGCCGGGCTGGAGTTGACCGTCACCGGCCCGACCCTGCGTTTTAATCTCGCGACCACCATTGCGCTCACCGGCGCGCACATGAGCGCCACGCTGGACGGCGTGCCGCTGCCCTGGTGGACGCCGGTCAAGGTGGCGGCAGGCGCGCTCCTCACCATGGTGGCGGTCTCGGGCGCCGGCGTCCGGGCCTACCTCGCGGTGCGCGGTGGTCTTGAGGTGCCCTTGTACCTTGGCAGTCGAGCCACCTTCACTCTCGGTCGTTTTGGCGGACACGGCGGCCGCGCGCTGCGCGTGGCGGACGTGCTACACGTTGGCGAACAGACCGTCGGCGCGCCCTTGCCGCCGCTGCTCGAGGCCGCGCGGCCGGTGCTCGCCACGGCCTGGACGCTCCGCGTCATTTACGGACCGCATGGCGCGCCTGACTTCTTCACCCCGCGCGACATCGAGACTTTTTTTGCCACCGACTGGCAGGTTCACTACAACTCGAGCCGCACCGGCGTGCGCCTGATTGGGCCCAAACCCGAATGGGCCCGGCCGGACGGTGGCGAAGCCGGACTGCATCCGTCCAATCTGCACGATAACGCCTATGCCATCGGCGCGGTCGATTTCACCGGCGACATGCCGGTAATTCTGGGGCCTGATGGGCCCAGCCTCGGCGGCTTCGTGTGCCCGGCCACGGTGGTGGCCGCCGACCGCTGGTGTCTGGGACAACTCCGCCCCGGCGACACCGTGCGCTTCGTGCCGGTCGCGCAGGACGACGCCCGCGCGCTGGCCGCCGCGCAGACCGATTTACTGAAGACCCAGCGCATCACCGCGCGGCATTTGCCACTGGCGCCCGCCACCGCCACCACGCTGCTCACGACACCGGCCAGCGAAAGCGGGGTCGAGGTCGTGTACCGTCCGGCCGGCGATGAATACCTGCTGGTCGAGTTCGGGCCGCAGGTGCTGGATATCAATCTGCGCTTCCGCGTGCAGGCCTTGTTTCAGTCCTTCAACGAACGGCCGCGGGCGGGCGTGATCGACCTCACGCCGGGGATACGCTCGCTGCAGTTTCACTACGACCCGCAGCGCGTGTCGCGGACCGCGCTGCTGGAGGCCGTGCGCAGCCGGCAGGCCGGTCTTGCGGTGCTGGCGGATGCCGAGGTGCCGTCGCGCATCGTGCACTTGCCCTTATCCTGGGACGACCCGTCCACGCGGGTGGCGATCGAAAAATACATGCAGTCGGTTCGTCCCGACGCGCCCTGGTGTCCCAGCAACATCGAGTTCATCCGGCGCATCAACGGGCT
>JAURHQ010000718.1 GCA_030833185.1 Gammaproteobacteria bacterium | reverse complement strand
GCCGCCGGCGCCGCCGGCGCCAGGCCCGTACGGTGCGTTTGGCGGCCACCCGGGCCACCACCACCACCACCACCACCACCACATGCTGCCGCCGCACCTGATGAACACCGCCACCGGCGCGGGCGGCGGTTCCGGCGGAGAACGCGTGAAGAGCACCGAGCGCAAGGTCCAGCCGAAGAACGTCAAATCCCTCGCCAAGACGACCACCCGCATCACCTCCAAGAGCGCCACGGCTTCGATCGCCCTGCCCGAGATGCCCGACATGAACCGCGCCATGCTCGGGGCGCTCTCGGCCTCGTCCAAAGGTTTCGGCGGCGGCACGGGCGGCGGAGTCGGCGGCGGCGCCGGCTTAGGCAAAGGCGGCAAGAACTTCACCGGCAAGGCCGTCATGGGCATGAAGATCTCTGGCGCCAACATCGCGGTCTACTTCGACAGCTCGCCGTCGATGAATCCGTATTTCGCCGCGGTCGAAAAGCAGATCAAGGAGCAGTTCCCCAGCGCCGACGTCTA
>JAURHQ010000717.1 GCA_030833185.1 Gammaproteobacteria bacterium | reverse complement strand
CTCGGTGTTCGGCATGACCCACATAACACCACAGTTGCTGGACATGCTGGCGGCGCTGGCCGGGCACAGCCAGGTGCTGCTGGCGGTGCCCAACCCTTGCCAGTACCACTGGGGCGAGATCATCGATGGGCGCGAACTGCTGCGGGCCCAGCGCCGCCGCCAGCGCCACGCCGCCGCGGCAGCACCACTCCACGCCGCCCATCGCGTGCAGCTGCACCATCGCGGCGGCGGTTTGCGCGGACTCAAAGGTGACAAAGGCGACGACGGGGTCGTCGCGCGCGCGCGCGGCGGCGCAGGGCGGCGAGGCCGCCGTGGCGCGCAGCGCGGGCGGCTCGGGCTTCCACCTGCACACGGCGCCGCCAGTTGAGCGCGGCGCCGTCGTCGAGGGCCGCTGGCGCGCGCCGCGCGTGGGCGTGATGGAGCCGCTGACGAGGAGCGAGGCAGAGCTGCCCTTGTACTAGGGGGGGGGAGGAATTTCCCACTTTTTTGGACATCAACGAGAACAATATAT
>JAURHQ010000716.1 GCA_030833185.1 Gammaproteobacteria bacterium | reverse complement strand
GGCGCCGGCAAGCACGGCAGCCGCTACGCGCGCCACGCGGCCCGCGACGTGGACGGCATGGAACTGGCCGCCGTCTGCCGCCGGGACGCCGCCCTCGGCGGCGCGCTGGCCACCGAGCTCGGCTGCGCCTACGAGCGCGACGCCGAGGCCCTCGTCCGCCGCGACGACGTCGACGTGGTCGTCCTCTGCACGGTACCCGTCCTGCTGCCCCGCCTCGTCGAGGCCGCGGTCGCCGCGGCGCGCGCCCTGGACGCGCGCTCGCCGCTGACGGCGCGCGCCGGCCCGCACGCCGTGCCCAGCCGCAACCCCGCGCCGGCGGCGGTGCGCGGCAGCGCCGCCTCGCGCGCGCGCGCGGCCGCCAGCGCCGCGCCCGCCTCGCCCGCCGCCGCGCGCAGCGCGCCGCAGGCCGCGCGCACGCCGCCCTCCACGGCCGCGCAGGGTGGCAGCAGCAGCTCGGGCAGGGCGTCCGCTAGGAAGGCGGCGAGGGCGCGCGGCGCGGCGGGGCCCGCGG
>JAURHQ010000715.1 GCA_030833185.1 Gammaproteobacteria bacterium | reverse complement strand
GGCTACAATCCCTTCCTGATGGCCAAGTACTTCAACTGGACCTTCCAGGGCGAGTACATGAGCACCAAGGTGACCTCTTCCAAGGATGCCGCCGCCAACTTCGACGACAAGGATCACACCCCGACCGGCTACAACGCCATGGTCGTGTACAAGATCAACGACAACTGGGAAGGCGTCGCCCGCTACACCAACCTCGACACCGATGGTCGCGGCCAGAAGATCAGCGATGGCGAGCGTGGTTTCGGCGTCGCCGCGGGCAATGCCGGCGGCCTGTACGACCAGTCGAACGCGGTCTACCTCGGCGTGAACTATTACTTCAACCTCGAGGCCCTCGGCCAGCAGGTGAACGGCTATAACGCCAAGATCCAGTTCGGCTTCGAGCGCGCCGAGTTCAAGGACAACCTGACCGCCCCGGCCAACGCCGGCGTCGTCGGCGGCGCCAACGTGCTGTCCTCGACGCAGGTCAAGGCCACGGTCGACACCCTGCGCCTCCAGGCTCAGGTCGCCTTCT
>JAURHQ010000714.1 GCA_030833185.1 Gammaproteobacteria bacterium | reverse complement strand
TTGCTAGTCGCAATGAGTACCCAGCGCCAATAAACTGTTCGTTTCATGTTGGATCTGAGGACTGGCAGAGCAATCCAGAACATGTCACTAAGTTTGCAAGTTTGCTTGAGTTGCCAGTCACTGTTGTACCAAACGCTGGGCATCAACTGCCCAAAGACTATGTTTCTTTGTTACTGGAAAAATTTTAATCAATGTAATTTTTTCACTCTTCTGCGTATATGGCTTTAAAGTCTTGCTCAAGATTCTCAGGTAATGGATTAGCGTATCAAGGTTCTTTGATTTTTCCATCGCTGGCCTGCATACAAGTTGCAGCGAAAACTCTATACACTTTTTCGACTTGCCTCAAACTTCAGTTGGCATGACGTACAGCGATAGAAGTTTGGATTCTTTTTCAGGCGCTTTGGCCCAACCAGTTCAGTGCACTCAATGCACTTTCGGTTGAGATCAAGTTCTATGGTTTTTTCATTGGAGCCAACATCGCGATACTTGATATCAATCGCTTTGGAACTGT
>JAURHQ010000713.1 GCA_030833185.1 Gammaproteobacteria bacterium | reverse complement strand
CGCCGACGCGTTGATGGCGGCGTAACCGCTGCCGTTGACGAAGTAGCCGGCGCCGAGGAAGGGGTTGGCGGCCTGGCCGGTCAGCGTGACGAGTTCGGTCGTGCCGAGGGAGGCGCCGGTCCCGGTCGCGGCGAAGTTGATCGTGCCACCGTTGGAGCGACCGGCCAGCGAGGTGAAGCTGAGGCCGATGTTCTGGGCAACCGCGCGGTTGAGGGTGATGGTGGCGTCGCCGGCGGTCACGGCGAGGGCGCCGAGGGCCTGGGACTGGGCGGACGAAGCGCCGGTGTTATCGAGGACGAAGCTCGAGGTCCCGCCGAAGGTCAGGGCCTGGGAGGCGAGCGTGCCGCCCAAGGCGAGGGACTGGGTCAGCGTGCCCTGGTTGATCGTCAAGCCGCCGGAGAAGGTATTGGCGTTACCGAAGGAGTAGGCGCCGGCGGTGGTGACGAGGGCGCCGGTGGAGGCGGTGGTAAGGACCACGCCCGCGGCGCCGGTGACCGTGCCAGCGGGGACC
>JAURHQ010000712.1 GCA_030833185.1 Gammaproteobacteria bacterium | reverse complement strand
CGACGACTACCCTCGCCCACGCGTCCGCCGCGCGTGGACCCAGCCGAACGCACCCATCGATGCGCGGGAACGACCGAAGGCGGCGGCGCCGAAATGAGCGCCAACGCCCCCGGAGACGAAACATCCGCGACGCCGCCCGCCGGCAGCGCCAACACCGCCGCCGGTTGCTGCGTCGTCAGTTTCGTCTCCAATCTCACCACCGCGGGCACCATCTGCTTCGCCGCGCGACTCGGTGCGGGCGTTCTCGACCCGAACGGCGCGCTCGCGCGCGCGCCCGCACCCTCGTACGATCCCACGTCGTACGCCCCGAACGTGCTCACCGGTTCGACGTCCTCGACGCTCGCCTGAGTCTGCGCGGGCGCGCTCGCGCTCGGTCTCGCAAAGCTCGCCGGCGCGAACGGCTGCCGAACCGGCGTCGGAAGCTCCGGTAACGTCTCCGCGAACGCCTCGGGTTCTCTTTCCCGCTCATTCGATCGCGAATTCGTGTACGACCGTTCGAATGGATTACTAA
>JAURHQ010000711.1 GCA_030833185.1 Gammaproteobacteria bacterium | reverse complement strand
GCATGCCGCATGCGGCATGAATTCCCTGCTCACCCCGCGTGGACGCGGAATGATAGCAGCGTTAAACACCAAATAAAAAACCACCCAAAGGGTGGTCTTTTATTTGGTGGAGGCGGCGGGAATCGAACCCGCGTCCAAAGATCCTCTACAGACAGTTCTACATACTTAGTGTTGTCATTTAATTTGATTCACCTGTCGCGGACACACACGCTGCAAGTAAACGAGTCACCTTTTATTTAACGCTATGCCAAGTGACCCGACGCAACGCGATTTCCTGTGTATGACTCTACTGCTGTTGCCAGCCCGCCCCAGGAACAAGACGGTGTAGAGCTAAAAAGTTATTAAGTTTTTAGAGGTTTACGCTGCGAGAGCGTAAGTTTCATCGTTTGCATTTAAGCATTTCCGGTTGGTTTTACGAGGTGACCAGCCCTCGGTATGCCCTGCGCTGCTTTGTAATCCCTGTCGAAACCAGGTCGCCCCCAAGCAGGGTTTCATTGTAGCGTAATCAAGCC
>JAURHQ010000710.1 GCA_030833185.1 Gammaproteobacteria bacterium | reverse complement strand
CCGACGCCGACATCTCGGACATGAAGGATCAGATCGAGCTGCTCGACAAGGCGAAGGCCGAAGGCCGCGAGCCGGACTACGTGCCCGCGACGGCCGCGCTCGGCGGCGGCATCAACACCTACCGCACCATCAAGAAGCTCATCCCGAAGGAAGAGGCGATGGTCACCAAACGCTCCGGCGTGATCGCCCTCTGGACGCGTTCGGTGGGCGACTTCCGCGGCGCGCACGAACTCGACGCCGCCGACGCCCAGGGCAAGGCCAACGCCGAAGCCGTCGAGGAACTCCTGCGCGCCCTGCGCCGCGAGACCGCCGCGCTCGACGAGACCATCGAGGCCCAGCGCAAGAAGCTCGCAGAGCTGCGCGACGTCATCCGCGAGCTGGTGAAGCGCATCCCCGACGACAAGCTCCCGCCTGAAGCGGAAAGCGGCGACGAGGATGAGGAAGAGGATTTCCTCCCGCCCGAACGCCGCAAGCCGAAGCCCCGCTCCGGCAGCGACAAGAAGGGCGAAGA
>JAURHQ010000709.1 GCA_030833185.1 Gammaproteobacteria bacterium | reverse complement strand
AGGGCGAGGCCCTGCCGGCCGTCGCCAACTACGGCCAGCGACCGACTGTCGAAAGCGGCCCCGTCGCGCCCCTGCTCGAAGCCCACGTCCTTCGCGGCGCGGCCCCGACCACCGGCGACGCCGTGCGCGTCCGCTGGCTGCGGCGCCTGCGCGCGGAAAGGAAGTTCGCGGACCTCGCCGCGCTCCGGACGCAGATCGGCGCGGACGTCGCGGCGGCCCGGCGGGCCTTGGCCGAATCCCGCCTCGCCGTCGCGCGCGTCCGCCTCGACCGGCTGGGGGCGCAGGTCGACCTCGTCAAGGCGCTGGGCGGGGCGCGGCCCGACGTCGCCCCGGCCGTCCGCTGACGGCGCGGTTCAGCGCGTGATGTCGACCTCGCCGAGCAGGTTGCCCTGGTAGAGCTTGTCGGCGGATTGCCAGAACGGGGCGTCCCGGTTGGCGAAGCGCACCATGTTGCGCTGGTCCTGCTTGAAGGGGAACTTCGTGAAGTTGAGCTCGGGGAACATCAGGCAGAG
>JAURHQ010000070.1 GCA_030833185.1 Gammaproteobacteria bacterium | reverse complement strand
ACGCCCGGGGGAAGAACGTTTCATTGACGCGGCGGTGGAATTGGCGGCGGCGGCCGAGGTGCCGATGGTCGCCACCAATGACGTGCGCTTTATCGATAGCGCCGACTTTGATGCCCACGAGGCGCGGGTCTGCATTCGCGAAGGCCGCGTATTGTCTGATCCCCGCCGGCCGCGCCCGTTCTCGGCAGAGCAGTACCTTAAATCGCCGGCCGAGATGGCAGCGCTGTTTTCCGATTTGCCCGAACTGCTCGATAACGCGCTGCATCTTGCGGCGCGTTGCACCCTGCAATTCGAGTTTGGCGTGTATCACCTGCCGCAGTTTCCACAGACCGGCGCGCAAAGCGTCGAGGAAGTGCTCTACGCAGAATCCCGCAGCGGACTGGCGCGTCGTCTGGAGACCCTGAACAAGCTGTATCCAACGCCGCCGGATGAGGCGCGTTATCAGGCGCGGCTCGACATTGAACTGGGCGTTATCGCCAAGATGGGTTTTGCCGGCTACTTCATGATCGTGGCCGACTTTATCCAGTGGGCGAAACGCAACGGTATCCCGGTTGGGCCCGGGCGCGGTTCCGGCGCCGGCTCGCTGGTCGCCTACGCGCTGGGCATTACTGAACTCGATCCCTTGCAGTACGACCTGCTGTTCGAGCGCTTCCTCAATCCGGAACGCGTGTCCATGCCCGATTTCGACGTCGACTTCTGCATGGACCGCCGCGACGAAGTGATCGATTACGTGATGGCGCGCTACGGGCGCGACCGCGTGGCGCAAATCATCACCCACGGCACGATGGCGGCGAAGGCGGTGCTGCGCGATGTGGGCCGGGTGCTGGGTTTCCCCTACGGCTTTGTGGACCAGCTGGCCAAGCTGGTGCCGTTCGCTCCGGACATGACGCTGGAACGCGCGATGAGCGAGGAGCCGCAGCTCAAGTCGCGCTATGAGCAGGAAGAAGACGTCAAGGCGATCCTCGATCTGGGGCTGGCGCTGGAAGGTATTGCGCGTAACACCGGCAAGCACGCGGGCGGCATCGTGATTGCCCCGCAGCCACTGACCGAATTCCTGCCGCTTTATTTTGAACAGAATGGCGCCAGCGCGGTGACCCAGCTCGATATGGGCGACGTCGAAACCATGGGGCTGGTGAAGTTCGACTTTCTGGGGCTGCGTACGCTGACGATCATCGACTGGGCGATGCGCGGCATTAATGCCGAGCGGGCCCGCGCGGGCGAGCCGCTGCTCGACATCGACACGCTGCCGCTCGACGACGCGCCGACCTTCGAATTGACCCAGCAGGCGCAGACCACCGCGGTCTTTCAGCTGGAATCACGCGGGATGAAAGACCTGATCAAACGTCTCAAGCCAGACTCGTTTGAAGACATGGTGGCGCTGGTCGCACTGTTCCGGCCCGGTCCGTTGCAGTCCGGCATGGTCGATGACTTCATCGAGCGCAAGCACGGCAAACAGGTTGTGAAGTATCCGCACCCCGAGCTCGAGCCGGTGCTGAAGCCGACCTACGGCGTCATCCTGTATCAGGAGCAGGTGATGCAGATTGCGCAGGTGCTGGCGGGCTACACGCTGGGCGCAGCGGACATGCTGCGCCGGGCCATGGGCAAGAAAAAGCCCGAGGAAATGGCCAAGCAGCGCCAGACTTTCGTCGACGGCTCGGTGGCGCGTGGCGTTGAGCAGGAACTGGCGGCGCAGATTTTTGACCTGATGGAAAAATTTGCGGGCTACGGGTTCAACAAATCCCACTCTGCCGCTTACGCGCTGGTGGCCTATCAGACGGCCTGGCTTAAAGCCCATTACCCGGCGCATTTCATGGCCGCGGTGCTGTCGGCGGACATGGACAGCACCGACAAGGTCGTACGGCTGATCGACGAATGCCGGCAACTGGGCATCGAGGTGCACAAGCCGGACGTCAACGCCTGTGAGCATCGCTTCACGGTCTCGGATCCCCGCACGATTCTCTACGGCCTTGGCGCGATTCGCGGGGTGGGCGAGAACGCGATCGATGGACTGGTCGCCGAGCGAAATGATGCCGGGCCTTATCGCGACTTGTTTGATCTCTGCCGGCGCAACGACGGTCGCAAGCTGAACAAGCGGGTAATCGAGGCCCTCATCAAGGCCGGCGCGCTGGACTCGATGGGCGTGTGCCGGCGCGGTGCGATGGAGATCGTGGAACACGCCATGCAGGCGGCCGAGCAGCAGGCGCGGGTGGCCGCCGCCGGCCAGGTCGATTTGTTCGGCTCTGCCATTGCCTCCGAGGTCACCGACCCCGCACAAATCGCCGCCTGGCGCAGCGCCTGTGACGGTGAAGAATGGTCGAAACAGCAGCTGCTCGGCTGGGAAAAAGAAACGCTGGGGCTTTATCTCAGCGGGCATCCGATCGACCGCTATATGCGCGAACTGTCCGCGCTGGTCGGCACGCGCCTGGCCGACCTGAAAGCGGGCCGGCGCCGGGTCGCCGGTCTGGTGGTGGCGATTCGTTTCCACAAGGGCCGACGTGGACGACTGGCCGTGATGACGCTGGATGACGGCACGGCTCGCATCGAAGTCACTGTGTACAATGACGTGCTGGAAACCTCGCTGGAAAAACTGGTCGAGGACCGCATCGTGATTGTGGAAGGCGAGGGCAAGGTGGATGACATGTCCAGCGAGCACACGGTCAACGCGCAGAAAATCTGGTCCATCGGCGAGCTGCGGCAGCAAATGGCGCGAGGTCTGGTGTTGCAGATCAACGCCGCCAGTTGCGGCAGCCTGCTGCCGTTCCTGCAAACGGCCTTGGGGGATTTCGGGCCGGGTGAATGTGCGGTAGCGATTCAATACGAACGCGAAGGCGCGAGCGCGCGCCTGAAACTGGCTGACGACTGGCGGGTCAAGGTATCCGACCAGCTACTGGAACAACTGCAGTCCCGCCTTGGCGAGGATGCGGTCTCGATAGAATACTGAGCGCGCCGCTGGCGGGCAGGAGAAACATCATGGCGAGCGCCGCGGTCGAACAAGCGCAGCACCATTTCAATTTTCTGGATTTCGAGCAGCCGATCGCGGAGCTCGAGGCCAAGATCGAGGCCTTGCGCAAGGTCGGGAACGATTCCGAGCTCAATATCTCGGACGAAATCGCCCGCCTGCAGGAGCGCTCTCGCGATCTCTCGCGGCAGATTTTTTCCAACCTTACGCCCTGGCAAATTTCCCGTCTGGCGCGGCATCCGCTGCGCCCTTACACCCTCGACTACGCGGAACGCATCTTCGACAGCTTCGACGAACTGCACGGCGACCGGCATTTCTCGGATGACCCGGCAATCGTATGCGGGCTGGCGCGCTTGAATGGCCGCGGGGTGGCGTTCGTGGGGCACCAGAAAGGCCGTAATACCAAAGAAAATCTACGGCGCAATTTCGGGATGCCAAAGCCCGAGGGCTATCGCAAGGCGCTGCGGATCATGGAAATGGCCGAACGGTTTCGACTGCCGCTGCTGACCTTCATCGATACCCCGGGCGCTTATCCAGGCATCGACGCCGAAGAGCGTGGGCAAAGCGAAGCCATTGCCCGCAACCTGCTGGTCATGGCCAGTTTGCGCACGCCCATCATCGCCACGGTGGTGGGTGAGGGTGGTTCGGGTGGCGCGCTGGCAATCGGCGTGGCCGACCGCGTGCTGATGCTGCAATACGCGACCTACGCCGTGATCTCGCCGGAAGGCTGTGCGTCCATCCTTTGGAAAAGCGCCGAGCGGGCCTCCGACGCGGCCGAAGCGATGGGCATCACCTCCGACCGTTTGCTGCAGTTGAAACTGGTGGACGCGGTCATTGAAGAGCCGCTGGGCGGTGCCCATCGCGACTACGCCCGCATCGCTGAACGGGTGAAGGCCTCGCTGCTTGAGTCGCTGGATCGCCTCACGGTGCTCGACCCGGAAAAACTCGTCCATCAGCGCCAGCAGCGTTTGTACCGGTTTGGCGAGTTCGCCGAGAAGTAGAGCGCTTGGCCAAACCAGCGGCCAATCCCGAACAGGCCCTTGCGGCCGCGCTGGACGAGGCCGCCCTGCAAGGGCTCAAGCTTGAGCGCCTGTTGGTCAGTTTTAGCGGCGGCGCAGATTCCACCGCGTTGTTGCTGGCGGCCTCCCGCAGCCTGCGCCCCGGACAACGGCTTGAAGCCATCCACTTCGACCACGGCTGGCACGCGGCCAGCGCCGATTGGGCGGCCCATTGCGTGGCGCTGGCGGCGGCGCTGGGCGTGCGCTGTCGGGTAGAAACCTTCAGCGCGACGGCGCCAGCGGGCGCAAGCCTCGAGGCTTTTGCGCGGGACCTGCGCTATGCCGCGCTGAGCGCCCATCTCGATCGGCACACGGTCGGCATGACCGCCCATCACGCCGAAGATTTGGCCGAAACCTTTTTACTGATGGCGCTCCGCGGAAGCGGGCCGCACGGCCTGGCGTCGATTGCGCCCTCGCGTCCTTTGGGAGACGGCCTTTTGTGGCGTCCCTTTCTGGGCCTGAGCAAGGCCGTGTTGCAGGCCTACGTCGCGGCGGCCGGTCTTGGGGTGCTGGAAGATCCGGCCAATCAGAGCCCACGCTATGACCGGAATTATCTGCGGGCCAGCGTGTTACCGGCGTTGCGCCGCCGCTGGCCTGGCACAGACGGCAGTTTGAAGCGCGCCGCCCGGCTGCAGCAGGAAGCCGCAGCGGTGTTGGACGAGCTTGCCGATGGGTCGCTCGTGGCCTGCGGCGCCGAGGAGCGGCGTCTGCCGCTGGCGGGGCTGCAACGCCTGTCGCCTGCCTTACGTCGCTGGACGCTGCGCCGCTGGCTGGTACAGAACGGCGCGCCCTTGCCCGGGGCCCGCGCGATCGATCGCATCGCAACCGAACTGCTGAACGCCGCACCCGATCGCATGCCACTGGTCGATTGGCCCGGCGCCGCTGTCCGGCGCTATGCCGATGCCTTGTGGTTGACCCCCAAAGACGTGCCCGCGCTGCGTGGCGAGTGGTGCTGGGCGCCACCGGCGCCCTTGCGCTTGCCGGGCGGCTGGTTATATGCGGAGCAGGCGGTAGGGCAGGGGCTTGCTGTCGCGGCGGTCGAAGGCGGTCAACTGCGGGTGCTGCCGCGGCGCGGGGGGGAGCAACTCCAGCTCCCCGGGCGAGATCACCATCACAGCCTGAAGCATCTCTGGCAGGCGGCGCGGGTGCCCCCGTGGGAGCGGGCGCGCGTGCCCTTGTTATTTATGGAAGACCGGCTGGTGGCCGTGCCCGGCATTGGGGTACACGCCGCTTATGCTGCTGCGGCCCCAGCGGCGGGTTGGGTCATACGCTGGTCGCCCGACGACGAGTTGCGCGGCCCACCTGCTGGCTAGCGCTCCGGAAAGAGCGGGTCGGGCATATCGAAAAAGTTGAGGTCAATCGCACCGGCCCCATGGCCGCCGGCCGCCGGCTTGCCGGGCACGACCTCACCGAGTTGTGGCATACGCTTGCGTAGCTTGGTGCCGGCGCCGGCCACTTTCAGCTGAAGCTCGGGTGAGAACGGGATCTGGAAAGCGCGCGGCACAATCTCGCCGTTGGCGGTCGCGAAGCGGGTGGTCCAGAGATAAATAGCACCCTTGTTCGCGCCATTTTTTTCAGGCTCCATGATGGACAGCCCGCTCAGATTGAAGCGCTCGGGCATGCCCGAAGTCGCCGGCCAGCCGAGCAGCGCGGGCATCGCCTGCCAGCTCGACCAGTAAAGGCCCAGCACCAGCGCAGTGGATGCCAGCTTCAACCACCAGGCAAAGCGGGTGAAGAACAGCACGTTTATAAGCAACAGGGCGACCAGCGCATAGGCGGCGAAGAACGCCGGGCTGGCGGCAGCAGAGTTGATCATGGCGCGGCATCCTTACTCGGCGGCCCCGACGGGGGCGCATCGCGGAATTTTATTTTTACGCTGCGCTGGCCCAGTTGCAGACGGTCGGCCGGCACTCCGTGTACTTCATCGTCTTCTTCCAGTTCGCCGATTTGCGGGATGTTTTGCCGCAGCTTGCCCTGACCCTCTTCAAACACCGACTTGAAGCCGGGCGAAAACGGCAGGCGATAGGCGCGCGGCCGCTGGTCGGCGTCGGGATCAAGGTCGGAGGCCCAGAAGAAGACGGCGCCCGGCTTGCCACTGGTCTGGTCGGGTTCCTGAATGTAAACCGCCACCAGATTGAAGCGACGCGGCACATCGCGGTCGGTTGGCCAGCCCAGCATGGCCGGCAAGGCGAAATAGACCGCGCACCAGGCCGCGGTTACCGCCGCCACCAGGCCGAGTTTGGCGACCCAGTGCCAGCGCGAGAACATGCCGAGCAACAGCAGGCAGAGCGTGACCACCACGTAGCCCGCCACGATCGATGAGTGACCGAAAGAAAGCATGAAGGCTTATTCCCGCTTGAAAGCTTTATTGACGAGTTCTTTGGCCACGTGGTTGATGTTTGCCACGCGGCCGTCGCCGATGATGCTGAAGCGCACGGCTGTGCGTTCTTCGTCTTTGCGCTCCAGCGTAATCGTATCGTAGTAGATGACTTCGAGCGTAGGGTTAACTTTGTCCACCCGGATAGTCACAGGCACCGGCTGGTTATCTTGCGTCGCGTAGTAATGGACGTTCACTACGTATTCGCCGGGTAGCACCGCGCGAATGGTCGTCACTTCCTGATTAAGCGGATTTTCGACCATGCGGCCGTTGATATTCAGCGTGTCGTTCAGGTTGCCGCGGTCGTCCCGGTCAAGATGGATGAGGCCGGCGGCCGGATTCTTGAAGTAGGTCAGGTTGCCCTGCGGGTCTTCCACGTAGGTATCGATGTCGTTCGGATTACGGTCGGGCCAGGTCACCGTAATGATGTATTC
This sequence comes from Gammaproteobacteria bacterium, assembly GCA_030833185.1. Lineage (GTDB taxonomy): Bacteria > Pseudomonadota > Gammaproteobacteria. The sequence continues at coordinate 10,188 of JAURHQ010000070.1, read as the reverse complement.
GGCCTTTGGATTGACGATGCCCTGCTTGGACACCGGGTTCATGAACAGCACGGCCAGCACAAACAAATAGGTGATGGCCTGGATGATCTTGAACAGCACCGCCGTGATCGGGTCGAAGGGCGCCCGATAGCGGCTGTTGCTGCGGGAGAGGGCTGACAAGCGGGCGGCCTCTCGATCAGGCGCCGCGGCGCGCGGGTAGCAACACGTCGCGAATTTCGATCGTCACCTGCAGCAGGGCTTCCAGCCCGCGGTCCAGCAGGTAGTAGGGGATCGAAAGCAGAATGCCGGCAACCAGACTCGCGAGGGTCGTGTAGAGCGCGGTACTCATGCCCACGCTCATCTGGGTCAGCACTTTCTGCATGGTGCCCGCGTCCAACGCGCCGGTTTCGGCCACCGAACTCAGCATCAGGATGAAGCCGACCAGCGTGCCGAGAAAGCCGACCTTCAGCATCAGGTCGATGTAGAACCAACCAAACTCGTGGGCGCCGCGCAGGCGGGTGGCGTAGGCATCCAGCAAATCGCTGCCGCCTTCGCCCTCCGCGGGCTGTTTGCCGGTACGCAGATCGGCCAGGTATTCGGTGACAAACCCGGGGCGCAAACCGGCCGCCTTCACGCTGGCTGCATCGCGTAACGCGGGGGCACCAAGTTGTCCGTTCCGCAGCGCGTCGGCCAGTCGGCCGGCACCGTCGAGTTCGCGCGACAGGTACAGGCTCCGCTTGAAGGTATGGCCCGCACCGATGGCGTACATCAGCAACAGGACCAGACAGATATGGCTGCGGTCGGCGCCCACCATCACCTGAAAGAGACCCTGATCCCAAGCCACCACGCTGCCGAATACCACCAGCCCGGTGGTAATCCACCACAGCAGCAAAAGCAGATGGTGCTGCCCTAGCAGCATGTTCCAGCGGTCGTTCGAGGCGGTGGCGGTGGTCACGTCAGTGTTTCTCCAGCACGAAGGCAAGAATTTCGCGAAGCAGGCCGTTGATCCGGTGGGCGAACGCATTGACCCGGGCGTCCGGGTGGTCCTCGGGCAGCAGAATCACGCTGATCACCGTCTTCTCGCCCTGTTGGTGAACGGTCAGGCGGCAGGGCATTTGAGCGACAAAGCCGGGATCCAATAGCAGCACTTCGCGGGCGGATTCCAGATTGCAGAAGTGAATCACCTCAACATCCGGGAAATCCGTATAGCCGCGTTCGCGCAGGCCTTTGCCTATCGTGTTGCGGCCGGTGATCCGAAAGTTGCGCTCGGTAATGGCGTAGTCAAGTTCAAGAATGACGTCGTCGAAGGCCTCGGTGGTTTCCCCGCGCAAGATGAGCTTCGCAGAGTCGGGCGTAGCGGCGTAGGTCAGGCTGACGAGCCCCAGCAGGACGCTCAATAGCCACCACCGGGCGGAGGCTCGCGTCATTCGCGAATCGTCACTTTGGTGCCCACGTCCACGTACTGGCGGAGCGCGTGGACATCCCGGTTACTGAGCGCGATGCAGCCGCGGGTCCAGTCCAGTAACTGTTGCACCTTGACCCGCTCGGCGGTTTCTTCGCCCAAACCGTGAATGCCGACCGCGCCCCCGATGCTGGTGTCTTGCGGGGGCAGGGCGTTGTTGCGCGCTGCGGCTACAATGGCGTCGAACTGCTTACGGCTGATGAGGTGATTGCGCAGGCCGTAAAACGCGTCTTTAACGTTGGGGTAATTCAGGCGCATGAAGAGGTCGAAGCCGCTGTCATCCTTGAACTCGGTGATCCGGTAAACGCCCAGCGGGGTTTTGTTGTCGCCCCGAATGCGCTTGTCGCCAAGGCCGCCGCGCCCGACCGCCACCTGAAACTTGCGAGCCACGTGCTGGCCTTTGCGCACAATGAGGGTCCGATCGGATTTGTCGATTTCCAGCGAATAACCGGGTTCGAGTCCCACTTCCTGCAGGCCGTCCGCGCGCAGGGGCTGGACGGTGAGGGTGAGAAGCGCGAGCGCGGCGCAAGCAGCGAGATGTAGGTGCATGCCTTCAGTGACCGTCCTGTGCTGGTGAGTCAAGGAATCTTCGCGGGTCGAGTATAGCCCACCGATCAGGGGCAATGTCTGCCCCGCGGCCCTGTGTAGAATGCGGGCGTCCCTCTTTTGGAGCAGCTGCCCTTGTCTGACGCCCTTGCCTATACCCGGACCGCGATCGTGCTGCACTGGCTGACCGTGCTACTGGTCTGCGCCCTGTTCGGTCTGGGCTGGTACATGGGCGAGCTGCCCAAAGGGCCATGGCGGGGCGAAATGATCGCGCTGCACAAGTCGCTCGGCATTACGGTGTTTCTGCTGACGCTGGGCAGAGGGTACTGGCGACTGCGCTACCCGCCGCCGGCCTTGCCGGCAGCGCTGCCGGTGTGGCAGTCGCGTCTGGCGCAGGGTGTCCAGCGGCTGTTTTACGTGCTGCTGCTCGCCCAGCCCTTGCTCGGCTACCTCAGTTCTTCCTTCACGCCGTATAAGACGCGCTACCTCGGACTGCAGTTGCCGGTGTGGGCGGCGCCGGATCCGGTCTTGAACGAATTCTTTACCGAACTGCACGAGGCCGGCGCCACCGCGCTCCTGCTGGTCATCGCCCTGCACGTGGCCGGGGCCGCATCCCACGGCCTGCGTCAGGGCGATAACCTGGTTCGCCGCATGTGGCGCTGGTAGGCGCGCCCCAACCCGGCGCTCCGGCGCTGGCCCGACGCCTATAATTGCGGCATGCACGCTGCCCGTCGACACTCGCTACGCCGCGTTTTGCTGGTTTACGAACTGGCCTTCATCGGGCTGGTGGTAGTGACGGGCGCGATTGGCGGACTGTGGTCTTATTTCTGGCAGCAGACCTCGGCAGAGTCCTTGAGGCTGAATGAACTCAGCCACACCATGCAGGAAATCCGCACGGTGCTGTTTCAGCAAATCCAGGAAGTCGCGCTGGCGCGTTTGCGTGAGGACCCTGCCGCCAGCGACATCCACGGCCACTACTACCGACAAATTCAGGACGGGTTCAACGCCTTGCGTCGGCGATCCAGTTCACGCCTCGAAGATTACGCCGTGCAGGCCATGCAGGAGGCCTATGGTCGCCTCCAGGACGACCTCCACGCGGCGCTGGAAGACCCGTACTTCCTCAACCGGATCGTCCGCTTGCGGGCGATCGACCAACAGCGCGAGCGTTCCCTGCTGGGCGGATTTGATGAAGCCTGTAAGGCCTTCGAGCAACTGGTCAGTCAGCAACTGGCCACCCAGACCGGGCGGATCGAGCGCTGGACGCGCTACGCGCCCTATGTGCTGCCGGTGCCGGTGGTGCTGGCGCTGGCGCTGCTGGTGCTGTCGCGACGGAGCCTCAGCCGCAATTTCGTCAAGCCGATGCGCGCGATTATTCGGGGCACCGAGCGGATGAGCGCGGGCGAACTCAACCATCGTCTGCCCGTGGCCGGGGTGACCGAGGTGGCGCTGCTGGCAGACAGCGTGAACCGGCTGGCAGGCGATCTGGCCGACAGTCGGGACGCGCTGATCGAATCCGAACGTCAGGCGGCGCTGGGCGCGCTGGTGCCCGTCGTCGCGCACAATATCCGCAACCCGCTGGCCGCCATTCGCGCCAGCGCGCAACTGCTGGAGCACGTTGACGACCGCGCGGAAGGTCAGGAAATCGCTCACGACATGGTGGCTACGGTAGACCGCCTCGGGCGCTGGGTCAGCGCGCTGGTGTCTTATCTGCATCCGCTGAAACCCCATGTGCGAACGCTACCCGCCAGCGAACTGCTGGAAGCGGTGCTGAAACTTATCGCGGCCCGTTGCCGTGAGCGTCAGGTTACGGTCGAACGCCGCGCCTGGGCGTCCGGCGCGCTGGTGGAGGTCGACGCTGATTTGATGGAGCAGGCGCTGTATGGCCTGCTGGGTAACGCGCTGGAAGCCTCCGGCGATGGCGCGCGGCTGTGGGTAGGGCTCGCCGCCACGGCCCACGAGGTGGTGATTGAAATTGAGGATGAAGCCGGCGGCATCCCCTTCATCCCGGAGGCGACCGGCCTTGAGCCCGGACCAAGCACCAAGCGCTTTGGCACCGGGCTTGGCATTCCGGTCGCATTCAAAGTCTGCAAGGCTCACGGCTGGGATCTTGAATTCGCCGTGATTGACGCGCGCGGGACTCGCGTCACCCTGACCGCCCCACGCAAGCTGGAGTCTGATGAAAATGAGTGAATCGCAGACCCCGGCGGCCGCCCGCGTGCTGGTGGTGGAAGATGAGGCGCTGTTCGCGCGCGCGATTGCCCGTCGTCTCGAGAAGGCCGGATACAGCGTAGAAGTGGCCCCGACGCTGCGCGAGGCGGAGTCAAGATGGCTGGCCGCGGGCGCCGATCTGCTGTTGCTGGATATGCGCTTGCCGGACGGTTCGGGACTCGATTTTCTGGTCCGCCTGCGGGGGGCGCTGGGTGCGAAGGTCGCCGTCCTGACGATGAGCGCCTATGGCGAGCTTGAGGACGCGGTCAGTGCGATGAAGCTCGGCGCGTCCGACTATTTGCGCAAGCCCATCGACCTCGACGAACTGCTTTTGAACGTGGAGAAAGTGCTGGCGCAGCAGCAATTGAGCCGGGCGCTCGAATACTCGCGCGCGCGCGAATCCACCAGCCTTGAGTCACCGGAAATTATTGGCGAGTCGGCGGCCGCACAGCAGTTGCGTAGCCAGATTGAACGCATCGCAGCGCTGGCCGGCGCCGCCGCAGATGCCGCGCCGACCGTGCTCATCGTGGGTGAAACCGGCACCGGTAAGGATGTCGCCGCGCGCGCCTTGCACCAGCGCTCCGCGCGCGCCGGCCGTCCGTTTGTTCACGTGGACTGCGCCGCGCTGCCCAAGGAACTCATCGAGGCCGAGCTCTTCGGGCACGTCAAGGGCGCGTTTACCAACGCCACAGGCGAGCGGACAGGTCTGATTGAAGCCGCCGAAGACGGCGTCGTGTTTTTGGACGAAATCGGTGAATTGCCGCTCGAACTGCAGGCCAAACTGCTGGCCGTGCTGGAGCGTCGTTCGCTGCGGCGAGTGGGTAGCAGTCAGGAACGGCGCACCGGCGCATGGTTCATCGCGGCCACCAATCGCGACGTCGAAAAAATGGTGGCCGATGGCAGCCTGCGCGCCGACCTCTACTTCAGGCTTAACGTGCTGGGACTGAAGCTACTGCCCTTGCGTGAGCATCCGGCAGATATCTTGCCCCTGGCGGTTTATTTCGGGCGCCAGATTGCGCGCCGCTACGGTTTGCCCGAACCGACCCTGGACGCGTCTGCGCGCGTCGCGCTGGCGGCCTATAGCTGGCCGGGCAATTTGCGCGAACTGAAACACGTCATGGAGCGCGCGATTTTGCTGGCCGGTGCCACCCCACTAGGCGCTGAGGCGCTGCTGCTGCCGGGGAATCTGACGCCCGCGCCGCCGGCCCACGGCGACGGACTCGCGCTGGAAGGCATGACGCTGGAAGCCGCCGAAAAAGCGCTGATTGAAGCCGCCCTGCGCCGCACTGGCCACAATGTGTCCGAAGCCGCGCGCCAGTTGGGCGTCACGCGGATGACCATGCGCTATCGCATGAAGCAGCACCGGATTGAAGGCGGCGTCTGAGGCCGCCCGCTTACGCCGACCTGACCGTATCATCCAAATCATCTCCGTCGAACCGAGGACCACGCCATGACCGATGCCCAGACCCAGCTTGAACTTGAGGCCGCCACTTTCCGGCGCCTGCGCGATTTCCTGCGCGAACACACCGAAGTTCAGAACATCGATCTGATGAATCTGGCCGGCTTTTGCCGCAACTGCCTGGCCAAGTGGTATCGCGCAGAGGCCGAGCAAAAAGGCGTCGCCCTGGAGTACGAAGCCGCGCGGGAGCTGATTTACGGCATGCCCTTCGCCGAGTGGAAGGCGAAATATCAGACCGAGGCGAGTCCCGCACAGCAGGCTGCGTTTGCCGCCCGCGAAGGCGGCCAGCACTAAACCGCGCCGACTCCCATGCGTGCATCTGGACGCCAGCGTCTCGTCGTGGCGCTTGGCCTGTGGCTGGTCGCGAGCGCCGCGGCGGCCGACGAGCCGGGCGAGCGTCCGGCGCAGGTCGAGGTTGAGGGCGGTCAGATCAGCGTCGTGATTTCGCCCGAGGCCCAGCAGCGTCTTGCCTTGCAATGGTTGCGGGTAAGCGCCGCGACGGCGCCTGCGACGCCCGGTGCGGTGGCGCGGGTGGTCGATATCGCCGATCTGCTTGCCCTGCGGCAGGACTATCTGCAAAGCGGCATTGAACAAGCGTCAGCCCGACGGCGCGCGGCCGCTGCGGCCGCGCAGGCCAGCCGACTGGCGAGTTTGCGCACTATTGGCGCTGTCGTGAGCCTCGAGCAGCAGCAGGCGGTTGAAACGGCCCTCGACGCCGCGCGCACCGATGGCGAAATGGCGGCAGCGCGCGGCGCGGCGGCAAGCCAGCGCCTGGAATACGCGTGGGGCAAGACGCTGGCCGCGGCGGCCCGGGCCTCCACCCCTGGTCTGCTGGAAGATCTCGCCCGCCGCCGCACGCAATTGTTGCTTATCAGTTTGCCCGCCGAGGCGGCCTGGCCGGTCACAGCCGTCCAGGCGGTTTATGAATCGGGCGCGCCGCCAAGCCGCCAGATGGCGCGACTGCTGGATGCCGCCCCCGTGGCGGCCGGCGCGGGGGGCGGACGCTGGGCCGTGACCGACAATCCGGATTTGCGCACCGGCATGCGGCTTGATCTGCAGTTGAGCGACGGACCGGTGCTTGCGGGCGCGCGCGTCCCGGCTCGTGCCCTGATTTGGCATGGCGGTCAGCAGTGGTGCTACGTGCGCGCGGCGCCCGAGCGCTTCGAGCGGCGAGCCGCCAGCGGCCGCGCGTTGAGCGGCGGCGACCTGCTGGTCACCGGATTGGCCGCCGACAGCGAGGTGGTGGTGCAGGGTGCGCAATCCGTGCTGGGCGAAGAACTCCGCTGGTCGATTCCGGCTGAAGGAGACGACTGAGCCGCAGTCTGCGGCCCGGTCGCCACGGATGCTGCGCTGGCTGGTGGAAATGGCGATCCGCTTGCGGGCGCTGGTGGCGGCGGCCAGCGTGGTGCTGGTCGTTTACGGCGCCTACCGCATCGCGCAGGCCGGCCTCGATATTTTTCCGGAGTTCGCGCCGAAAGCGGTCATTGTCCAGACCGAAGCGCCGGGCATGACCACCGAGCAGGTCGAAACGCGCGTCAGCCTGCCGCTGGAGCGCGCGCTTGCAGGTCTGGCCAAGCTCGATCATGTCAGCGCCGAATCGATCGCCGGTCTGTCGATCGTCACGGCGGTGTTTGTCGACGACAGCGACATACTACGCAACCGACAGTTCGTGGCTGAACGTCTGGCCAGCGCCCAGGCGACGCTCCCGCCGAGCGTGACGCCGGTGGTGGTGCCGCTGGCCTCGTCCTCGGCCACCGTGCGCACGATCGGGGTCAGCTCTGAACGGCTGGACGCCCTTGCGCTGCGCGATCTGGTGGAAACCTCCATTGTGCCCGGTCTGCTCGGCGTGGCCGGAGTCGCAGACGTCAACGTCTTCGGCGGCGGACTGCGGAGCCTGCAGGTCCAGTTCGATGTGGGCGCGCTCCGGCGCCACAACCTCAGCCTGTCGGAATTTCAGCACGCCCTGCGCGGCGCGCTGGCGCCGGGGAGTGGACTGGGTTTTGTGGAAGACAGCAATCAGCGCCTGTCGATCACCCTCGCAGCCGTCGCCACCACGCCGGAGGGGCTGGGCGAGATACTGCTCCGCGACGGCGACACCGGTAGCATCCGCGTGCGCGATGTCGCGCAGGTGCGCTATGCCGAAGTGCCGCCGATTGGCGCGGCAAGCATCATGGGCAAGCCCGGCATTGTGATGATGGTGATCGGCCAGTACGGCGCCAACACGCTGACGGTGTCCAACGCGCTGGGCGCCGTGTTGACCGATTTCGAGCGCAACCTCGCACCGCAGGGCGTGACGCTGTATCCGGCGCTCTTTGTGCCAGCACGCTATATCGAAAATTCGCTGGCGCATGTCGGTGAGCATCTGCTGCTGGGCGGAGCCTTTGTCGCCGGCGTCTTGCTGCTGTTTCTGTTCGATTTGCGCGCCGCGCTCATCGCCGCGATTGCCATCCCGCTGTCCCTGCTGCTGGCGGTGCTGGTGCTGCTGGCGACGGGTCACAACCTCAACATCATGGTGCTGGGCGGCTTGGCCATCGCGCTGGGCGAGGTGGTGGATGACGCGATCATCGATACCGAAAACATCTATCGACGGCTCCGTGAACAGCAGGGGCAAACAGCGCGCCCCCCGTTGGCCATGGTCATTCTGGCGGCCTCGATGGAAGTCCGCGGCTCGGTGGTTTACGCAAGTTTCATTGTGGCGCTGGTTTTTGTGCCCTTGCTAACGTTGTCCGGCGTCGCAGGACGACTGTTTGCGCCGCTGGGGGTCACCTACATCACGGCGATTCTGGCGTCCTTGCTGGTGGCGCTGGTGGTGACGCCGGCGCTGTGCGCGTTGTTGCTGCGCGAGGGGCAGGTGCCGGCTGATGATCCGCCGCTGATCCGGCGGCTGAAGCCGCGCTATGCCGGCGTGCTCCGGTGGGTTTGTCGCCGTCCGGGCCTCGCTTTCAGCGGCAGTCTGGCGGTCTGCGCCCTGACGCTGACGGCGCTGCCGCGGGTCGGCACCGAATTTCTGCCGCCGCTGCGCGAAGGCCATTACATCGTGCACACCGCCGGCCTGCCCGGCACCGCGCTGGCCGAGTCGATTCGGGTGGGGACGCGCATTCAGGAGGCCTTGCTCAAACTGCCGGGCGTGCGTTCGGTCTCGCAGTGGGCGGGGCGCGCGGAACGCGGCGCCGACACCTATGGCAGCCACTACAGCGAGTACGAAGTGGCGCTCGAACCGCTGGACGGGCCCGCCCAGGCGGCGCTGCTGGCGCAGATTCGCGCGGAACTTGCCCGCTTTCCCGGCGTACTCTTCGAGGCCAATACATTTCTGACCGAGCGCGTGGACGAAACCATTTCCGGGTATGCCGCGCCGGTGGTGGTGAACCTGTACGGCGACGATCTGGCGACCCTGGACCGCAAGGCGCTGGAAGTCGCGGCGGTCATCCGGCAGACCCCGGGCGCCACCGGCGTTCAGTTGCGTTCGGCCGCGAGTATTCCGCTGGTGCAAGTCACGCCCATCCCGGCGCGGATGGCGGCGCTGGGCGTGGCGCCCAGCGAACTCAACACGGCGCTGGCCGCCGCACAGCGCGGGCTGCGGCTGGGTGAGATGCCGGTCGGGACGCGCCTCGTCGAGGCGCTCCTGATTGCAGAACCCGCGGCGCGCGACACCGTTGTCGCGCTGGGCGAGCTGCCGCTGCGCGCGCGCGCCGGCCAGTTGGTCAGCCTGCGGGAGGTGGCGAGGGTCGAGCAGATCAGCGGGCGCTATAACGTGCTCCATCGGAACGGGCAGCGCCTGCAGTCGGTCACTGCCGGCGTACAAGGCCGGGATGTCGGCAGCTTTTCCCGCGATTTGGCCGAACGGATCGCGGCCGCGGTGAGCTTCCCGCCGGCGATGCATCTGGAGTTTACCGGCGCGGCTGCGGAGCAGGCGGCGTCACGCCGCAAGCTGCTGGTGGATTCAAGCCTCGCCGGACTCGCGGTGCTGGGACTGGTGGCGCTGGCGCTGGGCTCGTTTCGTCATGTGCTGCTGGTGCTGGCCAATTTGCCCTTTGCGCTGCTGGGCGGCGTGCTGGCGGTACTGGTGACCGGTGCAACGCTGTCGGTGGGTTCGGTGGTGGGATTTGTGACCCTGTTTGGCATCACCGTGCGCAACAGCATTATGCTGGTCTCGCACTATCGACATCTGGTGCAGCAAGAGGGCTGTCCGTGGAATCTGGACACCGCCGTGCGCGGCGCGACCGAGCGCCTGCCCTCGATTGCGATGACCGCGCTGGTTACCGCGCTGGCCATGCTGCCAATCGCGATGTATAGCGACAGTGCGGGGCGCGAAATCATGGGGCCGATGGCGGCAATCATTATCGGGGGGCTGGGCTCATCGGCGATCCTTAATTTGCTGGTCATGCCGGCGGTGATGCTACGCTTCGGCCGCTTTACACCCGAGGGCTGAGCCGGACGGTGCTGGCGGCTTGCAGGCAACGGCGCTTGCACTCCAAGATGTGGCGCAAACGCATAACAAGACAGGGAAGATGAACGCACGACCTTTAAGGATCCT
>JAURHQ010000708.1 GCA_030833185.1 Gammaproteobacteria bacterium | reverse complement strand
GAGATCAAATTAGGTTCCAGTAGAACCCTCCAAATCGGGGAATGGGTACTAGCTGTGGGCAATCCCTTCAACCTCACCTCTACCGTGACGGCAGGCATCGTTTCTGCTAAGGAGCGGCAAATCAATATCCTCGGAGGTGATTTTCCCTTGGAAAGTTTTATCCAAACCGATGCACCGATCAACCCAGGAAACTCAGGCGGAGCCTTGGTAAATGTGCGCGGCGAACTGGTGGGGATCAACACCGCCATCCTATCTCGCACAGGTTCCTACACTGGCTATGGATTTGCCGTGCCAGTAGATGTGGCCGTCAAGGTGGCCAATGACCTGATCCAACATGGGGAAGTTCAAAAGGCTATTCCAGGGGTAGAAGTGACCGAAGTCACACCCGAATTGGCCAAAGAAATGGCTTTGAATAATTTGGAAGGAGTAGTGGTTACTCGAATTGTAAAAAGTGGGGCTGCTGAGAAAGCAGGCCTACAAATTAATGACTTAATCACCCAAATTGGCGATTG
>JAURHQ010000707.1 GCA_030833185.1 Gammaproteobacteria bacterium | reverse complement strand
AGCCGCGATCAAGGCGGCATGATCGAAACCACGATCACGAAGCCGCGCCGGATCGGTGGGAATCGGCACCAGTGTCGCGTCGCCGCCGAGCTCCTGTTGCACGGCACCAACCGCACGCTGCAGGGCGAGGCCGAGCGGCTCGGCAAGGGCGGGGAGGTCGTGGAATTTGAGGGTGCGCACGATCTCTCCGAGGCCGCCCTCGTACGGACCGATCCATGCGCCAGCGGCGCAGCCGGGTGGCGCGGCACCGCGCTCAACGCGGCCAGCACCAGCGAGACCAAGCTCATCGCAACACTCCGAGCAGAGCAGCGCCCCCTCAACGCCGCAGGCGCCGCAACGTTGCGGGGCCAGCAGCGCCAACACTGGCGCGGCGGCGCGCTGCTCGAGCGCGTCACTTTGCCCGGTTTCCATGCGCATTTCCCCTTTGCGCATTTCGAGCAGGTGCAGGTCTCGATGCAGACGGACGCGGTGACCAACATACCGTGCGGCACCGCGGGCGGCGTTATGCTCTC
>JAURHQ010000706.1 GCA_030833185.1 Gammaproteobacteria bacterium | reverse complement strand
GAAACCGGACACAAAGAAGGCACAGCCCGCGAAAAAGTCTAAGGCGAGCGCAAAGGGGAAACCTACCAAGGCGAAGCGTTCGGTGAAAAAGGCATCGATGCAAAAAGGCAACAAAAAGCGAGTCGCGCCGCCTGCCGATAACGATAAAAGAACGATGACGTTTAGTCCGTTGACGGCGCTTTCGGCTTTCCTCGCTGTTGGATTGTATGCATTGACCTCCAAGACTGACGGAACGTCAGTGAGCGATGTTTCAGCCGCCAAGTCAGCACCGAAACCGAAACCGCAAGCAGCACCAGTGGCAGCAGTTGAGTCCAAGAGCTCGAGCTCGCCGAGCTCTCGCGCCGCAGAAGCTCAACGGTGGATCGACGCGTGGAAGCGAAAATCGAGTGGCGCAAGTACCCCTGAAGCGCGCGCAAAAGAGGCTGCGGAGTGGATTGCTGCGTGGGAGAAAAACAACAAGAAAGGCGGGTGGTGGTCGTGGTAATAAACTCAAGATCCGTCGTTATGTATTT
>JAURHQ010000705.1 GCA_030833185.1 Gammaproteobacteria bacterium | reverse complement strand
TTCATCGCGACGACGTTCGAAGCGATGAAGTTGTTCTCGTCCATCGTCCAGCACGGGGTCGTGCTGGAGACGTTGGCGTCGATCAGCGCGCGGGTCTCGTAATCGGGATTCGGGAGGCGCGAATAATTCGCGAAGCGACGGGCGCCGGACCAGTAGTCCCACGGATAGCGGGGCTGATCCATGGTCGAGCTCAGGATGAGGGGCATCGCCTCGGCGAACGTGCTCTCGGAGTCGATCAGGGTGCGGTAGACGCCGTACACCTGCTGGATCTTCTCGCCCGGCGCGTCGAACGGCGAGCGCTGGCCGATGCGGTAGGCGACGGCGGAGACGTCGCCGCGCAGGGCGCGACGATTGGCGCCCGGAGTCCAGCGCGGACGGTCCGGCGGCGCGGCGAACAGCATGACGATGGGATGATCGGTCGGCTGCAGGTTGCCGACCGGGCCGGGCGCGCCGGCGACGTCGGCGCTGCCGGGGACGACGATCTCCATCCAGCAACGTCCGTCGGCCCGCAG
>JAURHQ010000704.1 GCA_030833185.1 Gammaproteobacteria bacterium | reverse complement strand
GGAATCGAGAGCGAGGACACGTCGTTGTGGACGGTGCAAGAGTGGCACGGGTTACGACGGTTGAGCGAGTACCCGAGAGCGCGACAGGATGCGAACGCGGCGATTCAGTTTTGGCCTCCCGTGCAGCGCGTAGCGGATGAGCCAAAACGCGCGCGCTCGCGATTCGTTCGCAAAGTATTTGAGGGTTGCATCAAATCCGTGTGGTACGCGCACGAGCGCGGCGTCGCACACGGCGCTCTAGATGCGTCGACGTTCTTGTGCAGCACGTTTGTCGATCGCTCGGCGGATGAATTGGACGTGAAGCTGATTAATTTTGGCTGTTCCACGCTGTGTACACCCGAAAGCGTCGTGGTCGATCTCACGGCGCTCGCGGCGACGCTCACGGAGTTAGTATTTAGCGCGTTCAGCGCTCGAGGTCCGAGCGAATCGACGTCGGCGGAGGCGTTGCGTCGCGTGTTCGTCGACATCCATGAGCTCGACTTTCGACGCATTCGAGAGTACTGCGAAGAGGAG
>JAURHQ010000703.1 GCA_030833185.1 Gammaproteobacteria bacterium | reverse complement strand
GGGCTCCCAATTGGGGTCTGTCATGTCAGTCACTAACACATCGCCGGCTTGCACTTGGTCCATCTCTGAAATGCTGTGTACCAAACGAACAGGGCCTGTGCCAATTTTTTGACCAATGGCACGACCCTCAGCCAGCACCGTGCCCTTGCCTTTGAGTTTGTAACGAAGTTCTGCGGTACCTTTAGACTGGCTCTTCACGGTTTCAGGACGGGCCTGCAAAATATAAATCAAACCGTCGACGCCATCTTTACCCCATTCGATGTCCATCGGGCGGCCGTAGTGCTTTTCAATCACCATGGCGTATTGCGCCAGCTGCGTAATGTCTGCATCGGACAAGGAGTAGCGATTGCGCAACGCCATGGCCACATCCACCGTTTTCACCAGCTTGCCTGAGCTGGCTTTTTCTTCGGGTGTGGAAAAAATCATTTGCAGGAGCTTAGAGCCCAAGTTGCGTCGAATGACGGCTTTGTTGCCAGCGGCCAGCATGGGCTTGTGCACATAAAACTCATCGGG
>JAURHQ010000702.1 GCA_030833185.1 Gammaproteobacteria bacterium | reverse complement strand
TCACCTTCCCGCCGGTGCCGCCCGTCGGGATCATCACCCGGCCGCGCCAGTTCAAGGGCCAGTCACAGGTGCCGAGGCCGCGCGGCTCCAGCGTCGTCCCGAGGACCAGCGTGCCGCGGGGGAGCTGGCGCGCGGCTTCGGCGCGCTCGGCGTCCGCCCAGTGCGGGTTGCCGAGGAAGACCGGCAGGCCGGCGTCATGCGCCTGCAGCGCCTCGCGCATGTGCGCGGCGTGATCCGCGTGGAAGACCGCGACGGCGCTCATGTCATCTCTTTCCAGAGTTCGTTCCACGCAAGGTCGAGGCGGCCGCGCGCGAGCGGCCCGGCTTCGTGTCGATCCCGGCCGTCCATCTCGAACCGGCCTAAGGTGTCGAAGCCGACCGTGCCGGCGGCGGGATCTTGCGCCGCCAGCCAGAGCGCGGCCTGTCGGCCGAAAGCGGTCTCGAAGCACGAAGAATACACGACCGGGGCGTGCCGTTCGCGTCGCCAGCGCAGCAGCTCTTCCCAGTCGCCGGCGA
>JAURHQ010000701.1 GCA_030833185.1 Gammaproteobacteria bacterium | reverse complement strand
CTATATTATGTTTCCCATTTGCCATTCAGTCAGCTAGGGATTACCCATGGATTCATCGACCACGCCACTGAAAAAACCCGGCGGTCTGGCCATTCAACTGGTCCACGCCATGACAGACCAAATTCGCAGCGGCCGCCTCAAAGCCGGCGACAAACTGCCCACCGAAGCGGCCATCATGAAAGACTTTGGCGTAAGCCGCACCGTGGTGCGTGAGGCCATCTCCCGTCTCCAAGCTTCAGGTTGGGTCGATACGCGCCACGGCATCGGCACCTTCGTGCTTCACCAAAGCGAAAACCCCTCTTTTCGCATCAGCGCAGAGCACATGGGCACCCTGCGTGAGGTCATTGCCCTACTGGAGTTTCGCATCAGCGTAGAAACCGAGGCCGCCGCATTGGCCGCTGTGCGACGGGGACATGACAACCTGGCAGAACTCCAGTCCGCATTGCTCGCCTTCAACAGCGCCATTGAAGAGGGACGAGACGCAGTGGCCGCCGATCACCAATTCCATCAGGAAA
>JAURHQ010000700.1 GCA_030833185.1 Gammaproteobacteria bacterium | reverse complement strand
GTGTCACGAGTTCCCTGTAACGCACTCGGTTTCACGTTTTTATGTCCCAAAGTCGCGCGCGTCGTCGTACGCATCGCCATCATCGCGATCACCCGTCGTCCGTCGTCGACTTCGCGCTCGTTTCGCGCCTCGACGCCGCCCGCGCGGTCGTTTCGCACCCAACGACCGTCGGCAGTGTGCGGGCGACTTCACTCGTGCGAACTCGCGATCGACGCGGCGTGCACGGCGTTGAGGACCCGCCAAAATGTCCTTCTCCGCCAACCCGTTCGGCGCGTTGGACGACGACGCGGCGCCCGCGCCGGCGGCGGGGAAAAAGCCGACGGGTGACGCCAAGCCAGTGGCGAAAGGTGCGTGCTTCATAGGCATCGCGAACACGCGCGCACGAACGAGCGCGCGACCGTTGGAACGGTCATGCGCGCGCGACGTGCGATAAAAAATAAGACGTCATCGTTAGCGCGTCGTCGATGATCGAACCCGATGCCGCGCGCGCGACGAATCCGATGGATTCTCAACCC
>JAURHQ010000699.1 GCA_030833185.1 Gammaproteobacteria bacterium | reverse complement strand
CCGAATTCGTGGGCCGCAACCGCTTGGACGCTGCCACGCGCAGCCGTTTCCCTATCAAATTGGCGTGGGGATATGACATGGCGCTGGAACGCGCCTTGGCGCAGAATGATGCTTGGGCGGATCGTGTCTTTGCAGCGCGCCGCGCGGCTGAAAAGCACGGGATTAAAACGCTGATTGACCCGCGCGTCACAATCGCAGGCGCAGCCATGATCCGCAGCGGTTTCACCAGCGACGAAACCGCAGCCATGACTTATCTTGCAGAACTTGCCCCCGCGCAGGCTGCACTTGTGGAGAGCCGCTAAAATGCTGTCGATCGACACCTTGCCGAACAAAACGCGCGGCGCGCGCTTCGACTGCCCAGCCGAGTTTGCGGCCTTCCTGCGCGGCCCTGCCGCTGTTAGCCCCTACCTGATCGCAGGCAGCGGCGAGGACAGCGATTGGCACGGCGCGCCTGTCGCTGCCACGCTGGAGCGCGCGCAGGCAGGCGACACCAAGCGCGTAGCCGACTGCGACAG
>JAURHQ010000006.1 GCA_030833185.1 Gammaproteobacteria bacterium | reverse complement strand
GTTTGACGCTGGTGCCTGGCCCCGCGCGGGGCGTGCAGTTCCGGGTGCTCTATCACGAACACAACCGCGGCAAGGGTGGCGCGCTGCAAACAGGGCTACGCGCTGCCAGCGGCGATGTGGTGGTTATTCAGGATGCCGACCTGGAGTACGACCCGGAAGACTGGGCGCAGATGCTCGACCTGATTTGTCGGCGCCGGGTGGCCGACGTGGTCTACGGCTCACGTTTCTACGGACGACCGCACCGGGCGCTCTATTTCCATCACTACATGGCCAATCGCCTGATTTCCTTCCTGTTCAACCTGCTCTACAACCAGACCCTGTCAGACATTGAGGTCTGCTACAAAATGTTCACGCGGGAAGTGCTGGAGAGCCTCAGCATTACCGCGAACGACTTTGGCTTCGAAGTGCAGTTCAGCGCGCAGGTCGCACTGGCCAGACGCTGGCGAATCTACGAAATGGGCATCAGCTACTACGGCCGAACCTACGATGAAGGCAAGAAAATCAACTGGAAAGACGGCGTTAAGGCGCTGTGGTATCTGTTGAAATATCGCCTCCCATGAAGCAGGCCAGGAGCGGCACCCGCCACCAGTGGGTGCTGGCGCTGGCTGGCATCGGGCTGGGCTTGGGAATGCTCTGGATGGCCTTCCGCATTACCGACTTGGCCGATGTGCAGGCGGCCATCGAGGGTCTCCGTTGGCCCTTGGTACTGGTGGCCGTTGCGCTGTATTGGGTCGGGATGGGCCTGCGCATCCTGCGCTGGCACAGCCTGCTCCGGGAGCTCTTGCCGGTGCGGCGGACGGCGGTGGGAGAGCTGCTGATCTGCGGCTATGCCATGAACAACCTGTTGCCGGCGCGGCTGGGCGAAATCTTTCGCGCCGATTTGGCAAAGCGGCGGCTAGGCCTGTCGCGCACCGTGATTCTCGGCTCGATCGTGGTCGAGCGCGTGCTGGATTTGACCGCCATCCTGTTGTGTCTGGCGCTTGGCCTGTTTTGTTTTCAGCCACCGGCGGCCGCTCACCCAGCGGTCGATCTGGGGCGTGTGCTGATGCAAGCCGGCGTGTTGGTCGGGGTTGTGATCGGCGTGGCCGTCTGGCTGATGCGCGGCACCGCCTTGAGCGTGCGTATGCCACCGCTTGCCCAGCGTTTATTGAGCGATTTGCAGGCCGGGATGGGGGCGGTCCGGGTGCATAACGCGGCGTCGCTGCTCGTCTTTACAGCCGCCATCTGGGCGGCAGAAGCCGCCGCCTTGGCGATGATGTTTGCCGCGCTGGGCGCGCCAATCGGCATGGCGGCCGCGCTCATCGCCATGAGCACAGCCTCGCTCAGCACGCTGGTGCCCA
The DNA here is from genome assembly GCA_030833185.1 of Gammaproteobacteria bacterium. Lineage (GTDB taxonomy): Bacteria > Pseudomonadota > Gammaproteobacteria. Next base: position 52,175 of record JAURHQ010000006.1, on the reverse strand, counting down.
CCGCGCCGGCCTACATCGGCAGTTTCCAGCTGGTGTTCGCCACCGTAATGCCGATGCTCGGCGTGCCCGCGCCGGTGGGGATTGCCGCATCGGGCCTGGTCCAATTGTGCTTGCTCGGTTCCGCAACGGGGGTCGGCTTGCTGCTGCTGCTGGGACGGGCCGTGCATAATGGCGATTCCCCCACATCGATGGCTCACGATGCACGACAAGACTGAGGTGAGTGCCACGCTTGCGCTACGGTTTCTGGGCGTCGGGAATGCGCGGGCATCTGAACTCGGCAGTGCCTCTGCGGTGCTGGAACGCGACGGCGAGCCGTCGCTGCTGATCGACTGTGGCCCCCGCACGCTGGACGATTTTCGGGCGCAATACGGCGTTGAGTTGCCGCCGGCGGTGTTCATCAGCCACCTGCATCTGGACCACATTGGCGGCGTCGAGCAGTTGTTTTATCGGGCTTATTTCACGCGTCGCGGAGAAATCACGCTGTTTGTACCGGCAGATCTGGTCGCCGGTCTGCACGCCAAGCTCGCCAATGCGCCGTTCCTGTTGAGCGAGGGCGGTGCCAACTTCTGGGATGCCTTCCGGCTGGTGCCGGTCAGCGACTGGTTCTGGCACGCCGGGCTCTTGTTCAGCGTCTTCCCGGTCCGCCACAGCGGGCACCGGGCGGCGTTTGGTGTGGCCTTGGGCGGCTCATTTTTCTTCAGCAGCGATACCCGCCCGATCCCGGAGGTGGTGAAGGCATTTGCCGCAAGCGGCGAGCCGGTGTTCCACGACTGCGGGCTCCACGCATCGCCCGCGCATGCAGGCTTGCCGGACATTCTTGGCGAATACCCGGCCGAGGTGCGCGCGCGTCTCGTGGCCTACCACTATGAGTCAGCGTCGGCGGGCGAGGCCATTGAGGCCGCCGGCCTGCGGGTGGCCCGGCCAGGGGAATGCTTTCCGCTGCCCGCAGCGCTGCCGCCCGAGCAAGTGGTCAGACTGGCGGCGAGCCGTCGGGACCAATTGCTTGCCTGAGGCAGGCCTTCAGTTTTTCAGGGAGAAGGGCGTGAAATCGGTTTCCCGATCGAAGAAATCCTCGCCTTCCTCCCGTTTCAACCAGTTCACGACCAGATAGGTCAACGGGGTCATCATCACCTCGACGCTGATCTTGAACAGCCAGTTGAACACGAGCACCCGGAAGAGGGTCTCCGTTTCCCAGATCCCGAAGAACGCCACGGGGTAGAACACCAGACTATCGACCGCCTGCCCGACCACGGTCGAGCCTATCGTGCGACTCCACAGCCAGCGGCCGTTGGTGAGCACCTTCATGCGGGCCAGCACGTAGGAGTTGACGAAATCGCCAACCCAGAACGCCAGCATCGACGCACAGACGATGCGCGCGGTGCCGCCGAATACCGTCTCCAACGCCGGTTGCAGCACGACGTTAAAGGACTCTGCCTTGCTGGCGGGCAGGCCCACGACGATGGCAGACATGATGCTGGCGAAAACCATGGCGCCGAAGCCCGCCCAGATCACGCGGCGGGCGCGGGCATAGCCATACACTTCGGTCAGCACGTCGCCAAAAATGTAGCTGATGGGGAAGAAAAGATTGCCCGCGCCAAACACGAGCGCGGTGCCCAGCAACGGCAGCGGGATTTCGCAGACCTTGGCCGGGCCGATCAGGTTGGAACACAGCAGCACGGCCACGAAGCCTGCCATGACGAAATCAAAGTATCGGTACGATTGTTTCATCGGCGGGGTGTCCGTGCGCTGGGTGATCAGAAATTGAGTGCAAGCCGGCTGAGTTGTTGCCGGATGACGGGAAATAGCTTGAGGGCAACCGTGCTGGTCGCGCCATAGTTGATGGCGACAAAGTAATCCCGGTGCACGCCGCAGGCCAAAACGCCGGTGACGACCGCCCCATGCTGTCGGCGACTCCAGCGAATCTGGCTGAATTCGTCCGGCCCCACGCGTAGTCGCAACGCTGTCGGCAAGGCAAATAAATCCGGGTGCTGGCGTTTCAGTTCGGCCTCAAATATCTCGAGACACGCCGACGCCGACAGGGGTGCGGGATTGGCCATCTCGGGGGGCTGGCGGGCGACGGTGATGCGCAATTCGGTGCCGGCGAACTGGTCCCGGCCGCGGTACAAATAGGTGGCGCCGAGTGCGGCACGCGAAACGCTGGGGCCGTCCAGAAAGGGCGGTGGTGAGAAGTGAATGAAGTCCATGGCGGCGGCGCTGGCGCTGCTCAGCCACCAGCCGAGGGCCCAGATCAGCGCCAGTGCGTGTCGGGCCGGCAACCGCACAAAGCCGCACATCCCGGCCGGCGCCACTGACGGCTCGACTTGGCTGCTAGACTCCCCGACGTCTGTTCTGGAGTGCGGCGCTGTCCACATGAGATCTTCTGCGCGAATTTTCGTTTTATTGATGTGCTCGGTGCTGGCCCGATACGCGCTGGCCGAGCCCAGTCTGGCAGAAGTGACGGCCAATCTGGAGGAAATTGAAAAGCGGCCGGCCGGCAGTCCCGCCCGCGATTCGGGCTTAAGCCTGTGGCAGCAGGCTAAATCATCGCTCGAAACCGCCGCTGCGCATCGCGCCGATGCCGCGCGCAGCGCGCAAATCCTCGACACTGCACCGGGCATTTTGCGCCGTCTGCAGAATGAACTTGCTCGCGTGACCCGTGCGGCGGGCGCGGCCCATCCGGAAGCCGAGCGTCTGGCGATGTCGGCAGTCGAACTCCAGCGTGCGATGGAAACCGCGCTCAACGAGCGCTCGGCGCTGGAGACAAGGCTGAATGCCATCGACCAGCGGGCACGCTCGCTGGCCGCGCGGCCGGCCGAAATCTCCCAGCTCAAATCGGAGGCCGCGGGCCGGATTGCGGCCATCGAACTGGAACTCGGTGAAGTTCAGGGCGTGGAAACCTCGGAGATTCTGAAGGCGAGACGGGCCAGCCTCGAAGCCGAATTTGCCGCGCGTCAGGCCGAACTGGATGCCTTGAATGCCGAGCAGATGAGCCACGGCGTCAGTGTCGAAATAAATGAACTCGAGCGCAGGACCACCGACGCCCGACTGTCGAGCGTGGCGGGCAACGTCAGTTTTTTCGAGACCCGTTTGCTTGAACTGCGCACGGCAGAACTGAAGCGAATTCAGGAGGACGCCGGCCGCGCGCTGGAGGAGGCGACCCAGGCGCCGCCGACCATCCGGCGGTTGGCCGCTGACAATGTCCGGTTTGGCAAGTTGCTGTCGGACATGCTTGATGAGCAGGCCCGTGCCGTCGACATGCGGACGCGCTATAGCCGGGCCCGACGCGAGCTGGGCATGGCCTTCGACCGCGCCAGGCAGCGGGTTCAACTTGCGGGCAGTTCGGCCAATCTGGGTCGCTTGCTGGTCGATCAGCGGCGTGAACTGCCCGAGGCCCGCGCCCTGGAGCGAGCCGCCCACCAGAGCGCTGAAAAGCTCGCGCTAGTCGGTCTTCAACGCATTGAAATTGACGAGCAACTGCTGGCCGCTCGTGAAGCCTTGGCGCCGACGGCGCGACCGGGCGATGAAGCGGCACTCGACGCCGCGTCAGCGAGCCGCGCCGCCGGCTTGTTGAAAGATCAAATCGAGTTGCTCGAGCGGCTCGATGAAACCCAGACCAGTGCACGGCGCGCGCTGGACGCGGCAGATTTTGAATTGCAGCAATACGTGGGCGTCGTCGGGGACTTCCGGACCTTCCTCGATGAGCGCCTGCTGTGGTTGCCGAACGCCGCGCCGGTGTCCCCGCAATTTTTCCGGGAACTCCTGGCGGCAGTTGAATGGTCCGCGCGCGCTGCAATCTGGCAGCAGCTGGCCACCGACCTGTATCAGGGGGCGCGGCTCGGCGGGTTGCCGGTGCTCGCGCTTGGCTTATGTGCCGTGTTCGCCTACCGCGCTCGTCGGGGTTTGCGCCAGCGCCGCGCGGCGCTCGCAGCGCAGGCCAGCGCGCCGGCCAGCGATCGACTGCGGAATGCCATTTTTTCCCTGCTGATGGCCGGCGCGCTGGCGCTGCCCGCGCCGCTGCTGTTGCTCGCCGTTTCGCGGTTGTTGCTGAGCGCATTTACCAGCGCAGAGTTTTCGGTTGCGGTCGGGCAGGTGGTGGCCAGCATGGCGTGGCTAATGTGGGGGATGCGCACGGTGTCGGAGATGCTGGCGCCGGACGGGGTGACCGTCGCTCATTTCGGCTGGCCGGCCGTTGCCGTGCGGGCAGTGCGCAGGCGCTGGGTCCAGCTCATGTGGGTATTTGTGCCGGCGTATGCCATCGCCAGCAATTTCGAGTGGAGCGGTAACCCGGTCTTTTACGCCAGCCTGCGGCGACTCGCCTTCATCCTCGCGATGGCAGCTTTCGCGGGCTTTCTCATTTGGGCTTTACGTCGGCAGGGCGTTTTGCAGCAAACCCTGTCGACCGGACCGCGCGCGTTTGTCCTGTCCTCGTGGTGGCGAGCCTGTGCGGTAGCCGCCTGGGCCACCCCTGTTCTGCTCTGCGTGTTAAGCGTGCTCGGCTACCAGTACGCCGCACTGGCACTCAGTGCCTACGGGCTGCAGACGGCGGTGCTCGTGCTCGCGGCGGTTGTTACTTACCAGTTGGCCTTGCGCTGGCTAACGCTCGCGCAAAGCACGATGAGCCCGGAACTCGACGCCGACGCCCACGGCAGTGCGGAGACGCAGGAGGCAGGGCGAAGAAGCCCGACCTACACGCCCGACCTGGCGACCATGAGCGCCCAGTCGCGCCTGATTTTTCGCAATCTCGTGGGATGGTCAGCCGCGGTGGGTCTGTTCGGCATCTGGCGGGAAGTGCTGCCCGCATTGGGTGCGCTGGAGCAGGTCACGCTGTGGGAAGTTCAGGTGAAGGATGGCACCGGTATTCTGCACGGGGCGCCGATCACGCTGGCCAGCGCGGTACTCGCGGGGCTGATTGCAACCGTAAGCGTGCTGGCTGCGCGCAACATGCCGAGCCTCCTCGAGATCGCCGTCCTACGACGCTTTCCGATGCATCGCGGTAGCCGCTATGCAGTCAACATGCTGGTGCGCTACATCATCGCCGCCGTGGGCTTCAGCCTCACGCTCAGCACGCTCGGATTGCGCTGGTCGCAGGTTCAGTGGCTGGTTGCGGCATTGGGGGTTGGTCTGGGTTTTGGCTTGCAGGAAATTTTCGCCAATTTTATTTCCGGGCTCATTCTGCTGTTTGAGCGACCGATTCGGGTGGGCGACTTCGTGACGATTGGTGATTTGTCCGGGCGGGTCGCGCGGATTCAGATCCGCGCGACCACGATTGCGGATGCCGATAATCGCGAAATCATCGTGCCCAACCGTAATTTCATCACGGAGCGTTTCGTGAACTGGACGCTGACCGATTCGGTGACGCGGTTGGTCATTCCGGTTGGCATTGCCTACGGCACCAACGTCGAAAAGGCGCTGGGACTTCTGCTTGGCATCGCGAACGCGCACGAGAAGGTGCTGCGCGAACCTGCGCCCGGGGCGGTCTTCCAAAGCTTTGGGGATAGCGCGCTTCTGATCGAACTACAGGTGTATGCGCGCGAGATGCCGCACAGACTCGACCTGCGGCACGAGTTGAACCGGCGGATTTACGAGGTCTTTGCGGCTGAGGGCATCGAAATTCCGTTCCCGCAGCGGGATGTGCACCTTCGGACGATGCCGGCTACGGGAGGCACGCCGGGAGCGGCGTGAGGGAAAAGCACCTGCCATTGTAAAAATGGCTCCCCGGGACGGACTCGAACCGCCGACCCAGTGATTAACAGTCACTTGCTCTACCGACTGAGCTATATGGGCATAAAACCCGTCGAACCGTCAGTCCGGGGAATCGCGCTAGCGCGAGCACCCCTTAAATTCTTCAGCCGTTTCCTGATTGCCGGCCGACTGTTGGAGCGGGTGATGGGAATCGAACCCACGCAGTCAGCTTGGAAGGCTGAAGTTCTACCATTGAACTACACCCGCGCATCCAGTTCCGCGCTCTTCATCGTCCGCGTGCCAAGACAGTTTTGGTGGAGGGGGTAGGATTCGAACCTACGAAGGCAGAGCCGGCAGATTTACAGTCTGCTCCCGTTGACCGCTTGGGTACCCCTCCAAAACGGTAGCCAGAAATTGTCTTAACTCAGTCCCCTTGTGTCAACCACAAATTTGCCCTCGTTGCCGGTGCCGACGCGTTACTCCATCCCCGATGTGGCTTTTTTGGCCGCACGCGGAGCACGGGCAATTGCGGTCCGCGGCTTGGCGGTCCCCTTTTTGCCCGACTTGGCTACCTTCCCTGCCGCTTTGGCGGTGGCTTTCTTCTTTGTTGTTTTCTTGGTCGCGGCGGGCTTGGCTGCGGCCCGCTTGCCACCGGCGCCGGTCGCACCCGTCTTGCCAGCGGCTTCGCTTACCGGCTTGCTTGGCGCCTTGGCTTTGGCCGCTGCCGCGCGCCCGCGACCAAATGCAGGCTTCGCGGTCAACAGCAGTTGTTGGCAGTCCTCAAGCGACAGACTGAGCGGGTCGGTTTCTTTCGGAATGCGCGCATTTTTGGCGCCATCAGTCACGTATGGCCCGAAACGGCCATTCAAGATTCGAATGCCGACCTCGGTGAAATCGCGGATCAAGCGGGCAGCATCGGCCTGCTTTTTGGCTTCGATCAGCTCCAGCGCGCGTTCGATCTGCAGGGTGTAAGGGTCGTCTTCAGCCTTCAGGGAGACGTATTTGTCGCCATACCTGATGTAAGGCCCGAAGCGGCCGATGTTGGCAGAAATGGCCTGGCCTTCCAGAGTGGCCCCGATCTGCCGCGGCAGTTTGGTCAGGGCGAGGGCCTCTTCCAGGGTGATCGTGTCGATCCGCTGCCCCTGTCGAAGCCCATAGAACTTTGGCTTTTCCTCAGCCTCGGGATCGCCGATAGCGATATAGGCGCCATACCGTCCCATCCGGGCGGATACGGGCAGACCGGAAACCGGGTCCATGCCGAGCGCACGGGCCTGCGTGGCCTCCTTGCGCGACACGCTGGCCTCCTTGTCCTTCAGAGTGCCCTGGAACGGTTGCCAGAACTCCTCTAGCAAGGGAATCCAGTCGCGCTCACCGCGGGATACCGCGTCCAGATCATCTTCAAGTCTGGCGGTGAAGTCGTAGTCGACGTAGTTGCTGAAGTGATTGCTCAGGAAGTTACTCACGATCCGGCCGATGTCGGTCGGCCGAAAACGCTTGCGGTCGAGTTCGACGTAGGCGCGTTGCATCAGCGTCGAGATAATCGAGGCGTAGGTCGACGGACGGCCGATCCCGTATTCCTCAAGGGTTTTCACGAGGCTGGCTTCGGAATACCGCGGCGGTGGCTCCGTAAAGTGTTGGTCGATGCGCACGTCTCCCAACTGCACTTTCTCGCCCTCGACCAGCGGGGGCAGCGCGCCCTCTTCGGCGGTCTCCTCGTCCTGTCCTTCGGCGTAAACGCTGAGAAAGCCGGGCTCGGCGATCGTCATGCCAGTCGCCCGGAAGACCGCATCGCCGGTCGACTTCAGGTCGACGCCGACGCTGTCGATCAGCGCCGGATTCATCTGGCAGGCGACAGTTCGTTTCCAGATGAGTTCGTAGAGTTTGAACTGTTCCGGCGTCAGGCGTTGCCGGATCGCCGCCGGTGTCCGCAACGCCGAGGTCGGCCGTATGGCCTCGTGCGCTTCCTGGGCGTTTTTGGACTTGGTTTTGTATACATGCGGCTTGTCGGGCAGCGCATTGCCGCCGTACTCCCGCGCGATGAAGTCGCGCAGTTCAGCCACCGCCTCGCTCGCCAGATTGAGCGAGTCCGTACGCATATAAGTAATGAGTCCCTCGGCACCATTCCCGGTATCGATGCCCTCATAGAGCTGCTGCGCGACCCGCATCGCCCGTTGCGCGGTAAAGCCCAGTTTGCGCACGGCCTCCTGTTGCAGCGTCGAGGTGATGAACGGCGGTGCCGGGTGGCGTTTGCGCTGCTTGCGCTCAATCGACACCACGGTGAAGCTCCCGTTGGAGCTTTCCATGATTCTGGCTTTTACCTCTTCCGCCTGAGTCGCACTCGTGACCGTGAACTGGCGAACTTTTTCCCCGCCCAACTCAGACAAGCGTGCAGTGAAAGGGCCAGCCGCGGCGTTCATGTCAGCTTCGACCGACCAGTATTCCCGCGGGACGAACTTTTCTATTTCGGCTTCACGCTCGCAAATCAGGCGCAGCGCCGGACTTTGCACCCGCCCCGCCGACAGGCCGCGCCTGATTTTTTTCCACAGGAGGGGCGAGAGGTTGAAGCCCACCAGATAATCGAGTGCCCGGCGCGCTTGCTGGGCATTGACCATCGGCATCGAGATTTCGCGCGGATTGGCGACCGCTTCCTGAATCGCCCGTGGCGTGATTTCGTGGAACACCACGCGGCACACTTTCTTGCCGTCGAGCGCTTTGCGCTGCTTCAACAATTCGAGGATGTGCCAGGAGATGGCTTCCCCTTCGCGGTCAAGGTCGGTTGCAAGATAAAGCGCGTCGGCTTTTTTGGCCGAGCGCGTGATGGCGTCAACGTACTTGGCGTTTTTCTCGATCACCTCATAGCTCATCGCAAAGCGATGTTCCGGATCGACCGCCCCTTCCTTGGGTTGCAGGTCACGAACGTGACCGTAGGACGCGAGGACGTCGAAGTCCGGGCCCAGATATTTCTTGATCGTGGACGCCTTGGCGGGCGATTCGACGATGACCAAATTGTGTGACATGGGTTTCTCTAGCGAAGTCGCGGCGCGCAAATGGTTTTCGGGCGGGTCGGGGACGGCTTAGTGGTAAACGCCGTGGGCGCCTTCATTGACGATGTCTTCCATCGAGAAATACGCATTTTCATAGCCGGGCAGATTGAACAACACCATCAGCACCACCCATTTGAGTTGTTCGACATCAATACTTTTCACATCCAGCGCCATCACGCGATCGATGATGAGTTCGCGACTGGCGAACTCCAGCACGCCGTTGGTTTCCAGATAGTGCAGGAAGCCGCGGCAGGTTGCGTCAAGCCTGAACTGTTCTTCCGGCGTGTAGCAGCGCATGGCGGAGCCGCTATCAGTAGCCGCATCCAGATCCGGCGCGTTGGCCGCCAGCTCATCCAGCCAATCGAGCGCTCGCCTGACGGTTGCAGGCTCGAAGCCGGCTTCGCGCAGCAGGACTTTCAACCGATCGTGGTCGTCCAGTACCTCGGAATCGTCCTCGGCATAGTGCTCGAAAATATAGATGAGGACGTCAATCACCGTGTGCTGCATGCTAGGCCTCGGGGCTCGCCAGCGGGGGCGATCGGGCTGGGCGCGACGTTCGCGAAAGGTGGCGGAGGGATCCGCCTCACTGGATGAGCATTGAATTAAGCGCGGGATTTAGCAATCCGGACAAACGTGCCGCCGTATTCGGACCGCACTAACCCCTTCATGTCGAGGGCCGTGAGGATGGATGAAAGCTCCGGAGCCGTCAATCCGGTGCGATCGAGGAGTCGGTCGAAGTGACAGGCTTCAAAGTCGCAGGCCTCAAGCACACGTTGCTCCCGCGGGTCTGACACGGTTGGCGGGGTCTCGTGCACAGCTTGGGGGCTGGGTGAGAGCATGCCTTGAAAGCCCGAGAGTTCCCGCAGGATGTCGGCCGCGGTTTCGGTGAGCACGGCGCCCTGTTTGATCAGGGCGTGGCAGCCCTGACTGAGTGCGCTACGGATGGGTCCCGGAACAGCAAAAACTTCACGCCCTTGTTCCAGCGCCTGCATTGCCGTGATCAATGACCCGCTGGTCAGCGCGGCCTCAACGACCAGACTGCCCAGCGCAAGGCCGCTGATGACCCGGTTTCGGCGCGGAAAGGAATAACGGCTTGGCCGCGCTGCGAGCGGAAATTCGGACACCAGCGTACCCGTGTCGCTGATTTCCGCCGCCAGCGCGCGATGCGTGGGCGGATAAATATGAGTAAGCCCGCAACCAAACACCGCGATGGTCACGCCGGCGCCATCCAAGGCCCCCCGATGGGCCGCCGCATCGATCCCGCTGGCCAGACCACTGGTAATCGCCAGCCCCTGGCCGGTGAGGTCCCGGGCAAGCTCGTAGGCGATCTCCCGACCGGCCTGGGTAGCGCGCCGACTGCCGACGACCGCAACTTGCGGCAAAACAAGCTGCCTCGCATCGCCACAAACCATCAGCACGGGCGGCGGCTTGGGAATTGCCGCCAGCAGTTTCGGATAAGACGCTTCACCGCAAACAAGCAGGGCATTCCGCGGGTTTAACAGCCACTCGCCCACGGTGTCAGCAACCTGCCAATCCGCGCGCAGGTCCTGTTGGCGTAGCAGTCGCTCTAGCCGACGGCGAGCGACCGTCAACTCGGGTAATTCAGCGCGTTCGCGAAGGAAATCTTGAATAAACCCGCCGAGCACGACAGGCCGGTCGTTGAGCGCGGCGTGCGCCACGCCGACCAGGGCGAGTTCGTCGATGTCCAGTCCTTTGTCCATCGGCGAGGAGCATAACCGGGGCGACCACCCCGGGATCAAGTGGGGTTCAAGGGTTGCGGATCTGATCCTCAACGTGCACCGGCCGCTGGGTCCTCATCACCAGCCCAAAACTCAGGTTCTCAAATGTGCGGAAGATCATCATTTCCCCGGCACGCTCGTCGGGCAGAAGAACCTTGTCCGGCACTCCGCCTATCGGTTCGCCCAAGGCAGCATCGGTGGCCAGTTTGGCATCCCGCACGCCATCTGCGATCCGGTCGAAAAAGCGGCCCACGGCGGATGGATTTTGGGCGCTTGCTGCTCGCATCTCATCGCGGTGGCGGTAAACGGCCATTTCGCTCCCGATGGGGTCAGCAATTTGGGCGCCACGCTGGTAAATGGCCAGCACGTCGCCAATGGCCAGTCCATCCGCCTTGCCCTTGTTCACTACCACGACCTTGTATTGACCAATCTGGCTCACCCCGTCGACGACGGAGATAATCAGGCCGTTGATCGCCTTGGAGGGCGCCTTGGGCAGGAACGCCGGATATTCCTGATCCTCCTGCGGCATGAGCCGATCGCCTTTGAGAATTTCCCGATTACTCCACAGCACGTGTCCGGCGCTAGTCTCGCCCCGTTCGGTCAGTTCCATGTCACCGATATGGAGCGCCTCGTAGCCCAGATTGATGCCGGTCGCCGGGTCCACATAGGCCTTGCCTCTGCGGAAAATGCTGAGCCGCGTGCCGTACTCCTCGGTCAAGCCCCGAATATAGACGCGGTTCTCACCGCCAACTGCCAGATGACCGTCGAGCGCGCCGACCACATAGGGCGCCCTATCGAGCGCTTCCTTGCTGAGCACCAGCGGACGGCTAAGAAATTGACTGATGGCGTCCAGCGGAATGACCGGAATGGGGTCTTGCCGCACGCTTTCGCGCACGGACGGCGTGAGTTTGAAATGACGATCCCCGCGACGCACCAGCGACAGCACCGGCTTGCCGTCCTTTTCACTCAGGGTGATTTCATCGCCCGGGTAAATCAGATTGGGGTTTCGAATCTGAGGGTTTACCTGCCAGACCTCGGGCCACTGCCAGGGATGGGCCAGAAATCGTCCGGCGATGTCCCACAGCGTATCGCCCTTCACCACTGTGTAGGCTTGGGGATGCGTGGGGTTCAACTGAACTTCAGCGGCCCAGAGCAGGCGACTGCTGAGAATCAGGACCATAGAAAAGAGAATTTTTCTATGCATTTCAATGCTCTTGGGCATGTAGGTTAATGAAGTTTAGCAGAGCGGTGGCGAAATCGCCTACCGGTTTCCGGGCCGGTAAAAAGACTGCTGTTGCGGGGTTGCCGTAGCCCGCCCTACTCCATATTCTTCCCGGCTCTAGCTGTGTGGACTTTCCGCCGTGGCCGTCTTGCCCATCCTTCATTACCCCGACCCCCGATTGCGTAAACCGGCCGCGCCGGTCACCCAGTTCGGGACGGCGCTTCAGCGCGTGGTTTCGGACATGTTCGAGACGATGTACAAGGCACCCGGCATCGGCTTGGCCGCGCCTCAGGTGAATCTCGCGCAGCGCATTGTGGTGATCGACATCTCTCGTGAATGCAACGAACCCCGCACATTCATCAACCCTGAAATCCTCGAACGTCAGGGCAAAGATGTGATGGAGGAAGGCTGTCTGTCTGTTCCGGACACCTACGAGACGGTTGAGCGGGCAAGCTGGATCAAGGTCCGCGCGCAGGATGTTGACGGTCAGTTTTTCGAACTGACCTGTGAGGGTCTCTCGCGGTGTGTGTCCAGCATGAACTTGACCACCTCGATGGCAAACTTTTTGTCGATCGTCTCTCGACCCTCAAACGCTCCCGCATCCGCCGCAAGTTCGAAAAAGCGCAACGTCTTGCGCTCTGAACAACGCCGACGGCCTGCCGCCGGTAGCATGCAGCCGGTTGGCACTTGCCGACTCCAGTCAGGACAGCGCAGGTGACCCAATTGAAAATTATCTTCGCGGGCACGCCGGAGTTCGCGGCAGCATCGCTCGGCGCGCTGCTCGGCCGACCGGAACTGTCCGTCATTGCGGTATATACCCAGCCCGACAAACCCGCTGGCCGTGGCCAGCAACTGCGCGAAAGCGCGGTCAAGCAGTTGGCGGTGACCCAGGGCCTGGCGGTGTATCAGCCTGCATCACTGCGCGATGAAACCGCGATCGCCAACCTGCGCGCGCTTGGGGCCGACCTGCTGGTGGTCGCGGCTTACGGTCAAATCCTGCCGCGCGCGGTACTCGAGGCGCCGCGTCTGGGCGCCATCAACGTCCATGCCTCGCTGCTCCCGCGCTGGCGTGGCGCAGCACCAATCCAACGCGCCCTGATGGCCGGCGACCAGGAAACCGGCATCACCATCATGCACATGGTCGAACGGCTGGACGCGGGCCCGATTCTGCTGGCACGCGCCACCCCGATTCGGCCGGATGATACGGGTGGCAGCTTGCACGACCGGCTGGCGGCGCTCGGCGCAAGTTGCCTGCTCGAGAGCCTGGGCGCGTTTGCCGCCGGCACACCGCCAGCGGTCGAGCAGGATGAGGCGCTGGTGACCTATGCCCGCAAGCTCGAGCGCAGCGACCGCGAGCTCGATTGGCAACGGCCTGCGAGCGAGCTGGCGCGCCAGATCAGGGCGCTCAGTCCATCCCCACTGGCCACCGCATCGCTCGGCGCCATTCAGGCAAACATCCTTAGCGCCACAAGCGGACCGGCGCTACCCGATGCCAAGCCCGGCGAACTTGCCCTGGACGGCGACCGTCTCAGGGTGGCTACCGGCGCGGGCGCGCTGGAAATCCTGAGCCTGCAGCCAGCAGGCAAAAAGCTCATGCAAGCGCGCGAGTTCATTAATGGCTATCGATCGCGCCTCCAACCCGCGGGCTAGACCCACACTGCCGCTGCGCGCGGCCATCGCCGAGTGCCTGGAGCTGGTGATTGCAGGTGGTTTTTCACTGGATCGCGCGCTGGAACAATACCGCCCGCGTCTGGGTGATCCCCGCGAGCAGGGCTTCCTGCAGGAATGCGTCTACGGCGTCTTGCGTCAGGTGTTCAGTCTTCGGGCCCGCCTCGCCGACGTGCTCGAACGCCCCTTGCGCAGCCGGGAAACGTTGCTGGAATGCCTGCTTCTCGCTGGGATCTACCAGTTGCGGGAGATGTCCTGCCCGCCGCACGCGGTGGTGAACGAGTCGGTCGCCGCCTGCCAGCTGCTGGACCGCGGGTGGGCCAAAGGTCTGGTCAATGCGGTGTTGCGGAATACCGAACGGCGGGGCCAAGCCCTGCAGGCCGGCGCCGACGAGGGCCCCGAGGCCCAATGGGATCATCCGCAGTGGCTCATCGGCAAGCTGGCCAAGGCCTGGCCGGACGACTGGCAAGCGCTCCTCACGGCGGCTAACGCCCGGCCGCCGCTTAGCCTGCGGGTCAACGCCTTGCGGGTAACACGGGACGACTATCTCGCCCAACTGCTGGCGGCAGGGATTCAGGCCAGCGCGGTCAGCGCCGCGCCGCAGGCCGTCGTCCTCGCCCAGGCGATGCCGGTGCGCGAGCTTCCCGGCTTTGCCGAAGGGCTTTGTTCCGTTCAGGACCTTGCCGCGCAACTCGCCGCCCCCCTCCTCGCGCCACGGGCCGGCCACCGCGTGCTCGACGCCTGCGCAGCCCCCGGCGGCAAGACCATGCACCTGCTTGAATTGACCGCCGGCCAGATCGACCTGCTCGCCCTCGACCTCAACGAAACTCGCCTTGGCGCAATCAGGGAAAGCGTGACACGCCTGAGACTCGCCTGTGCCATTCGTCAGGGCGATGCAGGCGATCCGGACAGCTGGTGGGACGGCGTCCCCTTCGACCGCATCCTGCTTGATGCCCCCTGCTCCGGCAGCGGGGTGATTCGCCGCCATCCGGACATCAAGCTCCACCGTCGCCCGGAAGACCTTGCCGCTCTGGCGCACACCCAACGCCGCCTGCTTGACCAGCTCTGGCCAACGCTGGCCGCCGGCGGGCTTATGCTTTACGCCACCTGCTCGGTATTGCCCGCCGAAAACGAACATCTGGTCCGCGAATTCTGCGCCGCAAAGACCGATTGCGAGGTCCTGCCGATCGAGGTCTCATGGGGCCGCGCCACCGGACACGGGCGCCAGATTCTGACCGGAGAAGAGCGAATGGACGGCTTCTTCTACAGCCTTTTGCGGAAACGTTCAGATGGCTAGCCTGCTGCGCCATCTCCTGCTGCTGGTATGCGTCGGTCTGACCCAGCCGAGCGCCGCCGGCGGCGTGCGCATCGACCACGCCACCGCCAATCTGGCCGAGCATCAGATCACGGTGGCCGTCAGCAGCAGCTTTGCGCTTGATGAGGATGTCATCGAAGCACTGGACAACGGCATTACCCTGTTTTTTGAGATCGAGACTCTGGTCTACCGCCAGCGCCGCCTGTGGCCGGACGCCCGCGTCGCCGGCACAACGCGGCGTTTTTCGCTTTCCAGACATGCCCTCTCGGAACGTTACTCGCTGCTGGAATCGGACAGCTCGCAAACCCGTACCTTCAAGACCAGCGATGAAGCGCTGGCCGCGCTCGGCCAATGGACGGAGGTCCTGCCCTGCGCCGACTGTCCCGACGCGCCCCCCGTGCGCTACGAGGCTCGCGCCCGCCTTCGCCTGTTGACCGATGAGCTGCCGGCGCCCATGCGACCGCTGGTCTGGATTTCACCCGGCTGGTGGGTTTCTACCGGCTGGCACACCTGGGGCCTTTCGCCATGAGGCCCCGTCTGGCGGTGGCCGGCACCATCGGCCTGTTAAGCGTCTCCCTGCTCGCCTCGCTGGTGCTGATGAGCGCGGCCATCCAGAACTCCGGCCGCTTCGGCGACCTCTTCTCGCTGCTGCTGATCACCAATCTGCTCGGTCTGGCGGCGTTTACCGCGATCATCGCGATCAACGTCCGCGAACTACTCCGCAAGCTGCGCCGCCGTGCGCCCGGCGCCCGCCTGACCCTGCGGATGCTGACTATTTTCGTGATGCTTTCGGTGTTGCCGATTTGCGTGCTGTTCAGTTTCTCGATGAATTTCCTGATGCGCGGCGTGGACAGCTGGTTCGACGTCCACATCGACCACGCCCTGAACGATGCGCTGGAGCTCAGCCGTAGCGCGCTCGATTTGCGGATGCGCGAAGTGCTGGCGCAGACCGAGAATCTGGCCGAAGAACTCAGCGCCGGCGGCCCCCGCACGGCAGTCCTCGATCTGGGCGCGCTGCGCGACCCGGGCAACACGGTGGTTGCCGAAGCCTGGGATCCAGGCGAGAGCGACCTCAACCAACTCCGTCGCCGCATCGGCGCGGAAGAACTGGCGGTGGTCACCGTGCAAGGCCGGCTGCTGCAATCAAGCAAGGCCGGGACCGATCTGGTACCCAATATCCCGTCGGCAGCTACGCTGCTGCAGGTCAAACAGGGCCGCTCGTACATTGGACTGGAACCCATCGGCAACGAGGGCCTGTTTGTGCGCGTCGCCGTTGCGCTACCGGACGACAACCTCGACCGCGGCGGTCGGGTGCTACAGGCGCTGTTTCCGGTCGCCGCCGGCATGAACGAACTGGCGGCCAGCGTCGAGTCGGCGCATGCCAAATATCAGGAACTGGTTTACCTGCGCCGCAAGCTGAAACTCAGCTTCGCCATGACGCTGACCTTGGTGCTCCTCTCGAGTATCGCCACCGCGATCTGGGCCGCGTTCTACTCGGCCCGCCGGCTGACCGCGCCGATCAGCGATTTGGCCGCCGGCACGGCGGCCGTCGCGGCGGGCAACTACACGATGACCCTGCCGGTCAACACCAACGACGACGTCGGCTTTCTGGTGAGTTCCTTCAACGACATGACCCGCCGCATCGCGGTCGCGCGCAGCGAGGTCGACACGCAGCATCGCTACGTCAACACGGTTCTGCGCGAACTGTCGTCCGGGGTGCTGGCGCTGGATCCGGCCGGCATTGTCACCACGATTAACGATGCCGGCCGCCGGATTCTGGATTTGCCGGAAGCCGGCGTCACCGGCGTCTTGTTGAGCGCGTTACCGGACCAGCGCGAGCACCTGCAGCCTTTCGTCGAATGCGTCAGCGCCCGGCTGACGGCGGGCGACACCCGCTGGCAGCAGGAAAGCCAGATCTTCAGCCGCACCGGCCGACAGGTGCTGATGTGTCGCGGCAGTGCCCTGTCGCTGGCCGCCGGCTCCGGCGCTGGCCATGTGGTGGTTTTCGATGACATCACCGCGCTGATTCAGGGTCAGCGCGATGCGGCCTGGTCGGAAGTGGCGCGCCGTCTGGCGCATGAAATCAAGAATCCGCTGACGCCGATTCAGCTCTCGGCCGAGCGACTCCGGCAAAAGTACCTCGCGAAGATGGCGCCGCCCGATGCCGAAACGCTGGACCGCCTGACCACCACCATCGTTCAGCAGGTCGAGACCATGAAGGCCATGGTCAACACCTTCTCGGACTATGCGCGCATGCCGGCCATCAGCCACGAGCGCACCAACCTCAACCAGTTGATTTCCGCGGTGGTCGATTTGTACCGCAGCGCCAGGCCCGATGCCCGCTTCGAGCTCGATTTCGACGCCATGCTGCCGGCCATTCCGGTCGACGCCGGCCGCTTGCGGCAGGTTTTCAACAATCTGGTTAAAAATGCGCTGGAAGCCAGCAGCGCCCGGCCGGCGGGCGTGGTCTCCCTCAGCACGCGGCAACTGCATACCGACACGGGCAATCACGTGGAAATCTGCGTGACCGATCAGGGCGATGGCATCCCGACCGATCTCCTGCCCAATATCTTCGAGCCCTACGTCACGACCAAATCCCGCGGCACCGGGCTCGGGCTCGCGATCGTGAAAAAAATTATCGAGGAACATGGCGGCGTCGTGACGCTGGAGAATGTCGACGGGGGTGGCGCGCGGGCTACAATCCGCCTGCCCGTCACCACTGATGAAGCGCCGAATGACGGCGCGACCGACCGCCGGAGGCTGTCATGACTGCCCGTCATATTCTGGTCGTGGACGATGAGCCCGACATCCGCGTGCTGGTCAAGGAAATCCTTGAAGACGAGGGCTTCGAGATCAGCCTCGCCGAGAATGCCGCTGCCGCCCGCGAGGCGCGCCGCCAACGACGACCCGATCTGGTCCTGCTCGACATCTGGATGCCCGATACCGACGGCATTTCGCTGCTCAAGGAATGGTCGGTCGATGGCGAGGTCGACGTGCCGGTCATCATGATGTCTGGCCACGGCACGGTAGAAACCGCGGTCGAGGCCACCCGCCTCGGCGCCTACGACTTCATCGAAAAGCCGCTATCGATCGCAAAGCTGCTGATCACCATCCAGCGCGCGCTGGAAGCGGCCAACCTGCAGCAGGAAAACCAGGGCTTGCGGCGCGGCGCCGTGTCCTACGCCGAACCCATCGGCCGCAGCCGGGTGATGGAACAACTGCGCGCCAGCGTCCTGCGCCTCGCCCCACACAAGACCGCGGTCTTCATCACCGGCGATTCCGGAACCGGCAAGGAAGTGCTGGCGCGCTTTCTTCACCAGCACAGCCCGCGGGCCTCGAATCCGTTCATTGCGGTCGGCGTGGCGGGACTCGCGCGCGAAAATCCCGACGCCGAACTCTTCGGGACCGAGGTCGACGGACACGTCACCTATGGCTCGCTGGAGCAGGCCAATGGCGGCACGCTGTTTCTGAAAGACATTGCCGACATGGACCCCAGCACGCAGGCGCGCCTCCTCAGCGCGCTGGAACAGCAGTCGATGCTGCGGGTGGGCGGCCGCGAGGCGGTCAGCGTTGATGTGCGCATCATCGCCGCGACCCGCAAAGACCTGCAGGACGAGGTAGCGCAGGGCCGCTTTCGGGATGATCTCTACTACCACCTCAACGTGGTGCCGCTGCATGTGCCGGCGCTGCAGGACCGCTTGGAAGACCTCGAAGAACTGCTGGCGCATTACCTGAACTACTTCGTGCGCAGCGAGGGGCTACCCCGCCGCGAACTCGCGCCCGGCGCGCGCGCGCGGATGCGCGAGTATCACTGGCCGGGCAATGTCCGCGAATTACGGAATCTGGTGCAACGACTGCTGATTCTGGGCAACACCGACACGATCGAAGCCTACGAAATCACCCAGGCGCTGGGCTTGCGGCCCGGGCTCGAGTTGGACGCCGTACCGCCGGGCTTTGATTTGCCGCTGCGCGAGGCGCGCGAACGCTTTGAAAAGCACTATCTCGAATACCAGCTGACCCTGTGCGAAGGCAGCGTGAGCCGGGTGGCGGAAAAAGTCGGTATCGAACGCACGCACCTCTACAGGAAGCTGCGCAGCCTTGGCATCGACCCGCGGGATATCAAAGACGCGGCGCGGGAATAATCCCGGCCTATCGACCACACTCGCCGCTTTAGGCTAGTCGACGGTGCAGGCGACGACCGGCGGCGCCACGCCGTTCAACTGCAACGCCCCCACGAGATCGCTGACCCGTGCATAGCCATGACGCACGAGGTAGTCGTTGATCCCCTCGTTCAAGGCCTTGCAGGCCAGCGGTTCGTAGAACAGCCCGGTGCCAACACCCACCGCGCTCGCCCCGGCCAGCATGAATTCAATTGCATCCGTTGCGCTGACCACGCCGCCCTGCCCGATGATGGGAATACCGTGCGGCTTGCAGACCTGATAGACCTGCCAGACTTTCAGCAAGGCGATGGGTTTGATGGCCGGCCCTGACAGCCCGCCCTGATTGTTGCCGATCACCGGCCGCCGCCGCTCGGCGTCGATTGCCATGCCCATCAGCGTGTTAATGACCGCAAAGCCATCGCTGCCGGCTTCGAGGCAACGCCGCGCGTTTTCGGCGATGTCGGTTTGATTGGGCGAAAGCTTGGTGATGATCGGTTTACGGGTGGCGCGCCGACAGGCTTCCACCACCCGGGCCGACATGTCTGGGCTATTGCCGAAAGCGACCCCGCCTTCTTTCACGTTGGGGCACGAGATATTGATTTCGATCGCATCGATCGGCGAGTCATCAAAAATGCGGGTGACTTCCTCGTACTCCTCCACCGTCGAGCCGGACACATTGGCGATAAACCGGGTCTCGGTGAAATCGAGTCGCGGCAAGATTTCTTTCACCACGTGATGCGCGCCGGGATTTTGCAGGCCAATCGCATTCAACATGCCGGCCGAGGTCTCGAACACGCGATGCGCCGGATTGCCCAGACGCGGCGCGAGCGTGGTGCCTTTCAGGCAAATGGCGCCCACGTCTGCGTTGGAAAAGCCCTCTACCCGCGTATATTCTTCGCCGAAGCCGACGCAGCCCGACAACAGAACCAGTGGCGAGTTGAACGGCATTCCACAAAACGTGGTTGCCAGCCGCGTTTCCTGCGCTTGCGTGCTAATCATTGCCTGTGTTTCCCGCCCCATGTTTGAAGTCGCCCTCTACGAGCCTGAGATTCCGCCGAATACGGGCAACATTATAAGGCTGTGCGTGAACGTCGGGGCGCGGCTGCACCTCATTCGTCCGCTGGGTTTCGACATTTCTGACCGGGCGCTGCGCCGGGCCGGGCTCGACTATGCCGAACGCATGAGCCTCACGGTCCACGACAGCTATGCGGCCCTGCTCGACGCCTTGCCCCAACGCCGGGTGTGGGCCTTCACCACCCACGCTACCCGCCGCTTGCCGGAGGCCACGCTAGGCGCGGGTGATATCTTGCTGTTCGGACCGGAATCGCGCGGTTTACCGACGACGCTGCGAGAAGGACTGCCACAAGACCAATGGCTGCGCATTCCCATGCGCAGCGATTCGCGCAGTCTGAATCTGTCCAACGCGGTCGCCGTGGCGGTCTACGAGGGCTTACGCCAGCACGGCTATGCAGGATTGGGCTAAGGCGGCGTAAATTCGCTCGCGGGTTCGCGCGCCATCAGTGCCGCCACCGCCGCCGCCGGCACGGTGTCACCGCGCACAATGCGGGCGACCTCGGCGCTAATCGGCATCGCCAGACCATGCTCTGCGGCGATCGCTTCCATCGACAGGGCGGTGGTCGCCCCTTCCACCAGACCCACCCCTGCCTCGGCCTCAGTCAGCGTCGCACCGCGCCCTAGCGCCAGCCCAAACCGGCGATTACGCGACTGATCGTCGGTACAGGTCAGCACCAGATCGCCCAGTCCGGAAAGCCCCATGAAGGTCTCCTGCCGCGCACCCAGGGCAAGCCCCAGACGCGCCATCTCGGCCAGCCCGCGGGTGATCAGCGCCGCGCGAGAATTGGCCCCCAGCGCCAATCCGTCGGCAACGCCGGCGGCGATCGCCAACACGTTTTTAACGCTGCCGCCCAGCGCAACGCCGGGTAAATCGTCGGTGAGATAGGGCCGAAAGCGCGGGGTGTGGAAGCGGGCCAGCAGCTGCCGGCCCAAATCCGCATCGCGGGCGGCAAGGGTGACGGCGGCAGGTCGACCCTCCGCCACCTCGCGGGCGAAGGTCGGACCAGACAGCAGCGCGAGCGGGAAATCCGGCCCGAAGACCTCGCCCACAACCTGATGAATCAAGCGGTGGCTGCCCAGTTCCAGGCCTTTCGCCGTGCAGATCAGCGCCCGCAAGCCGGGCGCCACGCGCTGCAGCCAGGTCGCAATGTCGCGAGTGGTTTGACAGGGCGTCGCGAGGACCGCCAGCGCACAGCTGGCGGGGAGCGAGGCCGGATCATCAATGACGGTGACGCTGGCAGGCAGCGGCAAGCCGGGCAAATAGCGCCGGTTTTCGCGCGCCTCGCGCATCGCTTGCCGATGCGCCGAATCGCGCCCCCACAGGGCCACCGGCCGGTCGTTGGCGGCGAGCACGCCGGCCAACGCCGTGCCCCAGGCCCCGGCCCCCACCACCACTACATCCGGGGCGGAAGACATCAGACGCCCTTAAGCGGCGATGCGCGTCTAGTGCGCGGCCTGACCTTCTGCGGCCGCGCGACGCTGCATTTCCTGCGCGTACAGCACGTCGAAATTGACCGGTGACAGCAACAGCTGCGGGAATCCGCCCTTGGTCACCACATCGCTGATCGCCTCACGGGCGTAGGGAAACAGGATATTGGGGCAGGCCGTGCCCAGCACCGCCGGCAGGGTCTGCTCGTTGAAGCCGGAGATATTGAAAATGCCCGCCTGCTGGACTTCGACGAGATAGACCACGCGTTCGTCCTGCTTGACCGTGCAGGTCACGGTGAGCACCACTTCGTGGACATTTTCAGCCAGCGTGGTGGCCGCATTGGCGAGTTGCACGTCAAGGGCCGGGCTCAGCTGTTCGGTGAAAATGCGCGGGGCGTTGGGCGCCTCAAACGACATGTCCTTGATGTAAATCTTCTGAATGCCGAGTTGGCCAACCGGGCCTTGACCGGTCGCGTCGGGGGAATCGTTGGTCGCCATGGACGGATCTCCGTGAAATGAAAAAAATCGTGAAGCCGGGGTGCGCGCTGACGGCTTTATTGCAAGGGCAGGTTTTCGTTACGCCATGCGGCGAGCCCGCCCTGCAGGCGGTAGACCCGGGTGAATCCTGCCTTGCGCAGCGTCTGGATCGGCTTGAGGCAGGAGGCGCCGGTTTCGCAGTACAGCAGCAGCGGTTTTTCTCGGTACTTTTGCAGCGCGCTCGCGCCCTCTGCAATCGCCTCCGGACTCACGCGCAGCGCATTGATGATGTGACCCGCGTTGAAATCCTGCTCGCTACGCAGGTCGACCGGCACGGCGTGTTCGTGATTGAGCATCTGGACCGCGCGATTCGGGCTTAGGTCGTGCGCGGCCTGCCGCAAGGTGAACAACAACACCCCGAGCACGCCAAAAAACGCGGCGACCAGAGCCAGATGATTGGAAGCAAATTCGATTAGTTGAGGCATGCGTAGGCGGCGTCGGCCGCGTCCTGTCGGAAGTGAGGGAAAGCCCGGCGATTCGGGGCCGGGCCGCATCATACACTCAGAAATATGGACTCCGCATGACCGTGCGCCATGCCGCCCCGCGCTACCGGGGGCTGACGGCGGCGGGCATAATGGCGTCACGCCGTTCTGGCGTCTCTTCCCAGGTGGCCCCACGCCCATGAACCTTCGCTACGCCTTCGCGCTCGCGCTGCTGATGAACCAGGGCATCGACTTGGCCAGCGCCGCGGAGCCAGCCCCGGCGGCACCCGCGCCCGTCAGCGCGCAGGCACAACCCCAGACCCCGTCCATCCCGCTCGATGAGCTCCGCCTGCTGGTCGAGATTTTCCACAAGCTGAAATCCGACTACGTCGAAGAGCTGTCGGATAAACAGCTGCTCGAAAGCGCCATCAAGGGACTGGTGTCGGGCCTCGACCCGCACTCGACCTATCTGGATGAAACGGCCTACGAGGAATTACAGGAAGGAACAACCGGCGAGTTTGGCGGGCTGGGGCTTGAAGTCGGCGCCGAAGGGGGTTTCCTCAAAGTCATCTCGCCGATCGACGACACGCCGGCTAGCCGGGCCGGCATCAAGGCCGGCGATACCATCATTCGGCTCGACAAAACGCCGACCAAAGGCCTGTCGCTGGATGAGGCCATCAAACGCATGCGCGGCAAGCCGGGCGAAGCCATCGGCATCACCCTGCTGCGAGAAGGCGTCGAAAAACCGATCGAACTCACGCTGGTGCGTGACCTGATCAAAGTGCGCAGCGTGCGCGGTCGCCTGCTCGAAGCCGGCTATGGCTACCTGCGCATCGCGACTTTTCAGTCGCGCACCGGCGAGGATTTGGTCAAGCAACTCGACCAGCTGAAAACCGAAAACAAGGGCAAGCTGAAGGGCGCGATTCTGGACCTCCGCAACAATCCGGGCGGCGTGCTGGGTGCGGCGGTCGCGGTTTCGGATGCCTTCCTCGACGCCGGCCGCATTGTGTACACCGAAGGCCGCACCGCCGACGCCAAGCTGTCCTACGACGCCAAGGCGCCCGATCTGCTGGAAGGCGCGCCGCTGATTGTGCTGGTCAACGAAGGCTCGGCGTCGGCGTCCGAGATCGTCGCTGGCGCGCTGCAGGATCAGCATCGGGCGCTAATCATGGGCCGCCGCACCTTCGGCAAAGGCTCGGTGCAGACCATCATGCCGATGAGCAACAAGGCAGCGATCAAAATCACCACCGCCCGCTATTTCACGCCAAGCGGTCGATCAATTCAGGCCGAGGGCATTGTCCCCGACGTCGAAATCGACAAGCTGAAGGTCACGGAAATGAGCGCGGACGAGGGCCTTTTTGTGAAGGAAGCCGAGCTTAGCCGCCACCTCAGCAATCCGAACGCCGTACCGGACAAAGCCGGTGCGAAACCGGCCGAGAGCACGGATAAGCCGACTTCTCGCGATGAGAAGGCGGCGCTGGCGAAAGCGGATTACGAAGTCTTTGAAGCGCTCAACCTGCTAAAGGGCATGGCGCTGATGCAACGGCGCCAGACGGCGGCGCCCTGAGCCCACTCCGGACTAGCGCCGCGGCCCGGCGAAGGCGCCGAACAACACCAACATGCCCGCGCCGGCGGCCAACCAGCTGCCGGCGGGAAATGCCCCCCAGCGGCTGACCGATTCCGGCGCCACCGCGTAAAGCACGCCGGCGGCCATCAGGAGCGCGGCGCCCACCACGGCATGCGACAAGCGCCGATGCACATTGCGAATCTCGCGCCGAATCTCGTGCAGCATCTGGTCGTGGGTCGACACTTCCAGCCGCCCTTGCTTCAGGCGTTCCAGCACATCGAACGCCAGCCCCGGCAGTTCCGGCAGGCGGTTCATCCAGCGCGGCACGCTCTCCTTGCTGGCCCGAAGCAAACTGCCAAAGCCCACCCGGTCTTTCATCCAGCGCTCCAGCGCCGGGCGCGCGGTGCGCCATAGGTCCAGTTCGGGATCGAGCTGGCGCCCGATGCCTTCCACGTTGACCAGCGTTTTTTGTAGCAGCAGCAGCTGGGGCAGGATTTCCATATTGAAGCGGCGCGCGGTCTGGAACAGCCGCAGCAACAGCTGCCCAACCGAAATCTCGCTGACCGGGCGGTCGAAAATGGGCTCGCAGACGGTGCGAATCGCAAACTCGAAATCGTCCACCCGCGTTTCGCGCGGCACCCAGCCGGACTCGACGTGCAGCTCGGCCACGCGGCGATAGTCGCGATTCAGAAAGGCGTGGAAATTCTCGGCCAGATAACGCTGATCGAACTCCGACAAGGAGCCCATGATGCCGAAGTCGACCACCACAAACACCGGCGGGCTGCCGTCTTCGCCCGGCCGCACGAAGAGGTTGCCCGGATGCAGATCGGCGTGAAAAAAGTGATCCCGAAACACCTGCGTGAAGAACAGCTCCACCCCATTGGCGGCCAGCAGGTGCAGATCGACCCCGGCTTCCTGCAGCGCGCCGACGTTGGCGATCGGAATGCCGTCGATCCGTTCCAGCACCAGCACCCCGGGTCGGGTCAGGCCCCAGTGCACCTCCGGCACGTAAAGCTGCGGGGAGGCGCTGAAGTTGCGGCGCAGCTGCGAGGCATTGGCCGCCTCGCGCAGCATGTCGAGTTCGTCGAGGATGGTTTTTTCGAACTCGTTGACGACCTTTGAGGGCTTCAGCAAACGGCTGTGGCTAAGGTAGCTCTCGGCGGCATCGGCCAGAAAGCGCATCAGGCCAATGTCGCGCTCGATGGTCTGGCGGATGCCGGGTCGCACAACCTTCACCACCACCTCGCGGCCGTCGTGCAGACGCGCGGCATGCACCTGGGCAATGGAGGCGGAGGCCAGCGGCGTCTCGTCAAACGCGGCGAAGACTTCGGTAACCGGTCGGCCGTAGGCGCGTTCGACGATCTGGCGCGCCTGCGCGCCCGGAAACGGCGGCACCCGATCCTGCAGGCGGGTCAGTTCGTCGGCGATATCGTCTGGCAGCAGGTCGCGACGGGTCGACAGCAACTGCCCGAACTTCACGAACAGCGGCCCCAGTTCTTCCAGCACGGCCCGCAGGCGCGGACCGCGTGGCCCGTACTGACGGCCAAACCAGTTCCAGGGCAGCACGTAGCGCAGGTAGCTCAGCGGCCGCAGCACCGGCACGGTAAACAGGATTTCGTCGAAACCGTGGCGCACCAGCGTGCGCTGGATAAACAAGACGCGCAGCAAATGGCCGGCACGCAGCCTCATGTGCGGCGCACCCGTTGGCGCAAACGCTGCAGACGCGCGGCCACCCGCTCCACATCGTTCGCGAGGCGCATGACCTCGGCGGCAAACGCGTCGACTTCGTCTGCCGCGGGTAGCAGCCGCGTTTCGGTGCGGAGAAACTCGCCCACATCGCGCTCGAATCCGCTGCGCGCCCGACCCAACCAGTCAAACAAGCCCACCAGGACCCGCGCTGCCTGCCGGGCCGGCAGTTCGCCCATGTACTGCGCGAGAAAAGCCTCCCAGTCCAGCGCCAGCGCCTCGAATACCGCCTGCGTCAGCTGTACGGTCGCCAGATCGCCTTCCAGTCTGACCTTGCCCGCTGGTACCGGCTCGCCGCGTTGGCGGGCCCGGCCCATGGCCAGCAGATCCGACAGGCTGCCTTCAATGCGCACATCGGCCTGACGGGCGCTGCTGGTGGCCAGCACCACGCCGTTGTCCTCGAACGCCACACAGACCCGCCAGCCAAGCCGCGAAACGCGCACATCCAGCACGCGGCCGTTCAGCTTGGCGAGCTCGGCCTGCGCCGCGGGTTGTCCGGCCAGCACGCGGTTGAGCCCGGTCGCGATCAGGCCAAGCACGCGTTGCGGCGCCAGCAGCTGGGCAATCACGAACGATCTCCGCAGATGCCGGTACCGATGCTCACAGCTTCACCCCGCCGTGCAGCGCCACTACGCCACCCAGCATGTTGACGTATTGGCACTGCCCGAAGCCGGCGGTGCGCATCATCCCGGCGAGTTCCGCCTGCGGCGGATGCATGCGGATGGATTCGGCAAGATAGCGATAGCTGGCTTCGTCGTTGGCAAACAGCTTGCCCATACGCGGCAGCAGCTTGAAGGAATAAAGGTCATAGAGGCGCGCCAGCAGGGGCTGGCTGACCTGCGAGAACTCGAGCACAAAGGCCCGGCCACCCGGCTTTAGCACCCGGTTCATTTCAGCCAGCGCGAGATCCTTGCGGGTGACGTTGCGCAGACCAAAGCCAATCACAACCAAATCAAAGGTATTGCTGCCAAACGGCAGCGCCTCGGCGTTGGCCTGCGTGTAGCGCACGTTGTGCGCAAGGCCAGCGTCGAGCAGGCGGTCGCGCCCCACTTCCAGCATGCTGCGATTGATATCGAGGATGACCACTTCGCCGGTCGGGCCGACGTCGCGTGCCAGCAAGCGGGTCAGGTCGCCCGAGCCGCCCGCCAGATCCAGCACGCGATTGCCGGGTCGCGCCCCGGCCAGCAGCACGGCAAGGCGTTTCCACAGGCGGTGGAGCCCTAGCGACATCAGGTCGTTCATCAGGTCGTAGCGACTCGCGACCGAATCGAATACGCCGCGCACGCGGGCCGCTTTTTCGTGTTCCGGCACCCGCTGGTAGCCGAAATCGGTCTCGCGCTCGCTCATCGACAGGGGCCTCAGGCCACCGGAGGTTTACGGGTGTAACCGGCTTCCGCCAGCGCGTCGAGATAGGTCTGCCAGTTGTGGTCGAACTGATGACCCAGTTTGTAGAGGTAGTCCCAAGTATAGAGGCCGGAGTCGTGGCCATCGTCGAAGACCAGTTTCACCGCGTAATTACCCACCGGCTCGATGCCGGTGATGTTGACGGCCTCCTTGCCGGTCTGCAGCACGCCCTGGCCAGGGCCGTGCCCGCGGACTTCTGCCGAGGGCGAATGCGTACGCAGGTATTCGCAGGAAAGATTAAAACGGGCACCGTCGTTGAAAGCGATTTCGAGAACGCGCGAACGCTGGTGCAGCAGGATATCGGTGGGCGTGTGTTCAGCCATGGCGCGAGCCTACAGGATATACCGGGCCCAGTCCTCGTCACGGACCAGTTCGCCCAGATGGGTTTCAACAAAAGCGGCGTCTACTTCAACCTCCTGCCCGGCGCGTGCGGGCGCGGTGAAGGACAAGGCCTCCAGCAGTCGCTCCATCACCGTATGCAGGCGGCGCGCGCCAATGTTTTCACTACGCTCGTTGACGTGCTGGGCGATCTGCGCGATGCGCTCCACGCCGCTGGCCGCGAAACGCAAGGCGACGCCTTCGGTGCCCAGCAGCGCCTGGTATTGCTCGGTCAGCGAGGCGTGCGGTTCGGTCAGGATGCGGACGAAATCTTCCACGCCCAACGACGTCAGTTCCACGCGATTGGGCAGGCGGCCCTGCAGTTCCGGGATGAGGTCGGAGGGCTTCGAGAGGTGAAACGCACCTGAGGCGATAAACAGGATGTGGTCCGTGCGCACCATGCCGTATTTGGTGCTGACGGTGCTGCCTTCGATCAGCGGCAGCAGGTCGCGCTGCACGCCTTCGCGGGAAACATCCGGACCGTGCGATTCCCCCCGTCGGGCAATTTTGTCGATCTCGTCCAGAAAGACGATGCCGTTCTGCTCCACGTTTTCAATCGCCCGGGTGCGGATGTCTTCTTCATTCACCAGCTTGGCCGCCTCTTCTTCGGCCAGCAGCTTGAGCGCCTTGTCGATCCGTAGCCGCCGCGAGCGCTTGCGGCTGTTGCCCATGTTCTGGAAAAGGTTCTGCAGCTGGCCGGTCAGTTCTTCCATGCCCGGCGGGGCCATGATTTCGACCGCACCCGGCGCCTGCGCCACTTCGATTTCAATTTCCTTGTCGTGCAGCTTGCCCTCGCGGAGCATCTTGCGAAACCGCTGGCGGGTGGTGCTTTCATCGGCCTCGGTGGTCTCGCCGAACGCGCGCGGTGGCGGCAGCAGCACGTCGAGCACGCGCTCTTCGGCGGCATCTTCGGCCTGGGTGCGGACCTGCGCGGTCGCTTCGCTGCGGGTCATGGTCAGCGCCACTTCGACCAGGTCGCGGATGATCGATTCCACGTCCCGCCCCACATAGCCCACTTCCGTGAACTTGGTGGCCTCAATCTTGATGAACGGCGCGCCGGCGAGTTTGGCGAGCCGCCGCGCGATTTCTGTCTTGCCGACCCCCGTCGGCCCGATCATCAGGATGTTCTTGGGCGTGATTTCGTTGCGCAAGCTGGCCGGCACCTGACTGCGCCGCCAGCGCGTGCGCAAGGCAATCGCCACCGCGCGCTTCGCGGCGTCCTGACCAACGATGTGCTTGTCGAGCTGGTCGACAATTTCCTGTGGCGTCAAGGCCATTAACTGCTGGGCGCGGCTGGGCATGGTTCAGAGCTTGATTTCTTCAAGGACGATATTGGAATTGGTAAACACGCAGATGTCGCCCGCAATGGCGAGCCCTTTGCGCACGATGCTGGCGGCGTCCAGCTCGGTATTGGCCATCAGGGCGCGGGCGGCGGCCAGTGCATAAGACCCACCGGAGCCGATGGCCATGATGGCGTCCTCGGGTTCAATCACGTCGCCGTTGCCGGAAATGATGAGTGAGGACTCGCGGTCAGCCACCAGCAGCAGGGCTTCCAGCCGCCGCAGCATGCGGTCGGTCCGCCAGTCCTTGGCCAGCTCGACCGCGGAGCGCACCAGATTGCCCTGATGCTTGTCCAGCTTGCCTTCAAAGCGCTCGAAAAGCGTGAACGCGTCGGCCGTGCCGCCGGCAAACCCGGCGATAACCCGGTCCTGATGCAGGCGACGGACCTTGCGGGCATTGCCCTTCAGGATGGTGTTACCCAGCGAAACCTGACCGTCGCCGCCAATGACCACATGGCCGGGACGGCGAACGGAAAGAATGGTGGTGGCGTGAAATTGGTCCATGGACGGAGCGTTCTCGGGACGGAGCCCGGATTGTACACGACGCCCTGCGCCTGCCGCCGCTGGCGCGAAGCCCGGCGACGAGGACATTGCCCTCGCCGCCGGACCGAGGCCTTACTCGATCGCGATCCGGCGGCTAGCGGCCTGCACCTTCTTCGGCAGGCTGAGTTGCAAGACGCCGTTCTCATAGCGGGCTTTGGCATTCCCGGTATCGATTTCCTGCGGCAGCCGAAAGCTGCGCGACACCGAACCGTAGTAGCGCTCGCTGCGCAGGACCTGCTCGTCGCTGGTCTGTGCATCCTGCTGTTTGACCTCTGCCGACAGCGTCACCACGCCGGCATCCAGCCCGACGTGAATGTCTTCCTTGCTCACGCCGGGGATTTCGGCATGCACGGTATAGGCCTGATCGCTTTCTTTGATGTCGACCTTGATCTGTGCCGGCAAGGCGTCGCCGTGCAGCGGTTTAACAAAGTAGCCGGGGCTCAAGTCGCGGAAGAAATCGTCCAGCAAACTGCGGCTGCCAAGATTGCGCAAACTGTTCATCATCTGACTCCTCGTGTAGGGGGTGAGCCGCACCCCATGGTGCGCGCCCGATGGTTTGAAGATGGGGCGATACCCGATTTTTTAAAGGGCTGTAGAGCCTGAATCAGCGCCAGCGGCCGCGCGTTGCGTCCGATCAGGCATTGGTCGGGCTGCCGGGTGGATCGATAATCCGGCCGGCGTGAATTTGAGAGGCAAAAATCCAGTGATTCGTGACATTCTGCGGATGGGCGATCCGCGACTGCTTAAGCGCTCGGCCAGCGTGAACGACCCGCGTGCGCCGGCCATTCAGGCCCTGGTGGCGGATTTATTCGAGACCATGCGCGCGGTGGACGGCGCGGGGCTGGCCGCACCGCAGATCGGCGTGCCGCTGCGGGTGGTGATTTTTGGCTACGCCGACCAGCGGCCCAATCCCCGCTATCCCGAGATGGAAGTCCCACCGGAAACGGTGCTGATCAACCCCGAACTCATCCCGATCGGCGAGGAGATGGAAGACGGCTGGGAAGGCTGCCTGTCGGTGCCCGGCCTGCGCGGCGTGGTCCCGCGGTACAAGCATCTGCGCTATCGGGGCGTCGACCAGCATGGGCAGCCGATTGACCGTACCGTCAGCGATTTCCACGCCCGCGTGGTCCAGCACGAATGCGACCATCTCGACGGCGTGCTCTACCCCATGCGCATCCGCGATTTCCGCAACTTCGGCTACACCGACGTGCTATTCCCCGACCTGCCGCCAGGGGCCGACGAATGAACGCCGGCCCGATGATTCCCCACAGCCCTTCGGTTAAGGTGCCCGCATGAAACAAGAACCCTCCCTGAACGTGCTCGGCGAGCCGCTGGCGGCCTGCTCGAGTGAACCGATGACCGGATTTTTTCGCGACGGCTGCTGTAATACCTCTGAAGAAGACGCGGGCAGCCACACCGTCTGCTGCGAACTGACGGCCGAGTTTCTGGCCTTCTCCCGCAGCCGGGGTAACGACCTCAGCACGCCCCGCCCGGAGTTCGGTTTTCCCGGCTTGAAGCCGGGCGACCGCTGGTGCCTGTGCGCCCCCCGCTGGCAGGAGGCCTGGCGCGCCAACTGCGCGCCGCGCGTGTTTTTGCTGTCTACCCATCAGGGCGCGCTGGAGTACGTGTCCCTGAGCGCGCTGAAAGAGCACGCGCGCGATCTGTCCTGATTCAACCCCTTTCCTTCAATCGACCCCACACTGGAACCCGGCACCATGCACGACAGGCTTTTTCCGCACCCCGAACTGCTGCAAGAACAACTGCAAGCCTTCATGGATCAGCACATCTATCCGAATGAAGAGCACTACCACGCGCAGCTGAACGCCCTGCCCAACCGCTTCAGCACCGTGCCGCTGATGGAAGAACTCAAGGCCAAGGCGCGCGAGGCCGGGCTGTGGAATCTCTTCATGCCAGCGTCGCACGGTGGCCTGACCAACGAGCAATACGCGCCGCTGGCCGAGATCATGGGTCGGGTGATGTGGTCGCCCGAAGCCTTCAACTGCAATGCGCCCGACACCGGCAACATGGAAGTGTTCATGAAGTACGGCACGCCGGAACAGCAGGAGCGCTGGCTGAAGCCCTTGCTGGCCGGCGAAATCCGCTCGTCCTACTGCATGACCGAGCCGGACGTGGCCTCCTCCGACGCCACCAACGTGCAGACCTCGATCCGGCGCGACGGCGACAGCTACGTCATCAACGGGCGCAAGTGGTTCATCACCAACGCCATGTACGAACGCTGCGCGATTTTCATCGTGATGGGCAAATCCGATCCCGATAACCCGAACCGCCACATTCAGCAAAGCCAGATTCTGGTGCCCAAAAACACCCCCGGCGTGAAAGTGCTGCGCCCGCTGACCACGCTGGGCTACGACGACGCGCCGATTGGGCACGCCGAAGTCCTGTTCGACAACGTGCGGGTGCCGGCGGAGAACATCCTGCTCGGCGAAGGCCGCGGCTTTGAAATCGCGCAGGGGCGGCTCGGGCCGGGCCGCCTGCATCACTGCATGCGCCTGATTGGCTGCGCCCAGCGCGCGCTTGAGTTTGCGTGCCGGCGTGCGGTCTCGCGCAGCACCTTCGGCCGCAAGCTGGCCGAGCATCAGTCGGTGCGTGAAGACATCGCCAAATGTTTTGCGGAAATCGAACAGGCCCGCCTGCTGACCATGAAAACCGCCCGACGGATGGACGAAGTCGGCCCGAAGGACGCGCGCGACTTCATCGCCGCGACCAAAATCAGCGTGCCGCTGATGGCGCAAACCGTCATCGACCGCTGCATGCAGATTCACGGCGCCGGTGGCCTGACCAGCGATTACTTCATGGCCGAAGCCTTCAACTACGCGCGCTGGTGCCGCCAGGCCGACGGCCCGGATCAGGTCCACATGATGGCGCTGGGCAAAGACATCATCGCCCGCTACGCCAACTAACGCGCACGGCTTCAATCACGACTCGGGGAGACACCGCCCATGGCTGGCATGCTGGAAAATAAAATCACACTCGTCACCGGTGGCAGCACCGGCATCGGCCGCGCGACGGCGCTGATCCTGGCCCGCGAAGGCGCCACGGTGGTGATTGCCGATCTGCAGGACGAGGAAGGCGCCAACACCGTCAGCCAGATTACGGCGGCGGGCGGCACGGCCGAATATCACCACGTCGATGTGGCGAACTACGACGCCGTCAGCGCGCTGATGCAACACATCGAGCGGTCCCACGGCGGGCTCGATGGCGCCTTCAACAACGCCGGCATCGAAGGCCCGACCGCCAAGGTGCTGGAGTATTCGGTGGAGCAGTGGGAGCGCGTGCAGCGCGTGAACCTGACCGGCGTTTTCATCTGCATCAAATGCGAAGTCGAGTTGATGCTGAAGCGGGAGCGCCCGGCGTCGATCGTCAGCACCGCTTCGGCGGCGGGTTTGATCGGCATTCCGGGGGCATCGAGCTACAACGCCTCCAAGCACGGCGTGGTCGGCCTGACCAAAACCGTGGCGCTGGAATATGCCGCCCGCAATATCCGTGTGAACGCCGTGTGCCCGGGCTTCATCGAAACCCCGATGCTGAACCGGGTGACTGAAGCCAGCGTGAAAATCCGCGAGCAGATGATTCGTACCGTGCCCATGAAGCGCGTGGCGCAGCCGTCTGAAATTGGCGAAGCGGTGGCGTGGCTGCTGTCGCCGCGCTCAAGCTACGTCACCGGCGTGGCGCTGCCGGTGGACGGCGGCTGGGTCGCGATGTAGCTCGCCTCGGCCGCGCGTGCGGGCGCCTCATTCAGCCCCGCGCCGCGGCACGCCCTCTTCGGCCGGCACGCCCGTATCGGGGTCGATCCAGTCCGCGATCCCGATTTCATCTTCCGCCTCCGCCAGACTTTCGCCGGGCTCCAGCGCCCCCTCCGCGCTCGCGTTCAAATCGTCCAGCGCCGCCGCCAGACTGTCGAAAGGCCCGTATTCCCGGCCGGCCGGTTTGGCAATCCAGTAATAGCCACCGGGTCGTCGCTCCAGCCGGGCATCGTCAAACTCGGGCATTTCGGATCGCGGGTCGGACATCGGAGGTTCCTCGCAGAGGGGCGCGGGAGCGCGCGCCGGACACCTCATTGCATCACCGATGGCCAAGCGGTTTTTTGACCCGGCACAGGTCAGCGCCAATCACGCTATTTCTTGCGCCTGGCGTGCGGATGGGCGCTGTCGTAAACCTTGGCCAGATGCTGAAAATCGAGATGGGTGTAAATCTGCGTGGTGCGGATATCGCTGTGGCCAAGCAGCTCCTGCACCGCGCGCAGGTCGCCCGAGGATTCCAGCAGATGGCTGGCAAAAGAATGTCGCAGCATGTGCGGATGCAGGCTGGTTTCGAGACCCTGCCGCAGGGCCCACTGCTTGATCCGGACCTGCACCACGCGCACGCCGAGACGGCTGCCCTGCAGGGTAACGAACAGCGCCGGCTCCTCGTCCATCACCAGCAGCGCACGCGCGGGCAGCCAGGCGCGCAAGGCGGCCACTGCCTGCCGCCCCACCGGCACCAGGCGCTCCTTGCGACCTTTGCCGAACACCCGCGCCTCGCCGGCCTCAAGATCCACCGCCTCCACATTCAGGCCCACCAGTTCAGACACCCGCAGCCCGCAGGAGTACGCGAGTTCCCACATCGCCAGATCGCGGCAGTCGAGGGTGGACTCGGGGCTGATCGACAGCAGGCGGTTGGCCTGGTCGACGTCCAGCACTTTGGGCAGACGTCGCGGCGCCTTGGGTGGCCGCACGCCACTGACCGGATTCTCCTGTGCGCGACCCTGTTTAATCAGGAAATCAAACAGTCCCCGAACGGCCGACAGGCTGCGGGCAATCGACCGCGGGGCCAGCCCCGTGCGGTGCAGATGGGCCAGAAAGCCGCGCATCACGTGGCTGTCGACCGCCAGGGGAAAGGCCGGCGTCTGGGTCTGGCAATAGCTGAGAAACTGCGCCAGATCGCGCTGATAGGCGCGCTGCGTGTGCACCGATGCCTGCCGCAGGCTGGCGCGGTAATCGTCGATGAATACAGGCTCGAAGGCCGTACTCATGCGTGAGGCAGCGCCGCCACCCGCGGGGTCAGCACGATGGTCAGGACCTGGCAGAGGAAAGACAGAATCTCCGTGCCCATGCTGGCCTCGAAACGCGCCGGGTCGGCGCTGCTGACCACCAGCAGGCCGTCCCAGTCCTTGCCCAGCAGCGGCAGCACGACGTGCGAGCCTTCGAAGCCCTCATCGCCGAAAAGGGCCTGCCGTTGCGCCTGATTGAGCCTGCCGCACAGCGTGGTCCGGCGGCCCAGCAGCTCGGCAAAGGGGTCGCGGCGGGACGAGTCGCGCCCGACAAACGCGCTGACCGTACCCTCCACGGCGTCGGCGAATACCAGCGAAGTGACGCGCTCGGCGCGGAACTCCTCGGCCAGTCGCAGCGCCAGCAGATCCAGCAGCGCGCCGGCCGGCGTGGTGGTCAGCACGGCCAGCACCAGCTGCTGAATCCGGCCGATCAGGGCTTCGTTCTGGCGGGCGTGGACGATGAGTTCCTCGAAGCGCGCGCGCCAGCGCTCGGCTTCGTCGCGCAGCGCGGCGTTCTGGCGTTCCCACAGGGACACGGCCGGCCCGGTGGGATGCGGCAGCTGCAGCGCCGCCAGCAGCGTCTGGTGGTCGTTGAAGAACTGCGGATGCGCCGCCAGATAGGCCGCGACCTCCTCGCTGCCAATCGCGGCATCCGACGCGCCGCTCATAGCTCGATTTCCCCGGCAAACACGCTGACCGCCGGGCCGCTCATCCACAGCCGGTGCCCCGGGCCCGGCCAGTCGATGCGCAGTTCGCCGCCGGTCAGCCGCACACTGACCTGCGGCCCCAGACGTCCCCACACCCGACCAACCGCCACCGCGGCGCAGGCGCCGGTGCCACAGGCCGGGGTCTCGCCGGCCCCGCGCTCGAAGACCCGCAAACGGATATGGCCCTCATCCAGTACCTGCATGAATCCCACGTTCACCCGCTCCGGAAACATCGCGTCGGCCTGCAGCAAGGGGCCGAGCGTGCCGACCGGCGCGGTCTCGACGTCGGGCACGTCGAACACCGCGTGGGGATTGCCCATCGAGACCGCACCGAACGGCCAGGAGGCGCCCTCGAAGGCGAAGGGATAGCGCGCGGCCGGCGCAGCCACCCGCAGCGGCAAGGCGGCGGGCGCAAAGTCGGGCTCGCCCATATCGACCCGCACCATGTCGTCGGCGGTGAGCTGCAATTCGTAATCGCGCCCGCCGATCTCGACCCGCAGGCTGCCGGCCGGCAGGCCATCGTGATGTGCGAGATAGCGCGCCACACAGCGCACACCGTTCCCGCAGTGCTGCGCCGGGCTGCCGTCGGCATTGAACACCCGATAGCGCACCGTGGCGCCGGGCAGGCTGGGCGCGTCAATCAGGAGAATCTGGTCGCAGCCCACGCCGTAGCGCCGGTCGGCCAGTTGGCGGAGTTGCGCGGGGGTGGGCAGCAGCGCCCGTTGGCGGGCGTCGAGCAACACAAAATCGTTGCCCAGCCCCTGCATTTTGGTGAATTGAAACAGCATCGATGCGGTCTTTATCTGCGCGAAAAAAGAGGGGCCGATGGTACTAAGGAAGCCCGCTAATAGGCAGAACTTCCTGCGCGACGGCGCGCTATTCCACCGCCTGCACCTGATAGCCCGCCGCCGCCAAGCGGGCCAGCAGGCCGTCGGTCCCGGCCAGATGCAGCGCGCCCACGGCCACGAAGGCGCCGCCGGCGGTCAGCTGCGGCAGCAGACGTTCGAACAGGGTGGCGTTGCGCTGGTGGAGCATGCGCTGAAGCAGCCGGCGGCCGGCCGGCGTGTCTTCCGCCGTCCCCGTCGCATAGAGCGCGGCGAGGTCCCGCCGACGCCAGGCCTGCACCAGCGACGCGCGTTCCGTCGCCTGCGCGTCGTAGTGACACACCGCATCCCGCAGCAGTTCCAGTTCATCCGCCGCGGACAGCTGGTCAAACAGCGCGGTTTGCTCGGCAAGGGTTTCCAGCCCGAAGCGCGCCAGCCCCAGCGCTTCGGCTTCGCCCATCAGGACCAGATCGAGCGGCAGCCCGGTCTCGCCCGGCGGCAGGGCCAGCGTCGTCCATGCCGCCCAGGGTTTCAGTCGCCCGGCCGCCTCGGCATCGACGCCGTAGGCGGCGAGCAGGCTGACCGCCCGCTCGCGCAGCGCCGGTTCGGTCCGTGCCGCCAGCGACTGGCCGGCGGGCGCGACCACGCTGGCGCCCACCGCCTGCAGCGTTGCCGGATCAAACAGCACTTCCATGCCGAAGCTACGGCTGGCCTTCAAGGCCGCGCGTACCGCAAGGCTGGGCTTGGCGACTTCGGGCAGGCCGAGATGGATGGTGCCAAACAGATGGCTGACGGCGCCGGAGGGCGCCCGTAGCTGCCACAACAAGCCCTGACGATACGGACCGGGCGCCAGCGACGCGCTGGCCGCAGCAGAAACCGGCGGACAAACCAGCGGCGCCGCGAACGCGCCAAAACTCCAGGCGACCAGCCACAGCGCGGTGCAGGCGGCGATGCCGCGCCTGCTCATGCCGTGCCGGCCAATGCCGCTAGCGCCGCCTGCACGGCGTGTCGTCGTTCCGATTGCTGAAGCGCGGCGTCATCCAGCGCTGCCCGACCGTGCATGCGCATCATGCGCACCACCGACAGCGGCTGGGGTTTGAACGACAGCCCGCCCAGCACGCGCTCGACCGCCCGACGGTCGTTGCACAGCAGGCAGATATCGCAGCCCGCCGCCAGCGCAAGTTCGGCGCGCTCCACCGGACTGTCGGCAATCGCCGCGCCAGACATCGACAGGTCGTCACTGAACACCATGCCCTGAAAACCCAGTTCGCCGCGCAGGATCTCCTGCAGCCAGATCCGCGAATAACCGACCGGCAGCGCATCTACCGCTGGAAACACGATATGCGCCGGCATCAGGGCGTCGATCCCGGCCTGCACCAGTAGCCGGAACGGCTGCATGTCGCGATGGCGAATGGTGGACAGCTGGCGCGGGTCGACCGGCATCTCGTGGTGAGAATCGGCGTCGACCGAGCCATGCCCGGGGAAGTGCTTGCCGACCCCCGCCATGCCCGCACCGTGCATGCCGCGCAGAAACGCCTGCGCCAGCCGGGCGACGGCGGCCGGTTCGGCATGGAAGGCACGCTCGCGAATCACCCGGCTCGAGTCCGTGTAGAGATCCAGCACCGGCGCAAAGCTGAAATCCACGCCCAGCGCCCGCAGCTCGGCCGCCATCAGCCAGCCGGTTTCGGTGGCCAGGTGCAGGGCGTGATGCGGCTCGTGGTCGTAGCGGGCGCCGATGCTGGCCAGCGCCGGCAGCGCGGTAAACGCCGGGCGAAAGCGCTGTACCCGACCGCCCTCGTGGTCGACGGCAATCAGCAGCGGCGGCGCGCGCAGGCTGTGGATTTCCGCAGTCAGCGCCGCCAGCTGGGCCCGCGACTCATAGTTGCGGGTAAACAGGATGACGCCGCCGACCAGCGGGTCGGCCAGCACATCGCGGTCGGCCGAAGACAGCGCCGTGCCGGCGATATCCACCATCAGCGGTCCAAGACTCATCGTTTGTTCTCCTGTGAACCCTGCAGTTGCCAACGCTCGCGCAGGCCGTCGCCCAGCACGTTCGCACACACCACCAGCGACATCAGCGCCAGACACGGGCCCGGCAGCATATGTGGCGCCACCAGCAGAAACTGCATGGCCTGCCGGATCATGTTGCCCCAGGATGCCGCCGGCGCCTGCACGCCCAAGCCCAGAAACGACAGGCCCGCCTCCGCCACCACCGCACCGGCCAGTACGAAACTCGCTTCAACCACCAGCGGCGCGACGATGAGCGGCAAGATGTGTCGCCCGATCAGCACCGTCCGCCCGCTGCCCAGCGCCC
This sequence comes from Gammaproteobacteria bacterium, assembly GCA_030833185.1. GTDB lineage: Bacteria > Pseudomonadota > Gammaproteobacteria. The sequence continues at coordinate 14,011 of JAURHQ010000006.1, read as the reverse complement.
GCGCGGCCAGCACGTGGTCACGGGATTTGATGGCATAGGTCTGTGCCCGCGCCAGACGGGCGAACCCTACCCAGCTCACTGCCGCCAGCGCCCACACCACGTTGTCGAGTCCAGGGCCGAGCACGCCGGCCAGCGCGATGGCGAGCAGGATCCCCGGAAAGGCCATGAAGATATCGATCAGCCGCGTGAGCAACAGGTCGACCAGCCCACCGGCAAGCGCCGCCGCCAGCCCCACGCTAACCCCTACCAGCAGCGCGACCAACGTCACTGCCAGCCCCACGCCGCAGGACACGCCGGCGCCGCTGATCACGCGCGCCGCCAGTGAGCGACCCAGTTCATCGCGCCCCAGCCAGTCGGCCGCCGACGGCGGCGCGAACACCTGCGTGAGGTCGATGGCATCGGGCTGCAAGGGCAGCAAGCGGCCGCCCAGCGCGCAGGCGAGCCACAGCAGCAGCACCGCGATGCAGCCGCCGCGTAGCGCCCGCTTCATGCCGCGCGCACCCGTGGGTCGGCCACTTGATAGAGCACATCGGTCAGCAGATTGATCGCGACGTAAGACAGGCTGATCGTGAGCACACAGCCCTGCACCAGCGGGTAGTCGCGGCGCTGGATGGCTTCCAGCACCAGCTGCCCGATACCGGCCCAACCAAACACCATTTCGGTCACCACCGCGCCGCCCAGCAGCGCGCCCAGCTGCATGCCGACCAGCGTCAGCACCGGCAGTGCGGCGTTGCGCAGCGCATGCCGCCACAGCACCCGCTGCCCGGATAAGCCGCGTGCATGCGCCGCTACGATGAACGGCTCACGCAGGGTCTCGCCGACCGCTACCCGCACCATCCGCGCCAGGGGCGCGGCCAGCGCGAGACCCAGCGTCAAGGCGGGCAGCACCAGCGTGGCCGCCTCGTCGCTGCCCGACACCGGCAGCCAGCCCAGCCACACCGCGAAGGCCATCATCAGCAGCGGCCCCAGCACGAAGCTGGGCAAAGACATGCCGAGCACCGCGAGCGTACTGGTCACACGGTCCCAACCGCCACCGGGCCGCAGCGCCGCGCGCAAGCCGAGCGGCAAGGCCAGCGCCAGCGCGAGCACGAGCGCGCTGGCGGCGAGGAGCGCGGTCTGCGGCAGGCGCGCCAGAATGAGCGCAGACACCGGGTGCTGGCTGCCCAGCGCCAGGCCCAGATCGCCGTGCAGCAGTCCGCGCACATAGCCGAGCCACTGCGTCGGCAAGGGTGCGTCCAGCCCCATGGCCGTCCGTAGCGCGGCCCGGTCGGCGGCGCTGGCCGATTCGCCCAGCATGGCCTCGACCGGATCGCCCGGTGCCAGATGCAGCAGCAGAAAGACCAGCGTCGCAACCCCCAGCGCCACGCCAAGCGCGAGGCCTATTCGCAGCATCAGCGCGTTCAGCATGGGCGGGCGATCGAGGCGCGAAGACTCATGCCGGGCACCATAGCCCATGACTCGTTGAGCGCAAGCCTTCCACGCCAAAGCCCTGTGCTACAGTCGAAACGGCCGCAGCGAAAGCGCCGCGCGCCGGCCAACGACGTCGCAACCTCCCCCACCAACACGGCAATTGCTTATGGCCCGAGTGCAGTTTGAAGACGATGAACGCCCCGCCGCGCCGCCCCCGGCGGCGCCGGCCAGCGGCGTCATGCCCCTGCTGGTGCGCGGCGCCGGCTTTGTGTTGATGACCATTGGGCTGTGGGTGGCGCTGGCGGTGGTGGTCGAAGCCTGGTCGCTGTATCGCAGCCCGGCCGGCATCGAGCGCATGGCCCAGGCGATTGAACGCGGCTCCCGCCTCGACCTCAGTCTGGCCCGCGCCAGCGGCAGCAAGGCTGAACCCGATGAGGCCATCGCCGGCACCGCGAACAGCGCCGAGAAAAGCGATTCCGTGCTCGGTTTTCGGCTGTCCTATTTCGTCGCCTGGATCATCAGCCTGCTCCTGCTCATGCTGATCGGCAGGCTGGCCATTGCGGCCGTGAAGACCGGCGGAGAACTGGTGCTCTACGACCGACAGGTGCAGCGACTGGCGCGCGAAATCGTGCGTGAGGCGCGCCGCGCGCCACGCTAGCCCGCCCCCTCGAGACCCTCATCGGGGGCGAAACGGGCGCGGCGCGCACGCTCCTTAAAACAAAGACATTTACCCGCCTATTTGAAGCCCAAATAAGAGCCCGAATTTCGCCTTCGATTTTTGTTACCAAAACTCCGTTCAACCGGTACAACGTGGAGACAAGGAATAACAACGACAATGGATTGACAGGGCGTGTCGGGACACCATTTACGCAAACGAGTCCGCAACCTGCGGGCGCTAACCCGCGCTTGCGCCACCTTTCTGCCGGCACGCGGCAGCCTGGTCGCGCAGTTGATGTGCGTGGAAGTCTTCCATGCTCACGTCATGCAGGAAGAAATCAGCGTCAAAACGCTGTTTGCCAGCACCGGCTTCTCCACCTCCGGCTGCCGCTCGCAGTACGCCTGGTTGGTGGATAACGGCTATCTGGTGCCGGTACGCAGCGAAATCGACAAGCGCCGTCAGACGGTGATTCCGGGCGATGCGCTGAAAGAGAAGTTCAAACTGCTGTTACAGGCCACCGCCGCCGACTGAGCGCTGCAGCGCGCCGGCCATGCCCCACACGCCGCGCCCGGTGTCGCGGGCCAAACGCCCCAGCACCTGATACGCCACCGGCGCCTCCGCCAGCGGCATCGCCCAGCCCTGCTCGACCAGCCAGGCGCCCAGATCAAGGCCGCGCGCAAACCCCGGAGCCGCTACAAAGCACTGCGCCTGCGTCAGCCCGTCGGTCTCCTGCTGGGGCTCGCACCGTATCTCGCCCACCAGCTTCTGCCGCAAGGCCAGAACCGCCGGCGCCCCGCAATCCGCCGGGCGTAAAAAAGGCTGGCATTCGTCCGTCGTGCGCGGGATGTGGATGCCCCACAGCGCCACGCGGCGATGCGCCACCGACAAACTGGCGTCCTCGTTCACCAGCGCTGGCCCGGCGAAGCCGGCCGCCTGCGCCAGGCCCGTCAGCGCAAGACTGCCCAGCAGCACCGCGCTAGTCGTAAATGAACACACGGTCGCCTGCCGCCACGCGCTCGAAAAGCGCAATGATTTCGGCATTGCGCATGCGCACGCAGCCGTGGGAACCCGGCACGCCCATGGGCACCTCGTCCGGCGTGCCGTGCAGATAGATGTACCGGGCGAAGGTGTCGCGCTCGCCACCGGCGTTAAACCCGGGTTCAAGGCCGGTCAGCCAGAGGATGCGGGTGAGGATCCAGTCCCGCGTCGGCGGCTGGGTTGCGGCATAGGCCGGCGACCAGACAGCGCCCTGCCACACGCGGCGCTCGAACACCGCGCCAGGCGGCAGGCCCGCCCCGATCTTGCGGGCGATCGCGTGATGCCCACGCGGGGTGCAATAGCTGTTCATGATTTCGCCGGGCCCGTTCCGCGCGGTCGACACCGCGCAGACGAGGTCAGGCACCCCGGCCTCGAGGCAGTAGAGTCGCTGCCGGCGAAGATCAATCTCTATCCTGCACGACATGGCTTAGCGCGGCTCCTCAAGCGTGACGCTGGCGAGCGCGTCGAAGTCGCCGCTCGCGTTGGTATCGTAGCCGAGCACCCGCGCCCGCCGCACGATGACGAAGTCTTCAAACCACAGCGGCAGGAAGGGCAGGTCGAGCGCCAGCATCTGCTGCAACTGGCGATAAATCGCGGCGCGCGCCGCCAGATCGGGGCTGGCCTCGGCGGTCTCGATCAGCCGGTCGGCCGCCGGGTTCGCATAGCGGCCCCGATTGGCGCCGGCCGGCGGCACGGCGGCGCTGTGCAGGGCGTAGCGAAAAATATCCGGCAGCTGCAGGCCAACCCACGACAGGCCGTAAAGCTCGAAGCGACCCGCCTTGATGTCGGCGTAGAACGTGCCCCAGTCGTAACTTTGGATCTTCAACTCTATGCCCACCGCCGCCAGTTGCGCCTGCAGGATGGTCACGATGCGCAGGCGCAGCGGGTCGCTGGACGTCTTGTAACTCAAACGCAAAGGATGTTGCGGGGTGTAACCCGCCGCCGCCAGCATGGCCCGGGCCGCGACCGGGTTGTAGGGATACGGCGCCGCGCGCGCCGGGGCGCCGGCCCAGTGCGCGGGCGTGAGCATGGCCTCGGCCACCCGGGCCTGACCGCGAAACACTGCTCGCACAATAGTCTCACGGTCGATGGCCATGGCAATGGCCTGGCGGATGCGGGGATCACGGGTCGGGCCCTCGGCAAAATTGAACCCGATGTAGCTGAACGTGCTGCCCGCCACCTGCGCGACCTCAAGCCCCGGACGAGCCGCCAGCCAGGCCACGTTCTCGGGCGCGAAGCCGCCCTGCATGAGGTCAAGCTCGCCGCGGGCAAGCTTCAGCGCGCGGGTAATCTCGCTTTCCACGACCAGCATTTCCACCGCCAGCCCATCGCGCCGCCGCTTCAACCGGTAGCGCTTGGCGCCGGGTTCGCCGTCCAGCACAAACGGCCCGCTGCCGGGCGGTGGCAGCGTCCCGGTCGGCGCATTCGCCGCACTCGCCGGCAGCACGCCAATCACCAGCAGGCCGGGGAACAGCGGATCTGGCCGCGCCAGTTCAAAGTCGACGGTCTGCGCGTCCACCACCGAAATGCCGCGCAGGTTCTCCAGCGAACCCCGGTGCGGCGAGGCGCGCGCCGGGTCCAGCACCGCGCGGTAGGTCGCCGCCACATCCTCGGCGGTAACCGGTCGGCCGTCGCTGAAGCGGTGCTCGCCGTTAAGGCGAAAACGGTAGCGCGTTGGCGTCCGCAGCTCCCAGCGCATCAAGGCTGGACGGGGCATGAACTGCGGGTCGAAGTCGACCGGCGCCTCGAACAGCAATCGGCACAGACGCCAGGACGTCGCATCGGTGGCGTAGCGTGGGTCGAGGCTCACCGGCGCGCTGCTCAATCCCACCCGCAGCGTCGCGTCCGGCGCGGGCGTACACGCCGCGAGACCAAGGCAGAGCATGAGCGCGAGCAGGCGGCCCAGCGCGGACATCATCTTGTTGCCGTGGCCAAAGGCTAGCTGCGGGTGAACAGCGCGATCGATTCCACGTGCGTCGTATGCGGGAACATATCGAGCACGCCGGCGGCGGCCAGTCGAAAACCGTGCTTGCCGACGAGGACAGCGGCATCGCGCGCCAGCGTCACCGGATTACAGGACACATAGCAGACGCGCTCCACCCACTTCAGGCGCAAGGCGTTCAGCACTTCCAGCGCGCCGCTGCGCGGCGGGTCAAGCAGCAGTTTGCTGTAGGGCTCGCGCGGAATCGCCGCGATCCCGGCCTCGCTGAACAAATCGGCGACCGCGAAATGCGCGTTGACCAGACCCAGTCGTTCGGCATTGGCCTGCGCGCGCCGCACGAGCCCGGGCTCGCCTTCCACGCCGACCACGCTCGCCGCGTGGTTTGCGATAGGCAGGGTGAAATTGCCCAGCCCGGCGAAGAGATCCAGCACCACGTCGTCGGCGCTCAGCGCGAGCATATCCAACGCCAGCGGCACCAGCTGCGCGTTGATGCCGGCGTTGATCTGCACAAAATCGCCGGGGCGAAATTCGATCTCCAGCCCGTCGGTCTGGTAGTGCAGCGGCGCGTCGGCCGCGTCCAGTCGCTCGATCGTCGACAGGTCGCCCGGCTGGCCATACATGCGCAGGCCTCGCGTCTGGCCATAGTCTGCAAGCGCGGCCCGGTCGGCCGCCGACAGGGGCTGGGTGTGGCGAATCAGCAGCGCGATGTCGTCGTCGCCCGCGGAGACTTCCACCTGCGGAATATGGTCGGCGACAGACAGGCCGCCGAGGAGCGCGCGCAGTGCCAGCAGGTGCTCGCCCACCGCCGGCAGCAGCGTTTCACAGCGGCTGATGTCGGTGACGAAATGCGAGGCTTTTTCGCGAAAGCCGATCAGGGTTTCGCCGCGCTTGAGCACGTTGCGCACGCTGAGCCGCGCCCGTCGCCGATACGCCCATTGCGGTCCCAGCACCGGCGGCAGCACGCGCTCGGGGGTAATTTTTGCGTGATGCGCCAGCAGTTCCAGCAGCACCGCCTGCTTGTGCGCGACCTGCGCCTCCGGCGCGAGGTGCTGCAGGCTGCAGCCGCCGCAGCGTTCGGCATGCGCGCACTTGGGCTCGATGCGATCGGGGCTCGGCGTCTCCACCGCCAGCACGGTGGCCTCGTCGTACTGTCCATGCAGGCGGGTATAGCGCAGCGTTACCGTCTCGCCGGGCAGCGCGCCGTCGATAAACACGATCTTGCCGTTGACCCGCGCGACCCCACGGCCTTCGTGCGAGAGTCGTTCGACCTGCACGCCGCTGACCGGCGGCGCGTCTTTACCCTTTACGCGGGCGTCGCGACGGAATCGGGCCATGCCGCCAGAAACTCCAGAAGATGGGCCTTACCGGATTCCGCCAGCAGGCTGCGCACCCGGGCGATCTCGATGGCGTATTGGGCCGACAGCAGATTGCCCCGCATGCGCTCGAAGTGCAGATACACCAGCCAGGTGTTGAGCACGTCGGTTTCGCAGTACTGCCGGATGTCGGCCAGCCCGCCGGCCAGAAAACGCGGCCAGACCTCTTTGCCGCTCATCCCGAGCTTGCCCGGGAAACCCAGCAGCGTCGCAATATCGTGCAGCGGCGCCGTCGCACGCGGCTGATAGCCGGACAGCACGTCCATCAGATCGATGTGCCGCCAGTGATAGCGGCTGAGGTAGTTGTTGTAGCGGAAGCTGGCGTCGTCGTTGCCGGTCTCCCAGTAGCGCGGCGCCGCTACCCCGTGCAACAGGGCGCGATAGTGCAGCACCGGCAGGTCGAAGCCGCCGCCGTTCCACGACACCAGCGTCGGCGAGTAGCGCTCGACGCCTTCAAAAAAGCGCGCGATGAGTTCGGCTTCGCTGGAAGACTCTTCGCCCAGCGACCACACGCTCAGCCGGTCGTCTTTCAGAAATACCGCCGAAATCGCAACGATGCGCTGCAGGTGATGGCGGAGAAAATCGCTGGCGCCGTCGGTTTCCTGCTGTCGCTTGGCGGCCATCACCTTGGCCACGTTTTCGTCCGAGAGATTGGTCAGATCCCACAGGCGGCGCGCCGCATCCACGTCGGGCACGGTTTCGATATCAAACACAAAGACGTTGTTCAGCATGCGGCTCAACCCGGAAAGACGTTGGTGGAAAGATAGCGATCGCCGCGGTCGCAGATGATGGTGACGATGGTAGCGCGCTCAAGCTCCTGCGCCACCCGCAAGGCCACCGCCATCGCGCCGCCGGCGGAAATACCGCAGAAAATCCCTTCTTCGCGGCCGAGACGCCGCGCCATGTCTTCGGCTTCGTCCTGCGAGACTTCCAGCAACTGGTCGACCCGCGCCTTGTCGTAGATTTTGGGCACGTAGGGCGCCTCCCAGCGCCGGATCCCGGGAATCGACGCGCCGCTGCCCGGCTGCACGCCGATGATCTGCACCGCCGGATTTTTTTCCTTGAGGTATTTGCCGGTACCCATGATGGTCCCGGTGGTGCCCATGGCGCTCACGAAATGCGTGATTTCCCCGCGGGTGTCGCGCCAGAGCTCGGGGCCGGTCCCTTCGTAATGCGCGCGCGGGTTATCGGGGTTGGAGAACTGATCCAGCACCTTGCCTTCGCCATCGGCTTCCATGCAGCGCGCCAGATCGATCGCAGCCTCCATGCCGCCCGACTGCGGCACCAGGATCAACTCCGCGCCATAGGCCTTCATCACCGCCCGGCGTTCCACGCTCATGTTCTCCGGCATGATGAGCACCATCCGGTAGCCGCGCATCGCCGCTACCATCGCCAGCGCGATGCCGGTATTGCCGCTGGTTGGTTCGATCAGCGTATCGCCCGGTTTGATTTCGCCCCGTTCCTCGGCGCGCAGGATCATGCTGCGGGCCGGCCGGTCCTTGACCGAACCCGCCGGGTTATGGCTTTCCATCTTCGCGAGCAGCGTGCAGCTGGTCTTGCGGCCCAGCCGCTGCAGACGCACCAGCGGCGTATTGCCGACCGTGTCTTCGATGGTGGGGAATTTCATGGCGCGAGTCCTCGACGGTAGCGGCCCGTCTGGGTGGGGCCGGAAAGCGGCAGCGGCCCGAATCCGCCGGTGCGGCGACCCGGGCCTGTCATATCGCTGTCAACAAGGGCCATAGAATCGTTGTCTTCCGCCCTAATTAAAAGGCTTCGCTATGCATTCTTTTCTGGAGGCGCTGCGCACCCAGCGCTGGGACGACCACCGCTACTACCACCACAGCCGCATCAACCAGGCGCTGCATTTGTTTAGCGCGCTCAGCTTCCTGACCGCCTACGCCATGTTGTTCAGCGATCCCGTTGGCGCCGCGCTGGTCGGCTGGCTGGTGGCGATGGTCAGCCGACAGGCCGGCCATTTCTTCTTCGAGCCCAAAGGTTACGACGAAGTGAATCAGGCGACCCACGAATACAAGGAAGCAATCAAAGTGGGCTACAACCTGCAGCGCAAGGTCGTGCTGCTGGCCATCTGGGGCGCCGCCCCCTTGGTCCTGTTGTTTGACCCGACCTGCTTCGGGGCCTTCGAGGCACACGCCAATCGCGACCAGTTTATTCAGCACATGGGCTGGATGTGGCTGGTGCTGGGCGTAGGTGGCGTGTTCTTCCGCACGCTGCATCTGTTCCTGATCAAGGACGTACAGACCGGCTGCGTGTGGTTTACCAAGATCCTCACCGACCCCTTCCATGACGTGATGCTGTACTGGCGCGCCCCGCTCTACCTGCTGAAAGGCGAGCTCATCGACCCGATGGCGGAGAAAACGGCGCACTGAGACCGGCCCCGGCCGCAGGCTTAGCCTCGCGGCCAAACCGGGCAGCCAGCACCTCGCGCAGTAGCTGACGGCCAATGCGCGCGTTGCTGGCGGATGCCGGCACCCACCACCAGCCATCTTCCTGCATCAGGCGCGCGGCGCGCAGGAAGCGTTGGCTGACCTCGTCAAAATCGGCGTCGGTGAAATCCAGACTAAACACCATCCGCCCGCTCCCCACCCAGCTCAAGGCCAGGCCTTCGCGCCGGAGGTATTGTTGGAACAGCCAGTTGTAGCGCGAGGGCGTGGTGTAGAGCACCGTCCAGATGGTGCTGAGATGGGCGACGCGGACCGGCAGCCCGGCCGCTGTCAGCTGCTCGTTCAGACGGCCGGCGCGCGCGTCCCAGCAGCGGTCGAGTCCGGCATAGAGCGCGCGGGTGGCGGGCAGCTCAAGATGCGTCAGAAAAGCATCCATCGCCCCCATCACATAGGGATGCGAGTTGAACGTGCCGCGCGCAAAGCACAGATCTGCTGGCCGCTCCTCGCGGAAGCGCCGCATCAGTTCCGCCTTGCCCACCAGCACCCCGACCGGCAATCCGCCGCCCAGCGTCTTGCCGTAGGTCACCATGTCGGCCTGCACGCCGAAATAGGCCTGGGCACCGCCAGGTGCGAGACGAAAGCCCACAAACACTTCATCAAAAATGAGCGGGATGCCGCGCGCCGTGCAGACCTCGCGCAAGCGGTGCAGCCAGTCGGTGTAGGCCGCGCGGTCAAAGCCGGCGCGGCGGCCCGCCGCCACCAGCGAGGAATCTCCCGGCGCCGGGCTGTTGGGATGCAGGGCCTGCAGCGGATTGACCAGCACGCAGGCAATGTCCTTGCGGCTGCGGAGCACGCCGAGGCTGCGCTCGTCCATGTCTTTCAGCGTGTAGGTACGGTCGGCCGGCACCGGATTGCCGGGACCGGGCTGCACATCGCCCCACCAGCCGTGATAGGCACCGCAAAACCGCACCAGATGGGTTTTGCCCGTGTGGTACCGCGCCAGACGCACCGCCTGCATGACGGCTTCGGTGCCGGACATGTGGAAAGACACTTCATCCAGCCCGGCGATTCGCGCAATCCGCCGCGCGTTGGCAATGACCAGCGGATGGTAGTAGCCGAGGACCGCACCCAATTCACGGGCTTCGGCCACGCCGGCATCGATAGCGGTTTTATAGAACTCATTGCCCAGCACGTTGACGCCGTAGGAACCCGTGAGGTCGATCAGTTCGTTGCCGTCGGCGTCGATCAGCCGATTGCCGCGGGTGGCGGTGGCAAAGGGCGCGGACGGCAGGTGTCGCCGCACATAGCGGCTGAACTGAAAGGGCACGCGGTAGGCCGCCGTGAACTGCAGGTCCGACAGGAGCGGACCCGCTTCGCGGCTCAGCGCGAGGCCCTTGGCGTAGCGCTCGGCACAGCGGGCGGCCAGCCGCTGGAAGGCGCCGCGTCGTTTCGCCTCGACCTCGGGCGGTGCGTCGTCGACGCGGAAGATCTGCGCCTCGTCGTACTCGTAAAACGGCAGCAGGCCGGCGATGCGCTTGGCCATTCTGGCGTGACCGGCCAGCGAACGGTGTTTGGCGCGCGAGAGTTTCAGGCGCTCAAGCAGGCGGGGCAACAGCAGGGCTGCGAGCAGCACGCCTCCTGTGGCCAGCAGGGTCGGGGAGTCGCTCACATCATGGTTCCGAGGTAGATATGACGGCAGTATTGGATGGTTTGATGAAAATTCGTCGATCCCTCGGGCGCCTGGGCGCGCAGGAAGATCTCAACTTCCTGCTCACCAACCGGATCCCGCGGCTGTGGGTGACGCGCACCATGGGTCGGCTCAGCAAGATTGAAAATCCACTGTTTGTGCGGCTGGCGCTGGCGGTGTGGCGGACCTTCAGCGACCTGAATCTCGACGAGGCCGCACCCGGCGACTACCGCAGCCTGCACGCCCTTTTTACCCGGCGCTTGAAGCCCGGCGCGCGTCCGGTCGACCCCGACCCCGCCGTGCTCTGCAGCCCGTGCGACGCGATAGTCGGCGCGCTGGGCCGCATTGAGGATGGCCAGTTATTGCAGGCCAAGGGCATGCCCTATGCGCTGGCCGATTTGCTGCTCGATCCGGCGCTCTGCGCGAGCCTCACCGGCGGCACCTACCTCACGCTGCGGCTGACCTCGGTGATGTATCACCGCTTTCACGCGCCGCACGACCTGCGGCTGGAAGAGGTGCTGTATCACAGCGGCGACACCTGGAACGTAAACCCCATTGCGGTCAAACGCATCGAGCGATTGTTCTGCCGCAACGAACGCGCGGTGCTGCGCTGTCGGCTGAATGCCACCGGGCAGACCTTCGCGCTGGTGCCGGTGGCGGCGGTGATGGTGGCGAGCATTCGCCTGCATGCGCTGAATCTGCTGCTGCACCTCGGCTATCGGGGTCCCACGCGCATCGCCTGCAACGCAACGGCGCGCAAAGGCGAGGAAATGGGCTGGTTCGAGCATGGCTCGACCATCATCGTGCTGGTGCCGCCAGGCATGGCGCTGGCAGCGGGGATTGGAAGCGGAGAAATCGTCAGGATGGGGCAGGCGCTGCTGCGCCTGCTGGAGGTCGGGGACTTGCCGCCCCCCGCAGGGCGCGGCGCGTCAGGTATGGACTAGAAGTGGTAGCCCAGCGTGAAGAGATGGAAGTTCACGCCCGGGTTGTCGTCGCCGAGGCCCGCATTCGACTGGTGCTGATAGCGGTAAATGGCTTCGAACTCGCCGCCCGGGCCGAAGCGCAGACCGGCGCCAATGTGGCTGCCGAAGGCGAAGGGAATATCAAAATCGCGCCCGTCGATTTTGGTTTCGGAATAGCCATGCAGGCCGACGCCCGCTTCCACAAACAGCGGCAGGCTGGTGCCGAGGTCGCGCTGCAGACGAAACACCGGGGTGACGTGGCCGTCGACCAGGGTGTCGTTGCCGGTGCTGCCTTTTTCGCCGTCCCACACGTTGATGCCGGCTTCGACATAGGTGTGCAGGCCCCACTGCCCGAGCTTCATCCATTCGCCGCCGAGGTTCCAGGCCAGCGTGGCGCCGTAGCGGTCGGCATCGGCCCGGTCGTCGTCGGTGGTGCCGAACTCGAAGGCCACGCGGTCAACCGCCAGCGCAGGGCCGGTAGCGGCGAGAAAAAGGGCGCTGGCCAGCGCGGTGACGAGCGGACGGAAACGGATATACATAACGAGACGGACCCCGGAATAAGCGTTGCAGGTGGAACGGGAAGTGGCCAGAGGCTAGCCCAGACCCGCAGGTGATTCAACCGCCCTCGGCCGGCAAGAGTTGCAGCGTCATGACCACCGCATCTTCGCGTCCCTCGCGCGCCGGGTAGTAGTTGCGGCGGACCGCGACCTGCCGAAAGCCTTCGCCGGCATAGAGCGCGATGGCGCCCGGGTTGGAGGGCCGGACTTCCAGAAAGCAGATCGTGGCGTAGTGCTCGCGCGCCAGGCGCAGCAGATGGTTAAGCAGCCGCCGGGCCAGTCCGCGCCGGCGGTAGTCGGGGTCGATGCACAAATTCAGCAGATGCGCCTCGTCGGCACCCACGCTGAGAATGCCGTAACCCGCCACCTGTCCGCCGGCCACCAGCGTCCAGCAGCAATACCCGGCCCGCAGGCAATCGGCAAAAATGCCCTGCGACCAGGGAAACTCGTAGGCGCGGGCTTCAATCTCGCTGATGCGCGACAGGTCGTGTTCGCGCATCGGCCGGATGGCCGCGCCGACCCGCTCCGGCACCGCGCTCACGCGCCCTGCCCGAATACCTGTTTGGCGAACAGCAGATCCTGCCAGGCCCGGCGCTTTTCACCGGGCGAGCGCAGCAGGTACGCGGGATGCCAGGTGACCACGACCGGGATCTCACGCGGCCCGTAGCTGTACCGCTGGCCCCGCAGTTTGCCGATCGGCGTCTGGGTGCCCAGCAGGTTTTGCGCGGCAACCCGGCCCACGCACAGGATGAGGCGCGGCGCGACCAGTTCAATCTGGCGCGCGAGCCAGCCGGCGCAGGCGGCGGCTTCGGCGGGTTCGGGGTCGCGGTTCGCCGGCGGGCGGCATTTCAGGATGTTCGCAATGAAGATCTGCTCGCGGGCTAATCCCAGCGCGCCCAGCATGCTGTTCAGCAGTTGACCGGCTCGCCCCACAAAGGGCTCGCCCTGACGGTCTTCTTCCTGCCCCGGGGCCTCGCCGATGATCATCCAGTCGGCCGCGCGGTTGCCCACCCCAAAGACGGTCTGTGTGCGTCCGGCCGCCAGCGCGCATCGGGTGCAGGCGGCGACGGCGGTCTCGAGTTCATGCCAGTTGAGCGCCCCGGCGCTGGCGGGCGGGGCGGTCTCGACTAACGGGGCGTCTTCAGCGACGCCCGGGATTTGCGCCGCCCGCGGCAGCCACTCGACGATGTCCATCGCCGCCAGCGCCGCCTGCCGGGCCCGCGAATCGAGCATCGGGAACTCAGGCCGCGTCGCGGTGCTGGGCGCGGGCGCGGCGCCGTTCACGTCGTGTAGTTCGCAGCTGGATCAAGGTCAGCACCACACCGGACGCGGCGTAGCACAACATGCCCAGCATCATCACGATCGGCGGGTCGATCGACACCAGCCCGAACACAGCCACCATGCCCAGCACCAGCACGAAGGGAATGCGCCCCCGCAGATCCAGATCCTTGAAGCTGTAATAGCGCAGATTGCTGACCATCATGAGCGCGGCGGCAAAGGTGATGAACACCACCGCCGCGACCGTTCCGCCGTGGCCGTGAAGGCCCTGCGTTTCACCGAACCAGATGAAGGTAGCGACCAGCGCGGCGGCCGAGGGACTCGGCAGGCCCTTGAAGAAACGCTTGTCCTGCACCGTTTTCTGCACGTTGAAGCGCGCCAGCCGCAGGGCCGCGCCGGCGGCGTAGAGGAACGCCACAAAAAAACCGAATTTGCCGATTTCCTGCAGGGTCCACTGGTAGGCCAGCAGCGCCGGGGCGACGCCAAAGGAGACCATGTCGGCCAAGCTGTCGTACTCGGCGCCGAAATCGCTTTGGGTGTTGGTGAGCCGGGCAATCCGGCCGTCGAGACCGTCCAGCACGATGGCCACGAGGATCGCCACGGCCGCTCCCTCGAAGTGTCCTTTGGTCGCCGCGATGATGGCGTAGAAGCCGGCGAACAGCGCGCCGGTCGTGAACAGATTGGGCAGCAGATAAATGCCGCGC
>JAURHQ010000069.1 GCA_030833185.1 Gammaproteobacteria bacterium | reverse complement strand
TAGCCGGGCACGGCCACGCCGGGCTCGATGGCCTGCATGGAGGAGATGTACATCAGCTGGAGCGGCTGCTGGTGATACAGCGCCTCGCCCGCCCACAGGTGGGTCATGGCCACCGCGCCTTCAATCTTGGTGTTCATCACCAAACTCGATTCCGCGAGATTCTCGATGAAGTCGCGCCGCACGCGGGCGCGCCGCTCGGCGCGGGCCTCGCCTTCAATTTCGGGCAGCGCGCGGCCAAAGCGATAGCCTTTTTCGGTCAGGCCGGAATTGCAGATCACCAAATCCGGCGCCTTGCCGCCGTTCTGCTCAATGATGTAGCCGCGCGAGGCCCAGAGGTCGCGCGTATTGGTGACGTCGGCCTGCACCGCGTAGGCCTTCACGCCATGGGCGCGGATGGCGTCCACCAGATCAAAGCCGTCGCGGTAGCTGCTGTGAAAATGCACGCCGACCACCGCCGCGCCGTTGGCCGCCGCGGCCAGCGCCAGCGCTTGACCGATGCCACCGTCCTTGCCCGAGCCCGTGATCAGCACGCACTTGTTGCGGAAGGCATCCCCCGCCGACTGCGGAAAATGAAAGCGCTTGAAATCTGCGGTGTAGGCCATGCGTGATTACTCCATTCGCGAGGGGTGATTAGTGCTGCCCCGCCCTAAGGCGGGTGTGCGGCTTGCATCATTGCGGGGCGACGGCACCTGGCAGCCCGCCCCTGACGCCTGCGCTCACAGCCCCAGCATGAAACGGGCCAGCCTCATTCAGTGCGCGGCGTGCGACTTTTTGGCGGCCTTGTCGCCCCGCCGCACTTTCATCAGCAAAGACACATAGCTCACGCCCTCGCGATTGTCGCGGGTGGTGGGCAGCAAGGCGGCGCGCCAGGCGTCCAGCCCGCCTTCGACGACCGACACGCCGGGCACGCCGGCGGCTTCGAGCTGGGCCGCGGCGCTGGCCTGACGCGCGTCAGCGCCGCCGCCGATTAGCACCGCGGGCGCTTCCCCCAGCAGGGTTTTGACGATGTGCACGAAGTCGGCGTTGGGCACCTGGGCACCGCTGACCGGGTGCATGAACGCCACCGGCACATTGATGACCTTGCCCAGCGGCCGGCCCTGCACAAACTCGCCGACCGCGCGGACGTCGATGTAGGTCAGTTCGGGTTCGGCGCTGAGGCGGGCGTGGGCCTCGGCGGGACTCAGGCGGGCGGGCATCAGGCGGTCTCCGTGCGAAAGGCCGTCACAAAGGGCGGGATCACGCGGCAGCGAGCGCGGTCTTCCTGCGGCGGGGCGTCGGTCAGGGTCAGGGTCCCCTCGCCGGTTTCGGCGCATTGCTCGCGATGAAAATGCAGCAGACTGCCATCGGGCGCGAGCGCGAAAACGCAATCCAGCAGGCGGCGCGCCGGCAGGCGCCCCAGCGCAGGATGGGCAAAAATAAGTGGCGATGTGGTGTTGCTCATAGGTCTTGGCAATTCCCCTGCGGACGTGTGCTTGACAGTGCGAACGCCGGCATCGTACACGACTGACTACGATCGCGGGGAGCGCAGCAAAGCATGTCCAGAACACCACAAAAAGAACTGGTCACGGGCGCCGTCTGGCACCCACCGGGAGCCGAGATCCCGGACGTCGATGAAAAACTCTATGCGCTGTCGAACCAGTGCACCGACTGCAACATATGCGAGGTGGCCTGTTCGCTGGTGCACTCGCCGGACAACATGGTCAATCCGCTGCTGGCGCGGCTCAAAGTCGACCATTCGCCGCAGGTCGGTCGCAAGGCGGTGCATCCTTTCGGCTTCGCTGCGGATATCTGCCACCACTGTGGCAATCCCCCGCCCTGCGCCGAGGTCTGCCCGGCAGACGCCTTCTACTACGACCCCAAGACCAACGTCGCGGTCATCGCGCAGGACAAATGCATCCAGTGCATGGAGTGCGTGCCGGGCTGCCCCTTTGACGTCATCTTCGTGGCCCCCGACGGCGAGTTGCTGAAGTGCGATCTCTGCGGCGGCGAACCTGCCTGCGTCGACGCCTGCGCCACGCGCCCCGAGATGAACAACGCCGGCAAGCAGTACGTGCGCGCGCCGGTGCTGTTTCACACCGACACCGCCGGCTACAAGGCGGTCTTGCAGGACAAACCGGAACGCAAGGACGAAGTCGGCATGATGCAGGCCATGCTCGAAGCCGGCACCGTCAGCAGCGCGGCCTAGACCGCGCCACCACCACATCAGGGGAGCAACCATGGAAAGCCGACTGTTACGGGTGAACCTCACCACCGGCGACTGCAAGGTCGAAACCGTGCCGCACGCCATGTTCGAGCGCTGGATTGGCGGCTCCGGCATCAACAACTGGATCATGTGGGAGCACTTCCTGACCCACGACGTGAACTGCGACCCGCGCGGGCCGGACAACATCTTTGTCTTCGGCGTGGGGCCGCTGGCGGCCACCGGCTCGGGCAGCGGCATCAAGGGTCGCATCACGTTCAAGAGCCCCTGCTACGGCATCTTTGGCGACTCCGCCGCCGGCGGCAAATTCCCCTACATGGTCCGCTTCGCGGGCTTCGACTACATCGCCATCACCGGCAAGGCGCCGAAGCCGGTGTACCTGCATCTGTGCGATGGCGACGTAGAGATTCGCGACGCCAGCCACCTGTGGGGCAAGAACAGCGCCGAGGCGCACAACTCCCTGGTGCAGGAACTGGGCGACTACCCGTCGCTGGCCCACACCCTGACCATCGGCCAGGCCGGCGAGAATCAGGTCGGCATTGCGTCGGTGGTGTCGGATGCCTCGCGCATCCACGCCCGTGGGGGCGGGGGCTGCGTGCTCGGATCCAAGAATCTGAAAGCCATTGCCGTGCAGGGCAGCGGCGGCGTGCGGGTGCAGAACCCGCGCGGGCTGTTGAACTGGTCGAAGGATTTCCGCCAGAAAATCGACCAGAACGAAGCCATTTATGGCTTCAAGCGCCGGGGCACGCTGGGCGCGGTCGAGATGTATCAGCACATCGGCAGCCATTTCTGGCGCAACAATCAGGGCAATATGTTCCGCGGCGACGAAGTCCGCTCGGACAACTGGGTGAAGAAGTACCACAAGTACTCCGAGGTCTGCTCCGCCGACTGCTACATCGCCTGCGACGGGCGCTACAAGCTGGACGGCACGGAGTCCGAGAAGGCTAAAAAGTACGTGGGCGAGAGCTTCCGCCGGCCCGAGTACCTGACCACCGCCAGCGCCGCCGGCGCGCTCGACCTGCGCGACTGGGCCGAGGTGGCGCACTGGGGCAAGGTCACCAACGACTACGGCATCGATAATCAGGATCTCTCGACCTCCATCAGCTTCATCATGGAGTTGGAGCAACACGGGCTGCTGTCGGCGCGCCAGAAAGCCGAACTCTTCGACCGCGACAACCAAAGCCTCGAGTGGGGCTGCATGGAAGATGTGGAAGAACTGATGAAAGACATGGTCTTTCAGCGCAACCGCTTTGGAAAATTCTTCCACGACGGCCCCTACTACGGCGCGCTGCGTTACTCGGAGTTCCGCGGCCAGAACTTCATGAAATACGCCACCTACGGCAAGGGCGGCGCGAGCTTCACCGAAGAAATGCGTCCCTTCCCGACCTGGATGAACAATATGGCGGTCGCCTCGCGCGGCGCCGACCACCTGAAGGGCATTGGGCTGATCGAAAAATTCCAGCGGCGGGATTTGTCGATGAAGTATTTCGGTCGTCTGGAAGCGGCCGATCTCAGCACGCCCGTGCTCAAAGGCGCCTGCACGGCGGTGGTCGAAAACCAGGTCGCGCTGCTGAACTCCTACGGCGTGTGCCTGTTCCACTGGATGCTCGATCCGGGTGGCTATACCCCGGAGGACTACTACGGCCGCGCGTTTGCCGAAGTCACCGGCATCGACCGCACGCCGGAAGAACTGATGCGCGACGGCGAGCGCATCTGCAATCTGGAAAAGGCCTTCAACTCGCGACTCGGCCTGCGCCGCGAGCACGACACCATCTGCGAACGTTGGATGTTTGAGCCTTGTCCGGAAGGCATGTACCCCGGCAAGGTCGCCGCCGACATGTTCGAGACGGTGCTCGACGAGTACTACGAGTGGCGCGGCTGGGATCGCCGCACCAGCCTGCAGACCGAATCACGGCTGAAGTCGCTCGGCATGGACGATGTGGCCGATGTGCTGGCAGCCGACGGCGCGCTGGTGCGGGCGTAACGATGATCACCGTTCACGCCCAGTACCAGAGCCGTTTCCGTGAAATCACGCGGGTAGAGAAAGAAAGCTTCGAGATCGCCGAACCCAGCATGGCCGCGCTGGCCACCGCCATTACCGGCAAATACGGCCCGGCGATGACGGCGCTGCTGATGGACGAAGACTCGAAGTCTCTGAACTCGCGCGGCACCCTGTATCTCAATTCCAAAGGGACCAGGATGTATCTGGAAGACGGCCTCGCCGATGGCGAGACCGTGTTTTTCATGGTGGGTATCGCAGGCGGCTAGCCCGCCGCTGTCGGCGGCACGGTGGCCGCCGACAGGCTCACTGACGCTACTTGCCCAACTGCGCCGCGACGGTTGCCTTGCGCGCCTGCCGCCGGATGTAGTGCTGCATGGCTTTCAGATCCGCATCGGTCAACTCATGGAAGCGCGGCATACCCTGCTGCACACGGCTGCCGGTGACCACGATCTCCTTGAAGGCTTCGTCATACACCACCGCCTGCGAGGCACGCAGATCGGGCGCGTAACCACCCGACACCGCGCCGCCACCGTGGCAGGTCACGCAGTTCTTGAGGAACAGGTGGCTGCCGGTCTCGGCCTGCATCTCATCCACCTTGAAGTCGTCCTGCACCAGCGCCTCGGCAAACGTCGGCGGCGGCGCCTTGGGTAGCTTCTGCGCGCCGTCGAGCGAGTAGACGATCAGCCGCCGCGGGTGCATGCCATAGGCCCAGCCGTGCTGGGCCGTGATAGCGCCGGCCATGGACACACCCGCCCCGCCCCAGCCGGTCAGCAGCGCCAGATACTGCTTGCCGTCGACCTCGAAGGTGATCGGCGGCGCGGAGACGCCCACGCCCACATCGGTACTCCACAGCGGAATGCCGTCGGTGGCGCGATAGGCCAGCAGCTTGCCGTCGGTGCGGCCTTCAAACACCAGATTACCGGCGGTGGTCAGGGTGCCGGGGTTCCATACCCCCGGCAGTTTCTGTTCCCAGACTTTTTGCTGCTTCACCGGATCCCAGGCGATCAGCGCGGCGGCGTCAATTTTCAGCGGCAGGTCGTCGCGCAGCAGGTCCAGACCCGGATCGAACTGGAAGCTGGGCGAGTTCCACTGCTTGTAGTTCACACCCTTGTCGGTGAAGGTCGCCGGCACGTCGATGATCGGGATATAGGCCAGCCCGGTGCCCGGGTTGAACGACATCGCGTGCCAGTTGTGCACGCCGAAGGCGCTGGGATAAATCAGTTCCTCGCCGTCCTCGTAGCGCGCGCCTTTGGCCTCTACCGGTCGCCCGGTTTTCAGATCAATCCGCTCTGCCCAGGTCGCGCGCGCAATTTTCTCCGCCGAAATCAGCTTGCCTGTGGCGCGATCGAGGACGTAGAAAAACCCGTTCTTGGGCGCGTGCATCAGCGCCTTCACCGGTTTCTCGTCGACCTTCAGATCGGCCAGCACCATGTCCATATTGGAGTTGTAATCCCAGGTCTCGCCGGGCGTGGTCTGGTAGTGCCAGACGTATTTGCCGGTGTCGGCATCCAGCGCCACCACCGAGCAGAGGAAGAGGTTATCGCCACCGCCAGGGCTACGGATGCGCTGGTTCCACGGCGAGCCGTTGCCGGTGCCGATGTAGATGCGGTTGAAATCCGGGTCGTAGGTCAGGCCGTTCCACACCGTGCCGCCGCCACCGTGCTTCCACCATTCGCCGTTCCAGGTCTTGGCGGCCATGGCCTGGGTCTCGTCCTCGAAGCCGTCGGCCGGATTGCCGGGCACGGTATAGAAGCGCCAGGCCTGTTTGCCGGTCGCCGTGTCGTAGGCCGTCACATAGCCGCGCAGCGGGCCCCACTCCGTGCCGCCGTTGCCGATGATGACCTTGTCCTTGAACACGCGAGGCGCGCCGTTGATGAAATACGGCAGTTTCGGGTCGACCGTCTGCACGCTCCAGACTTCCTTGCCGGTGCTGGCATCGATGGCGTTCAGGCGGCCATCGGCGGTGGCGACGAAAATCCGCCCCTTCCAGTAGGCCACGCCCCGGTTGGAATCCCACATCACGCGCAGCCGGTCGCCGGCCGCTTCGATCGTCTTGGGGTCGTACTTCCACAGTTCCTTGCCGGTGCGGGTATCCACCGCAAACACCACGCTGTACCCGCCGGAGAAATACATCACGCCGTCCACCACCAGCGGCGTGGCGAGCAGGGACTTCTGCCCCGGCAGGTCCATGTACCAGGCGACGCCCAGATCGCCCACGTTGGTGTCGGTGATCTGTTGCAGCGGGCTGAAGCGCTGTTCGCTGTACGTGCGGCCATAGGACAGCCAGTTGGCGCCGGCCTTTTCATCGGCGATGGCGGCGCCATCGACACTGGTCGCGGCTACCGCGCCCTGCGTCAGGAGCAGGGCGGCGAGGGCGGCGAGCTTCAGTTTGGTCATCGTTCTTCCCCTTTGCTTCGTTGATTTCATTTTTTCGAATTGTCGGTGCCGGTCTGCTCGGCTTGATTCGCCCAGTCCCAGGGGCTCATGCCCACCACTTGTTCTGAACTCCAGCGCGTGGCCGCGACCAACGCGCCGGAGAACGGCGCCAGGCGCGGCACGAAGTGGCCCGCGACGAACAGCACTATCACCAGCAACTGCGCCAGCGCCGCCAAACGCAGGCCGCGTCGGCCCGCCTGCGGCGGAATGAACGCTGTCAGCACCATCACGGCCATCAGCAACAAGGCGCAGAGCGGCAGGCTTAACAGAAACACCAAAGCCCCCTGCGCGTCCGTCTGCATGATGAACAGCGACGCGCCGAATAGCAGCGCCACGCCCAGCAAACAGAGCACGCTGAGGGCTTTCTTCAAGCGGTTTTTGACGTCTGATGACATGGCAAATCCCGAATGAGGCTCAGTGCCCCTGACTATCGCGAGTGACAAACGGTTCACAGCCCGGGTCGGCATACTCCACCGGCCCAAACCAGCTGCGTGTCAGTGGATTGTCCCAACGCCGCACACGGCCGCCGAAGCGACAGATGTCCAGCACTTCAAAGCGCCATTCCATTTTTCGCTGCAGCGGAAAACGGTGGGTCACCGGATCGCCCTTGTGATTGTAAAGATGCATCACGCACAGCTGCTCGCCGTCCTTCGGGTCGCGCTCAACGGCGGCGCAGTATTCGGGCTTGAAGATCCCGGCCCGCCCCAGCCACACCTCGTGATTGCCCCGGCCCAGCGTCCAGTTGGCAAACAGTCCAGCCCAGGACGGGTTCCAGTAGCGCTCCAGCTGTTGCGCCTGCGCCGGGCTTAAGCCGGTTTGCAAGCCACCCCACACCCGCCATCGCGCGTCAGCGGCCATCGGCACCGGCGGATAGGGGAACTCGATGACCATGGTGGGATAGGTTTCCTGATATTCCGGCGCCATATCGATGACGTCGACCCGCAAACGCACCCGCGATGGCCGGTCAAATCGGAGCGCATCGCCCACCTGCGAGAGCACCCAGATGACCGGCTCGACCTGATCCTTGCAGCGCGCCACCAGTTCCGCATTGGCCGGGTCGGCGCTCGGGTCCTGGTTAAGCCCCAGCATCGCCTGGTAAACCTCGCAGCCCTCGGGGGCAAACTCTGGCGAATGGACCCGCGTCCAACCCCAGTCACCCAACGCCAGTTGTCGATAGCCGAGGCCCGTCGCCAGCAGACCGAGCACGAGCAGCAAGAGCCGGAGCAGCATGGTCGAACCTCACGGGCTTAAGGGGAGTGGGCACTGAGCGCGAGCATAACGAGGAGTCGCGCGCGACGCAGCCTTCAAGGCGCGCGGAGATGCCGAATCTTCAAGGCCAGTTCAATTTCCAGCCGCCGCTCGCCCCGCGCGGGGTCGACCCCCAGCAGGTCGATGATGCGACCCAGCCGATATTTGACGGTGTTTTCGTGCAGGCCCAGCGCCCGCGCCGCCGCCCGCTGGTTGAAATCACTGGCCAGCAGGGCTTCCAGCGTGGCCAACAAGCGCGCCTGCGCCGGCGCCAGCAGGCGCCCGAGAGTCTGCGTCATGAAATCCTGATAGTCCTCCTGCCGGTTGCCGCCCAGCAGCAGGCGATAGACGCCCAGATCCTCCACAAAGATTACCCGCTCTGCCGCCCCCAGCCGGGCCGCCGCCAGCAAGGCCTGCTCGGCCGTGCGCAGCGACCAGACGAGGGTCTCGGGGTTTGCCTCCTCGCGCCCCACGCCCAGCGCAAACAAGGCCTCCCCGTCGCGCAGTCCGCTCTGTGCAAGGCCGCGCTGCAGGCGCGTCAGCGTCCCGGGCGCCCGCAGCCGTTCGGCGTCGGCGCTGACGAGCAGGGCAATGAAGCCGTCGCGCCAGGGCCACAGCGGGGCATTGATCTGGCGGGCGCGTAAGCCCTCCAGCAGGGCGCGGTGAATCCCTGCCTCGCCGCCGGGGGCGAAGCCACCGGCCGCCGCCGTGCCCAGCCGGGCGACGCGCCACGGCCCGTCGGCGCTCGCGCCCATACTCCGCAGCAAACGCCGCGCCACTGCCGGGGTCGTGCCCTCCGTCAGCAACTCGCGCAGCGCTTCACCGCTGACCCGCCGATCGGCTTCGAAGGCCGAGCGCTCCTTCAGGATTTCCAGCGCAAACACCAGCGCCGCCTGCTCGACCGCCGCCACCTCGACGGTATCCAGCGACTCGCCCGCTTCCCCCACCAGAATGTGGCCGGCGGTTTCATCCTTCAGACGGATCGCGACCGCTGTCAGGCGCTGGCTGCGACGCCGGGGCAGCGGCATCACCAACTGCGCAGTGCCGGTGACTTCGGCAAGTTCGCCGCCCAAGGCGCCGAGCGCGCGTGCGCCCGGCATGGCCGCGCCCGCCGCCGCCAAGGGTCGGTGCGCGGCATCCAGCACCCACACCGTCCGCCCGAGCAGGCGCTGCAGGGTGGCCGCCAGCACCGCAATGCCCTGCCCGTCTGCCGCCGCCCGCATCAGTTCGGCATGAACCGCCATTGCCCGCGCCAGCTGTCGCCGCTCGGTCTCCAGCGCCTTGAACATCTGCGCCGACTGCAGCGAACTGGCCAGCAAGGGGGCAATCAGGGTCAACAAGGCAAGGTCGTCGGCGGTGAAGAGCCCGCCCGGCTTGTTGATCGCATGGAACACGCCGACCGCCCGATCGCCCAGCACCAGCGGCACGGTGATGACGCAGCGCGCGTCGAACAGCTCGATGAATCGCTGCAGCATGCGCGGGTCGCGCCGCGCGTCGTTGGTCAGATAGGGTTCGCGCGAGAGAAAGACCCGCGCCGCATTGCCGCCGGCCGCCACCGCGACCCGATAGGCGCCGACGATTTCCCGTGCATGCACGCCAAACGCTGGTTTTTGCAGCACCAGCTCATCGCTGACCGGGTCGTAGAGCATGAAACCGCCGGCCGTCGCGCCCACCGTGCGCCGCACGGCGTCGATAACGTTGGTCAGCAGCAACTCGTGGTCGCGGGTGGTGGCCAGCGCCTGCCCCACGTCGAAGACGGCCGCCAGCGCGTGAGCCTGCGGGCCAGTGGCGGGCAAACGGCTGCGGGGTCGGGTTGCTGTCATCGCGGAATCACACGGGGAGATGGCGGGCACTATTGTGAGCGGGCTACAAAAAAACAAGGCCTACTTCGTATATGTCAGACATAGACGGCCATTCGACCCGGGCTTAATGTCTGCGCCAATCGGGCCAGCGAGCCTGCTATATCAACGCGCAGCGCCGGCCTCCGGTGGCGACTGCCGGAGCCAGGGGAGAACGCTTTGTACAACGTCGATATCGATACCGGCGGCACCATGACCGACACCCTGGTGACCGGCGGCCCGCAGCCGCTGCTCATCAAGGTGGAATCCACCCCGCACGACGTCACCGTGTCCTTCGTCCAGAGTCTGGAAGCCGCCGCGAATGCCGCGGGCGCAGCCAGCCTCGGCGCGTTCCTGGAGCAGGTCGCGCTGATTCGCTGGTCGTCCACCATCACCTCCAACGTGCTGGCGCAGCGTGCGGGCCCCAAGCTCGGGCTGATCGTCAGCGCGGGCCACGAGGCCGACCTCTACGCCACCGATCCGGCCGACACCGCGCAGGTGCTGCCCTCGCTGATCAAGCCCGCCCACATCGTGGGGCTGGCGCCGGACGCCGACCGCACGGCGATCGTCACGGCCCTGAAGGGCCTGATCGACCAGGGTATTCGCCGGGTCAGCGTGTCGCTCAAGGGCGCCTTCCCGGACGGCCGCCGCGAGCAGGAAGTGCTGAAAATTATCGGCGAGCAGTTCCCGGACCATTTTCTCGGCTCGGTGCCCGCGCTGGCCGGCAGCGACATGCTGATGCGACCGGACGACATGTCCCGCACCTTCTTCGCGCTGATCAACGCCTACGTCCACAACTCGCTCGCCAACTCGCTGTTCAAGGCCGAAGACCTCGTCAAGGTCGACCACAACTGGCGCGGCGACCTGCTGGTCGGCCACCTCAACGGCGGGGTGGCGCGCATCGGCAAAACCAAGGCGGTCGATACCATCGAATCCGGCCCGCTGTTTGGCACCCATGCCTCGGCCTGGCTGGCGGCGGCGGAAGGCTTGCAAAAGGTGCTGGCGGTCGACATTGGCGGCACCACCGCCAAAGCCTCGGCGGTGATCGACGGGCGGATGGAAATGCGCCCGGAAGGCCACTTCTTCGGCATTCCCGTGCGCATGACAATGCCCGTCCTGCGCTCCATTGCCCTGGGCGGCGGGTCGGTCGCCCGCGCGGCGAACGGCGCCGTCACGCTGGGGCCGGACAGCATGGGCGCCGCGCCGGGCCCTGCCTGCTACAAGCTGGGCGGCAGCAACGCCACGCTGACCGACGCGCTGGTGACGCTGGGCCTGCTCGACCCCGCCGGCTTCCTCAACGGCCGCCGCGTGCTCGATACCGGGCTCGCCGCCAACGCGCTGGAACGCCACGTGGGTAAACCGCTGGGCGACGATCTGGCGGCCGCCGCGCGCGCCGTGCGCAACCGGGCGGTCGAGATGATGGCCGGCCTCGCCCGCGACACGCTGCGCGAAACCGGCCACGAGGGCGACCGCGATTTCGTGATGTTCGCCTACGGCGGCAACGGGCCGCTGTTCGCCACCGACGTCGCCGAGCAGCTCGGTTTGCGTGAGGTCCGCCTGTTCGCGCTGGGCACCATTTTTAGCGCCTACGGGTCGGCGATCGCCGACGTGCTGCACGTCTACGAGCGTGCGCTGGTCGGCGCCGATGCGCAGGCCGAACTCACCGCTGCCGCTACCGCGCTTGCCGCACAGGCCGCGCGCGATCTGAAAGGCGAAGGCTTCGACCCGGCCGGTGCGCGTCTGGAATGGGAACTCGACGGCGCGGGCACCGAGCGTGCCAGCGCGACCGGCGAGCCGGCGACGGTGGTGGCTGGTCTGTTGGCCGGCGTGACACGCCCTGCCCTGCTGCGTCTCACCGCCCGCTTCCCCATCGCCAAACAGCCGCTGCCAGAGCGCGCCGCAGGCACCGCAACCGCGGCCCGCAGCACCCGCGCCTCGCCGCTCGCGCCGAATGGCGAGTTACCGGTGTACGCCCACGCCGATCTGATTGGCCGCGAAGTCAGCGGCCCGTTGGTGGTCGACGGCGGCACCTTCACCTGGTACGTCGGCCCGCACTGGCGCCTTCTTGTCGACCGCCGCGGCGATGCCCGCGCGACCCGAGCCGGAGAATAAACGCATGACTAGCTTGTTGAAGGTAGGCGAAAACCTGTTGCTGGAACTCGACGCCGAGCGCTGGCAGTGCGAACCCTGCGGCCGCGATCTCGGCAACGCCCGCGAAAACGTCAAACGCGGGCTGCTGGTGGGCGAGCGCGACCCACGCGAAATTCATCCGCCGATGATCAAGGGCGAGTTCACCTTCGCCCCCAACCCGGAATGGGTGCGGATTCTCGAGTTCTACTGCCCGGGCTGCGGCACGCAGCTGGAAACCGAATATCTGCCGCCCGGCCACCCCATCACCCACACCACCGAAATCGATCTCGACAGCCTCAAACGCCGCCTCGCGGCGGGGGAACTGCGGCTCGAAAACGGTCACCTGAAAGTGGTGGAAGCATGAGAAGCGTAGACATCGATGTGGGCGGCACCTTTACCGATCTGGTGCTGACCTTTGACGACCGACGGGTAATCGCCAAGTCACCGACCACGCCCTACGACCTGTCGGTGTGTTTCATGAACGTGCTGGAGGACGGCGCGGACCAACTGGGTGAAGCGGTTGAAGATCTGCTGCCGCAGATCGAGGTGGTGCGCTACTCCACCACCGTCGCCATGAACCGGCTGATCGAGCGGCGCGGCCCGCGGCTCGGCTTCATGACCACCGAAGGCCACGAAGAAGCCGTGCTGATCGGGCGCGGCGCGCAGTGGGTCGACGGCCTCCGAATCGGCGAACGGCGCAACCTCGCCGCGCAACACAAGCCAACGCCGCTGGTCTCTCGTCAGCTCATCGTGGGGCTTAAGGAGCGCGTCGATTCCCGCGGCACGATTCTCCGTCCGCTGGATGAAGACGATGTGCGCGCCAAGCTGCGCTATCTGATGGACAACGGCGCGCGCTCCATCGCCGTCTCGCTGCTGTGGTCCTTTGCCAACCCCACCCACGAGCGGCGGGTGCGCGAAATCATCCGCGAAGAATACAAGGGGTATCACGTCGGCTATCTGCCGGTGGTGCTGTCGCACGAAGTGGTGGGCAAGGTCGGCGAGTACGAGCGCAGCATGACCGCCATCCTTGACGCCTACCTGCAGCGCTCGATCAAGCTCGAAATGGAAGCGACCTGGGACCAGCTGCGCGACCTTGGCTACAAGGGCAGTTTTCTCCTGACGCACAACACCGGCGGTAGCGCCGAGATGTTCAAGACCACCGCCTCCCGCACCTACAACGGTGGACCGATTTCCGGCCTCATGGGCTCCTACCACCTGGGTCGGGAACTGGGCTACAAGAACGTGATTGCGAGCGACGTGGGCGGCACCAGCTTTGACGTCGGCATGGTGGTCGACGCCGGCGTACGCAGCTACGAGTTCCGTCCCATCATCGACCGCTGGATGGTTGGCATCAGCATGCTGCAGACCACCACCATGGGTGCCGGCGGCGGCTCCATTGCCTCGATCAACACCCTGCTCAATCGCCTTGAAGTGGGCCCGCGCAGCGCCGGCGCCATGCCGGGTCCGGTGTGCTACGACCTGGGCGGCACCGAACCCACGGTGACCGATGCCGACGTGGCGCTGGGCTACATCTCGCCGGAGACCTATTTTTCCGGGCGCATGCCGCTCAACCGCGCCAAAGCGGTGGCGGCGATCGAGCAGAAGATCGCCCGCCCGCTCGGCGTGTCGGTAGATGAAGCGGCGGCGATGATCCGCAATATCGTCGAAGAAAACATGGCCTCGGCCATCAAGCGCGAAGTGCATTTGCGCGGCTACCGACCGGAAGATTTCGCGCTGTTCGCCTTCGGCGGCGGCGGGCCGACGCATGTCGCGGGCTACCGCGCAGACGTCCCCGTGGCGGTGATTTTTCCGCAGTCGCCGGTGTTCTGCGCGCTGGGCAGTTCGGTGATGGACATCATGCACGTGTATGAAGTCTCGCGTCGCATGGTGTTCATGACGCCCATTACCGAGACCTTCTCCACCGACTACGAAAGCTTCAACAGCGCGGTGCGCGGTCTGGTCGAACAGGCGCGCATCGACCTGACCGCCGAAGGCTTCAATGCCGACACGGCGGTGTATCAGCTCGAACTCGACATGCTCTACGGCGGTCAGGTGCACGTGAAGCGGGTGTCGGTGCCCGGGCTCTACATCGAAAGCGAAGACCAGATGCAGGCCATCTACAACGCCTTTGAAACCGAGTTCAGCGAGGCCTTCAGCCCGCACGTGGTGAACCGCCCGGGCGGCGTCTACCTGGAAAACATCGTGCTGAAAGCCATCATCGAAACCGAGAAGCTCTCGCTGCCGGAACAGGCGCTTAACCCGCCGGATGCCAGCGCCGCACGCACCGGTAGCCGCGAGGCCTACTGGCCGGAACTGAAACAGCGCGTGGAGACGCCGGTGTATCGCTTCGAATCCATGCTGCCCGGCCATCAGCTGACCGGCCCTGCGCTGGTCGACGCCGAGTTCACCACGCTGGTCGTGCCGCCGGGTCAGTGCTTCACCATCAACAGCCGAGGCCTGGGACTGCTGGAATACACCGCCGATGGGCGCAAGGGAGAATCCGCGTGAGCTACCCCACCGTTGAAGAAAAACTGGCGGCGCTGAAAGTCACGCCGCCGTCGGCCCATGAACTGGAATGCGTGAAGCTGGTGTCACGCGGCAATTACGAAATTGCGCTCCAGCGCACCGCCGACATCCTGGACGAAGGCTATGAAGTCTTCATGCGCTCCTCGCGCAGTTCGATGGGCGTGGCGGGCGACTCGATCGTCGCGATGTTCACCGCCGCCGGCGATCTGGTGAACGCCTCGGCCGGCACCTACCTGCACGCCATCATTCCGCCGATAGTCATCAAATACATCCTGAAAAAATACCAGGACAACCCGGGCATCGAAGACGGCGACATCTTCTACACCAACGACGCGCTCTACGGCGGCATTCACAATCCCGACCAGACCGCGATCATGCCGGTGTTTCATCAGGGCAAGCTGGTGGCCTGGACCGCAGCGCTGTCGCACACCACCGAAACCGGGGCCTGCGAACCCGGCGGCATGCCGGTGTCGGCGACCTCGCGCTTTGAAGAGGGCATGAACCTGCCGCCGATGAAAATCGGGCGGAATTTCCGTATCAATAACGACATCATCGAACTCTTCGTGGCCTTCGGCATTCGCGCCGAGGCGAACGTGACGGTGGACCTGAAAGCCCGCTGCACCACCGCCGACCGGGTCCGCCTGCGCATTCAGGAAATGTGCGAGCGGGACGGCGCAGACTTCGTCACCGGCCTGTTCCGCAAGATGCTGCAGGAAGCGGAAGCCGGCGCACGCAAGCGGCTGTCGAGCTGGCCTGACGGTGTCTACCGCTGCGCCAACTTCAGCGATGCGGCGGGCCTGACGCGCGGGCTGATTCGCAACTGCTACATGACCATGACCAAGCAGGCGGACCACCTGACGATCGATTTCACCGGCACCAGCCCGGAGAATCTGTCCAGCTACAACGCGCACCCGCAGGCGGTGGTCGGGCATCTGGCCAACTACATCTACGAGTACGTGTTCCACGATCTGCCGATCTCCAGCGCCACGTTTGCACCGATCGACTTCGTGTTTCCGGAAGCCAGCTGCCTGTCGCCCACGCCGCGTGCGGCCACCAGCAACGCGGTGATGATCTGCACCGGTGCGATGAGCGCGATCGCCAACTGTATTTCCCGCGCCCGCTTCCCCAGTGAGGAATGGCAGCAGGCCACGGCCTCGATGGGTAACGGCGGCAACGCGCCGGTCATCGCCGGCGTCTCGCAGTGGGACATGCCCTTCGCCGACATGATCGCCTACACCATCAACACCGAAGGCCAGGGCGCACGCTGCACCCACGACGGCATGGACGCCTACGGTTTTCCGTGGTGCGCCTTCGGCCGCGCGCCGGACGTGGAAAGCATGGAAAACGAGTTCCCCATGCTGGTGCCGTTCAGCCAGCACTGGCCGGACTCCGGCGGCCACGGCAAACACCGCGGCGGCTGCGGCACGGCGCAGTTCTGGGCGGCACACCATGTGCCGATGGTTTACTTCATGTCGATTGCCGACAACTCGTCGATCCAGACGCCGCAGCCGCTGTTTGGTGGCTATGCGCCGCCGACCGTGCCGGGGCTGTCGATCAAAGGCACCAAGGTCACCGAGCTGATGGCCAATATTGAAGGCGGCAAGCTGGACTTTGCGGCGATGGTGGCCGGCGATTTTGGCGAAGTGACGACCGAACCCTTTGGGCGTACCACGCGTCCAATCATGGGCGACGAGACGATTGCCATCCTCATGTCCACCGGCGGCGCCGGCTACGGCGATCCGCTGGACCGCAACCCGGCGGCGGTGCAAATCGACATCCAGAAAGGCCTGTGCTCGGACTGGAGCGCGCGCGAAATCTACCGCGTGAGCTGGGATGCCGAGCGTCAGCGCGTGGACGTGGAAGACACCGCCCGCCTGCGCGCCGAGGCCAAGGCCGAGCGCCTGCGCCGGGGCGTGCCCTTCGCCGAATTCGAAGCCGAATGGCTGAAGCGCCGGCCGCCGGAAGAGATTCTCGGCCTCTACGGCAGCTGGCCCGACGCCGTGCCGCTGCACCCGGCCTTCCGGCCATGAGCACCAAGCCGCCGCGCAAGCGGATTCAGGCGATGGTGCAGGGCCGTGGCGGCAGCGAACGCGTGGTCTTGCCGCTGGCGCTGGGCGCGGCGGCGCAAATTTCCGCCCGGCCGCTGGATGAGTTCTTTACCGATCCCACGCAGCTCGCGAACGGCCTGCTGGAGCTCCAGCGCGCGCTGGGCAGCGAAGGCGTGGTGGTGGCGCTGGGCGAAGGCTTCGAGCGCGCCTCCGGCGAGACGCTGGACCTTGCGAGCCTCGACCAGCCCGGCACCCGGCTGGCCGCCGCGCTGGAAGCCACCCGCCGCCTGCGCGCCACGCTGGGCGATAGCGCCGCCCTGCTCGCCGGCCTCACCGGCCCGGCCACGCTGGCGCAGCAGTTCAACACCGATCTGGCCAGCGCCGGCGCGGCTTTCGGCACTCTGGTCAAAGCCTTTTGCGAGGCCGGCATCGACATCCTGCTGTGCCTCGATAGCGCGCCGGCTGCCGACGCCGACTTCGTGGGCGCCATGAACGCCGCCGAAACAGCCCAGGCCACCGGGGGCGCGCAATGATCGTCCACAAACTCACCCAGGGCAGCCCCGAATGGCACGCACACCGCGCCCAGCACTTCAACGCCA
>JAURHQ010000698.1 GCA_030833185.1 Gammaproteobacteria bacterium | reverse complement strand
GCGAGAAGCGCTGCAACAGCAGCCGACCGATGCCGAACCAGAGCGGATCGCCGCTGGCCAGCAGCACGGCCGGGCGCCCCGCCGCCAGGGTCGCGGCCAGGGGCTCGAGGATCTGCTCGGGCCGGTCGCTGGCCAGCAGCTCCGGGCAGGGGGCGCCCGCCGGGATCCGCCCGGCCGCCAGCTCCGCGCGCCACCAGGGCTCCATCGCAGCCAGGAGACGCTGGGGCGCCGCCAGCAGCGCGGCGCCGCCCGACTTCATCGACGGCGTCGCGCTCGCGCTCGACAGCGCCGTCGTCGTGCTGGGGACGGCCGTCGACGCGCGGCCGCCCGGCGCGCGCAGACGCTGCACCTCTTCCACCTCCAGCGCGCTCACGTCGCCTGCGCGCGGCGCGCGCGCCTCAGCCGAGCAGCGCAGACGCCGGGAATAGCGGCCGCCGCGCTGCAGCGGTGCGCGCTTGCGCAGCGCGCCGCCCGCCGCACCCAGCAGGCGCGTGATGGCGGCCGGGAGCTCCATGC
>JAURHQ010000697.1 GCA_030833185.1 Gammaproteobacteria bacterium | reverse complement strand
AAACCGAAAGTGTTAATACGTGCGTATGCGGTTAGGGAACCGATAAGACCAATGTTCGGACCTTCTGGGGTCTCCACTGGACACATACGACCGTAGTGGGATGGGTGAACGTCACGAACCTCCATTTGGGCACGTTCACGTGCGATACCACCAGGGCCAAGCGCTGATAGACGACGCTTGTGAGCAAGACCTGCAAGCGGGTTGTTCTGGTCCATGAACTGTGACAGCTGGCTAGCACCAAAGAATTCCTTGATAGCTGAAACAACTGGACGTAGGTTGATCAGGGTCTGAGGAGTAATGGCCTCAACGTCCTGAGTAGACATACGCTCACGAACAACACGTTCCATACGGCTTAGACCAATACGAACCTGGTTCTGGATCAATTCACCAACCGGGCGAATACGACGGTTCTGGAAGTCGTCGATGTCGTCAGATGCGATCTTGACATCAACCTTCTTGCCAGACATCTTTAGACCAAAGGTCATGTTGCTGGTGATGTCAGCCTTGTTCTTCAGA
>JAURHQ010000696.1 GCA_030833185.1 Gammaproteobacteria bacterium | reverse complement strand
GCCGAAGGCGAGCGTCCAAGCCGAGGTGGCGCCCTTCGGGATGGCCTTCGAGAAGCGGGCGAGGTCCGCCCAACTGGCCTGCAAGGGCTGCTCCGGCCAGCTGGTCGCGCGCCACGTCCCTTGGGCGGCGGCGAGCTCGGCGTAGACGCGGCCCTTCACCTGGCAATCGGGCAAGGCCTTGGAGAGGATGCCAAACTTGGTGGGGTCCACGTCGAGCGTGGCGCCGACGGCCACCACGCCCGCCGCGAGGGCGACGTCGAGGCGGGCCGCCGGCCGGCGGGCGGCGTCGCTCACCGTGCCCTGCACGATGAGCCCTTCGGCGGCGGCGGGCTTGAACTGACCGCCGAAATCGAGGCCGGCCAGCGCGCCGTGCCGCGCCTTGAGCTCCAGGCTCATGCTGCCCGCCGCCAGCGGGCTCGTGTCCTTGGCGGTGACGGTGAGCGTCGCCTCCCCGAGGGCGGCGGCGAGCGCATCGGGAGCGAGGCCCTTGCCGCCGAGCGTCTCCCGCAGGGTCGC
>JAURHQ010000695.1 GCA_030833185.1 Gammaproteobacteria bacterium | reverse complement strand
CGCGCCGCGCGTCACGGGCCGGCGCAAGAGCACCGACGCGTCCACGCCCGTCAGCTGCGTCAGCAGCTGGGAGCTTGCTTCGAACTCGCGCTCGAGCCGCGCGCGCGCGCGCGACCGCGCTTCACTCGTTTTCCCGCGCGAGCGATTCGCTCGCGTTCGAGGTCGCGATGAATGACGCGTGGCGGTTCGACGCCAACGCCATCGCGGACTCGCCGCACGCGCGAGAGGTGATGGCGAAAGCCGAGCGCGAGGGCGAGCGCGAACGCGAACGCGAACGCGCTCGAGCGCGAGCGGCGGAGGAGTACGCCAAGGAGTGCCGCGCCATGGCGCACGGCGAACGAACGTATACGCGAGAGTGTTTGACCGGGGCGAGCGCGGAGGAGCGCGCGTTCGCGCAGGCGATGGAACGATTGGCGAGCGAACGCGAGAGGCTCGCGGCGTGGGCGCTGGGGACGTTGGCGCAAGACGTACGAGAACGAAGCGAACGAAATGGCGAGCGCGTGCGCGAGGGACGGA
>JAURHQ010000694.1 GCA_030833185.1 Gammaproteobacteria bacterium | reverse complement strand
TTGTCGGTGTCGAACGAACGACGGCCGATGGTGCCGTGCACGATACCGGCTTTGTCAACGCGGAACTGAACTTGACCGGCCTTGGCATTGCGCACAGCAGTGGCAACGTCAGGAGTCACAGTGCCCACTTTGGGGTTAGGCATCAGGCCACGTGGGCCCAAGATTTGACCCAGAGTACCAACCACGCGCATTGCGTCAGGAGCAGCAATGACCACGTCGAAAGGCATATCGCCCGCTTTCACGCGAGCGGCCAAGTCGTCCATGCCCACCACGTCGGCGCCGGCGGCTTTGGCTTCTTCAGCCTTAGCGCCTTGTGCGAACACGGCCACGCGAGCAGTTTTGCCGGTGCCGTTAGGCAACACAACAGCGCCGCGAACCACTTGGTCAGATTTCTTGGCATCGATACCGAGTTGCACGGCCACGTCGATGGACTCATCGAACTTGGCAGTGGCGCACTCTTTGACGATGGCCAATGCGTCTGTCAGGGCGTACAGCTTCAAGCTGTCCACTTTGCCA
>JAURHQ010000693.1 GCA_030833185.1 Gammaproteobacteria bacterium | reverse complement strand
CTCAGCACGGGGGTACGCCCTCTCGCGCACCGCTGATGCGGCGGGAGTCGCCAGCGGCACGCTCACCGGCGCCCTGCTGGCCCAACTGGGGCACCTGCGCGGGGTGTATCTGGTGGATATGGCAGCCGTGCTGGCGCTGGCGGCCTTGCTGCTCTGGCGGCCGCTGCCGCGGGCGCTGCAGGTGGGCCGCTCCGGCATCGAACCAGTGCCCCTGGGCCAGTGGCTGCCGGCGCTTCTGCCGATGCTGCTGCTCTCGGTGGTGGCCACCTCGATTCCCGCACTGATGCAGAGCGCCCTGCCGCTGGATCTGGTGCGGGGCGGCTTAGAGCGCGATGCCCAACCGGAGGCGATCAGCGCCCTGCTGATCGGCATTCCGCTGGCGCTGCTGGTGCTGATCCAGTGGCCGGTGGGTCAGGCCATGGCCCGCCGCTCGGTGGCGGTGGGCTTGGGGCTGAGCATGGTCTGCTTCAGCGGCGGGGCGGCGCTGCTCGCCCTTTCTGCCCTCAGTGACGACGGC
>JAURHQ010000692.1 GCA_030833185.1 Gammaproteobacteria bacterium | reverse complement strand
TCACCGTGAGCGTGGATGCGGGCCCAGAAAATGGGGTGAGTACGGGGATCTCCGCCGAAGATCGCGCGCGCACCATTCAGGTGGCGATTCATCCGGCCACGCGCCCGGCGGATCTGCGCCGCCCCGGCCACATCTTTCCGCTGCGCGCCAAGCAGGGCGGTGTGCTCAAACGGGCGGGCCACACCGAGGCCGCCGTTGATCTGGCAAGGCTCTCCGGCTTGTACCCGGCCGGTGTGATCTGTGAGATCCAGAACACCGATGGCTCGATGGCGCGGCTGACTCAGCTGGTGGAGTACGCCCGCCTGCACGGCCTGCGGCTGATCAACATCGCCGATCTGATCCGCTACCGGCTCGATACCGAGCGCTTCGTTCGGCGCCAGGCGGAAGCCTCCCTGCCCAGCGCCTTCGGCAGTTTTCGCGCCATCGGCTTCCGCAATGAGCTCGATGGCAGCGAGCACGTGGCCATCGTGAAAGGTCAACCCGAACTGGCCGAAGGCCCCGTTTTGGTGCGGGTGCACA
>JAURHQ010000691.1 GCA_030833185.1 Gammaproteobacteria bacterium | reverse complement strand
TGCTGACGGCCTCGGATTACCAGTTCACCGGACTGATCGCTGGCGAATCCATGACGGTCTCTCAGACGGCCGGTAGCTACAACAGCAAGAACGTTCTGAGCGCCTCAACTGTCAGCACCACGTTGACCCAGACCGACTTCACCGCCGCCGCTGGTACCCTGCTGGCCAACTACCAGTTGCCCACTGGCGCAGCCGGTGCGGGCAGCATCACGCCGCGCACGGTGGGCCTGTCTGCCACCAAGGTGTACGACAAGACCACCGACTTGACTGGCAAGGTCACGGTCAGCACCGGGGTGACCGGCGAGAGCCTGACTTACAGCGGCGCTGTCTCCAGCAGCGACCAGGTGCTGCAGGCGGGCAAATTTGTGAACGCGATCGTACTGGCTGACGGCGTCGGCGCCACCACGGCCAGCGGTGGCCTGGCCAGCAACTACCAATTGCCCAGCTTGAGCGCAGCCGGCGCGGGCAACCAGGTGAGCATCAACCCGCTGGCCTTGAGTGTGAGCGGCGTCAGTGTGG
>JAURHQ010000690.1 GCA_030833185.1 Gammaproteobacteria bacterium | reverse complement strand
ACCGCGTCGAGGTGCCGGTCCGCGTCGGCCCCGCCCGCGACGATCAGGGAGCGACGATCCGGGCCGGCGCAGAAGGCGGCGTAGGCGATCGGCGTCGGCAGTTCGCCGACCTTGGTCCAGGCCCATTTGCCGGCGCCGTCCTGGCGGCAGAGGAAGATGTCGCGGTGGAAGACCTTGGCGCCGCCTTCCCACGGCGGCTTGCCGGGGAAGTTCGCGCCTCCGGCGGCGAGGATCGCCTCGCGCCCTTCGCCATCGCGGACCACCGCCGCCATCATCCCGGCCCGGCCCTTCGGATCGGGGATGTCGGGGAGTTCCAGCGCCCGCAAGGCCGCGACCCCGAGCAGGAGGCAGGCTTGGTATGCGCGCAACAAGGTCATGGTCGCCGGGGGTCCTCCTTTCCTAGGGCCCCGCGGGAAGCATCGCCAGCCCCAACCTCACTCTTCGCGCACCAGCCAGCCTTCGGTCGAACGCGTGCAGGGGCGGGTCTCGCCGTTTACGACCGCAAACCCGCTATTCCAT
>JAURHQ010000689.1 GCA_030833185.1 Gammaproteobacteria bacterium | reverse complement strand
GAGCCGACCCAGTCGTGACCGGCCTCGGGTGATCGACGTGCGCCGGC
Organism: Gammaproteobacteria bacterium; assembly: GCA_030833185.1. Taxonomy (GTDB): domain Bacteria; phylum Pseudomonadota; class Gammaproteobacteria. The sequence continues at coordinate 473 of JAURHQ010000689.1, read as the reverse complement.
TTGCATGGCGTGCTGGTTAGCGACGGTCAGCGGCGATGCGGCTGGCCGCCAGCAGCGCTGCTTCGACGATGCCCTGATAGCCGGTGCAGCGACAGATCACGGCCGACATGGCATCGCGTATCTGCGCTTCATCCGGATCGGGCACGCTGTCGAGAAAATCCAGCGCCGTCATCAGCATGCCCGGCGTGCAGAAGCCGCACTGCAGGGCATGGTGCTCATGAAAGGCTTGCTGCAACGGATGCAGCCGATTGTCCTTGTCGGCCAGGCCCTCGATGGTGGTGATGCGCGCGCCATCCACCTGTACCGCCAGCGTGGTGCAGGAGCGCGCCGCCTGGCCATCGATATGGATGGTGCAGGCACCGCACAGGCCATGCTCACAGCCGGCATGCGTGCCGGTCAGGGCCAGGTCTTCGCGCAGGAAATCCACCAGCAGCTTGCGCGGCTCGCAATGCCCGCGCACGGCGCGACCGTTC
>JAURHQ010000068.1 GCA_030833185.1 Gammaproteobacteria bacterium | reverse complement strand
TGGGCGCCTGCTCGAGCAGCTGATCCCAGATCTTGTCCGGGCAGCTGTCCCAGTCGATGTCGTCACGCACGCTCATCCATGGGCTCAGCGCTTCGTTCAGCGTCATCCTCCGGGTCGAGCCACTCGATGAGGTTCCAGAAGGGTCCGTATTCGGCGAAGGCTTTGGATTTGGCATCGGTGAAGCTCACGGCGGTGACGAAGTCGTAGACGTTCGACTGGGGGATGGTGAAGTGGTAGTGGCGTTCAGTCATCGTTGGTCAGCTCATCGGACAAAACGTCGACGCTGTTTGCGATTTCCATCAGCCGTGACTCGATGAGCCCAAGTGTGCCGTTCATCGCCACCAACTGGTCGGTGAGGCTGTAGACCGCCGTGATCAGATCAATACTTTGCTTGGATTCCATGGGTCATTCGCAAACAGGGAAAGATCCAGCAGCAGGGTGATGGGCGACTTTGCAGCTGGTGGCGTGCTCGTGGACGATCAGGGCGATCGTGGCCACAGGGATCAAAAAAATCAGAAGGCGCTTCATTTGAGGTGGGGTGGACAGGTCAATGATGCCGGGCGGTCCGGCACCGGGCACGCGGGTTGTCACACTTCGTAAAGATCGCAATCGACGGCGAAACCGACGCCCTCCTCGAGCGGGTCCGGGAAGCCCAGGCCGCAGCCATCGCCTTCCCAGTGGCGGCATTCGGTGCAATCGCGCCACTGCGGCCGCCGCTTCAGGTTCGGAAACACTTTCGTCCAGGTCTTGCCAGCACGAATCTGCTGGATTGCCTGGCGCGACACACCGAGCTCGGCCGCCAGCTTCACATCCGAGGTTTCCCGATCGATCAGCGCACGGCGGACGTGTTCGAGCTTCAGCTTCGGGTGTGGCTTGCCTGGCTTGCGGCGCCGGCGGCGTTTCTTGCGATCAGGCCCGAACACCGTCCAGCGCTCGCCGCAGTCGCGGCACTCCCACCGGCGGCGGATCAGGCCATCAGTGCGAGGTCGCGATTCACGGATAAATCGGTTGTTGTGCTCACAGACAGGCGTGCCTAGCGTTGATAAATCATCGCTGTTGAACTCCATGACGTTCGGCGAGTGGCTTCAAGCTGAAATGACGACAGAAGAAAAATGGGCAGTTGAAACCGTTGCACGCAGGGAGGATCCTCGTACTGCAATGCTCTACAGGCTGTGCTGTCAGCAGCAGTTTCAGCTCCAGCAGGCCGTCAACGAGATTGCCAGGCTGGAGCTCCTGCTGATGGACTACTCAAACAACTGAACGGCCTGCTCGTAGGTCGGTGCCTGCACATGCCGGCTAAGCACCGTGCCATCGGGCTGCGGGATCTCCACCACGAAGGTGGGCAGCTCCTCGCGCCAAAGGCGCATCAGCTCGTTGACCTCATCCACCAGCGTGCCGGCTTGTTCATAGCTCCAGTTGCGCCGGGCGACATTGAAGTGCGCCAGCGTCTCGATGCGATCACACCAGCGGATCAGCGTCACAGCATCCGGCGTCACCGGTGGCGACATCTGCTCGCGGTAGATCTCCCGCAGGCGGTTTTCGGGATAGGTCATCGGCCCTTCAGGTAATAGGTCCAGTCCTTCTTCAGACCGCCGAATTCCTTCAGGTCACCCACCGCGGTCTTCTTGCCGCACACATCACAGCAGCGCAGCGTGTAGGTGGCGATGTGGGTGGCCGGGCCGACGAAGCGCTCGTCGATATAGAAGCCACCCAGCTTGCGGCCGCAGGGTTGGCAAAGCTTTTCGGGGACTTTCATTGCTTGGCTTGGTTGTAGCCCCACTCCGCAGCCTGGAAGGCGACATGGAATGGGATGGTCTCGGCGTCGATCACGCCTTCATGCACCATGTCGATTGCATCTTCGACCCAGTGCTCGATCAGCTCGAGAGGTGGTTCCATCAGGCTGCCACCTCCACCTCAGCGCCAGGCCAGCGGTTCTCCGCATAGCGCACCGCCAGGTTGTTGCTCTCAGCCATCAGGGTGACCTTCATCGGCCGGCCCCTGCCCTGCTTCACCAGCAACGCCACAGGCTTGGCACGCTCTGGTGCAGACGGCCTGCTCACACCCGGACCATGGCTGCTGGTGGGGTGCTCGTGCCACTGGAATGTGATCGGTTCGCCTTTCATAGTCTCGTGAGTCCAAGGATGAGATTGATGAGCTGGATCGCGATGATCGCCATCAGCATCAGCTCGTGACGGCGAAGCATCCGCTTCACCTGCGTGATCTGGCGCAGTGTCGCCAGCTGCTGATCAGTTGTCATTGGCTGCTCTCGTATGCTCAACGACCTTGCGGATCCGGCCAGCGACCTCCTCCTGGCCGTAATGCGTCACCATGTCGGCTGCGCACAGCATGCCGGCCTCAAAGGCGTCCCGCACCGATGCGTCGACTGCCTTGCTGGCGACATCGATGCTCACCAGCCCGGAAGCCGGCTTGAAGGTTCGGTAGATGATCCGTAGGGCGATCGCGCTAAGCGCAACCACGCCCACGATTTCAAGGGGTGTCATGGTCCCTCCTGTGGTGGACCGGCCTATCAAAGCAAGCCGGGCACAAACGCGCTCGGCCGCTGTTACAAACCTTCACGGCTGGTAAACCTGCTCAAACTTTTCGCGCTTCAACCAGGCCGCAAAGTCACCCTCGGCCGCCTCGTGCGCCTCGTCCTCGATCTCCTCGAGCACACCCGGCCCTAGTTCTTCCTTAAGCGCCTCCCGCAGCCGGTCGTGGCGCATCTGGTGGAACCTGTCCCGCTGCTTCTCGTACAGCGACTTCCGGGTCTTGATGTCCTCGATGCCCTCCAGCTTGAACAGCCGGCGCCTGGTCTCGCTGGCAAACATGATCGTTATCCGGCGCTTCTTCCGCGCCTTGTGCATCCAGTCCCGATCGAACGGGATCCCGGCGTCGTGCTCGAGCCGCTGCGCCTCCTGGATGGAGTCATCAAGCCCCTGGACAGCCATCGTCAGCTCCACGTGCAGCTGCCGGGCGTCTTCCAGCTCAAGACCCCACACCTCCCGGAGTGGGATCTGGCGATCGAGTTCGCGGCTAGGGAAAATCAGTGTCATTGGGTAATGAATTGTTCAGGGTCGAGTTGGATTTGCCACTGGCCCAGCAGCCGGTAACACCCGGTCCGCCGGCCCAGAAAGTTCCTGAATGTCTTCAAGTCGACGCCGAGCCGGTTGGCCGCCTCTGCCTCTTTGCCGAGCAAGACCTCCAATGTCCGTATGGCATTGGCCTGCAGCACCCACCGGGGAAACTGCGCAGCCGGGTTCGGTGGTGGAGCATCCCAGTCGGCGATCCACCAGACCAGCCGGCCTTTCTTCGGCCAGCCTTCGTAGCGGATTAGCCCGAGGCACTGCAGCCGGGCGAATGACGTGACCAGAGCACTTTCGCTCATGCCCGTCAGCTCGATCAGCTGCTCGCTCGTGTAGAGGCCCGGCCCGAGTGCCTGCAGCTGCAAGAGCGTTAGGACAGTCTCAGGCCGGTGGCGGCGGCGCAGATCAGCGATCCATGCCAGCCTCTCGCGCATCAGAAGGGGATCTCGGAGTCGTCGTACACCGGTGCAGGCGGGGCCTGCTGGGGCACAGGCGCCGGAGCAGGTGCAGGTGCAGGTGCCGCGTAGGCCTGGCTGGCCTGCGCGTAGCTCTGCTGTTGCACCGGAGCCGGCGCTGCCTCATCACCGCGGGCTTGCCAGCTCTCCACCGAGGCGTTGCGGATCACCACGGCCTTCTTGAGCTCGCCGGTGTTCTTGTCGTTCCAGCTCTCTTCTGCCACCTGACCGGTGACGCAGACGCTGTTGCCCTTCTTCAGGTAGTTGGCGACATACTCGGCCTGCTTGCCCCAAACCTCCACCTTCACCCAGAAGGCAGGCTGGTCCTGGCCCTGCTTCTTGGGCTGGCGCACCGCAAGGGAGAACTTCGCCACCATCTGGCCAGACTGCGTGGTCTGAAACTCAGGGTCGCGGCCGAGATTGCCGGTAAGGGTTCCGTTAAACATGATCAGTTTGCTTTGGGTTGGCAGATGATGAAGCAGCCCAGGCCATCGCGACGCTTGCGCACCGAATAACGGCGGCCTGCTTCGCGACGGCTCAGGTTGCCGACCACCTGAGTGATGGTGCCGGGCTTGTATTCGTCAAACCCGACCTCAATCGCTTCGCCTGGCTCGAGATCGAGAATTTCACTGCGCAGTGGTGCAGTCTTCGATCGACGGCCAACCTGGGCGAGTGCCTGCTCGGCGGTGATGCGATTCATCGGTCTCCGTTGATGTTGTTGGGAAAGCCGCGCATGTTGCGCTGCTCGAATTGAACGACTTCGTTAATCGGGTAGAGCACCCGACCACCAGCCTTGAACCACCGGGGGCCGCGTTGCTGCGACCTCCAGTTGTCGAGCGTGCTGAGCGCAACGACATTACGCCATCGCTCAGCAAGCTCACGGGGTGTCAGGTAGTCACCAGACTGCGTCATCTTGGGAATCCCCCTCGGTCTTAATCTTTTCATTTAGGTCAGCAACAATCGAAGGCGCTTCTTGCACCTCTACTGTCTCAATATCGATGACCTCCTCTTGTGTTTTCATGCCCACTAGAAACTCGGGCACGTAGAGACGGCCCCAAAAGGCAGCCGCCCGATACCGACACATCAGGTCCGGCATCGTTTGCCACTTAGAACCCGACTTAGTCGCCCAGCCCTCACGTTTGGCCATAGCCATCGTGACGACCGGACCGCGCAGTTCTTTACCGGTGGCCAACTCAGTTGCGTACGCGAAGCAGCTGAGAGTGTCTCCTTCCCCGGTTACATTGTAATCAAGCGGTGTAAAACGACCGCAGCCATTGATCATGGCGATAATGAATTGTGACGACCAACTAGGCCGCCCGTGGATAATGTGAAGGTTCTGCATCACCTGCAAGGGTGACAGGTTCATGCGGTTGGCGATCTCCATCGCCACTAGGACATTCGCAAGCCCCTGTTGCCCTTGGTATTCTTTCGGCACCAAAGCGCTGCTGGCGAGCGCCTTCCCTATCCTTTGTGCATTTTCAAATTGTTGAATCCCAGTGAAAACGCCGCCTGAGTCTTGACTCACGGCAAGCGCGTTGCTGGCAGATGTTTGTTCGGTCATTAGAAACCTTCGATCTCGGCAATGTTTTCGGACGGCTCGTCTGAGAGCCAATTTGGGACAGTCAAAGATTGGATTTCGTCGCCGTAGCCGGGCCATCGATTTTCGACCCGGCATGTGGCGATGAGTCGCAGATCTTCCACAGCCTCTTTGAATCCTCGCTCCAAGAGCTCAGGCGGGGTTGCGTATACCGCAACTGCGAAAGGAGGCTTCTTCTCGACTGCGATAAACAAAAATTGATCGGCTCCAATGCCTTGACTGTAAAACGACGCCTGAACGTGATACCGATATTTCATCACTGAACGGATGAATCCACGGGGACTCGCATCCTCGGTGGTCTTCACGTCAGCGATCAGCCGCCGGTCGTCGCTGTGCCAGTCAGGCCGGCATTTGCAGTTCTCGCCGCTGGTCTCATCAGTCCAAAAGTAAGACTGCTCGCACTTGCCCGGCAGCCGCAGGATCATCCGCGCCGCCGGGTGGCGATGCACCGCCTGGGCCATGGCCTCGATCCGGGCAGCATCCTCAGCCTTCAGCACGATCTTGCCGTCAGCTTCGGCCTCGAAATCCGCCCACCGCAGCTTGCCCTCTTTGGTGCGGCGGTCGATGCCCTCCGGTGCGGCGATGTACTCGTCCTCGTACAGATGCGGTTCCAGCACCCGCGCATGCAGGGCAGAACCCAGCACCATCGCATCGGTCGGTGGCTCAACCGCACGATCGGGATTCAGATAGCGGTTCCAGAAATGCAGCGGTGAACGCCGCGCTAGATCGAGCCCACTTTTCGAGACTTCGGGCCTCGCGTGGTACTCCGCATTGGTCAGCCCCATAGGCTGGTCTTGTGTCTGTGGATCAGACTTTACCGCTAGTTCATCCACCTTCGATCTCCCTTGTCGCATTTCTTCGCACTTCACGCCATTTACCGGCTAAGTGTTTATGATTGCTCGACTTTTTGATTTATCCATTGCTGACCACAGCGGTCAAGACCCATGCTTAGACCACGTCAGATCAAGGCAATCGAAGATGTCCGGGCAGCTTACAGAGCGGGCTATCGAGCGCCGCTGCTGTGCGCAGCAACCGGTTTCGGCAAAACCCACACAGCAGCAGAAATCATCAAATCCGCCGTCCAACGCGGTAACGATGTTTGGTTCCTCGCTCACCTGCGCGAGATTCTCGACGACACCGCCCGGCGCCTCGAGCAGGCCGAAATCCCGCACGGCTTCATCATGGCCGGCATGCCCCGCAACCCGTTCAAGCCGGTGCAGGTGGTTTCGGTGCAGACCGCAGTGCGCAGGCCGGTGGTGAAGCCGCCGGGGCTGATCATCGTCGACGAGTGCCACCTGGCCGTGGCTGAGACCTATAAGAAGGTCATCGAAGCCGCTGGCAATCCGCCGCTGCTGGGCTTGTCTGGCTCACCGGCGCGTCTCGATGGCCGCGGCCTCGGGGAGCTGTTCGACACCATCATCCCCACCTGCTCCACCGGTGACCTGATCGCCGAGGGCCTGCTCGCACCCATCCGCTACTACGCCCCCACCAAGCCAGACTTAACCGGCATCCGCACCCAAGCGGGTGACTTCGCCCTCAACCAGCTCGCCGAGGCCGTCGACAAGCCCTCCATCATTGGTGACGCCGTTGCTCACTACCGCAAATACGCCCACGGTCGCCGTGCAGTCGCCTTCTGCGTCAACATCAAGCACGCAGAACACACAGCTGCTGCCTTTACCCAGGCCGGCTACCGCGCTGTTGCAATCTCCGGCAACTCCACCCGTGAAGAGCGCCAGGCCGCGCTGACCGGTCTGCGCCGCGGAACTATCGACATCGTCTGCAACTGCGCCCTCTGGGTCGCCGGTGTGGACTGCCCCGAGATCGGCTGCGTCATCCTGCTGCGACCCACCAAGTCGCTCACGATGTACCTGCAGTCGGTCGGCCGCGGCCTTCGCATCGCACCCGGTAAACCCGACCTCATCGTTCTCGATCACGCCTCCTGTGTGTTCACCCACGGCTTTCCGCAAGATCCCCGCGAGTGGACCCTCGACGCGAAACCCAAGAAGGGCGGCAAGGCCCCAGCCGTCACAGAATGCCCCAGCTGCTACGCCTGCCACCCACCAGCACCCGTCTGCCCCTGTTGCGGGCATGAATACCGACGCGAGGCGGTGGCATCAGGCCCTGAGGAGCGTGATGGCGAGCTGGTGGAGCTCGATCCCGACACCCTTCGCCGGCAGCAGCGCCAGGAGCAGGGCAAAGCGCAAACCCTCGAGCAGCTCATCGAGATCGGCCGGCGCCGCGGAATGAAATCACCACATGGCTGGGCGCGGCATGTGCTGGCGGCCAGACAGCGCAAGCAACGCGCAGCATGATGGACCCAGCGCCCTGCCCAGATCCTTGGCCAACCAGGAAACAGACCTTCAGCAGCGAATCCGCCTCGCAGTTGGGTCTCTTTCCGGTTTCCGCCTCTGGCGCAACAACTCCGGCAAACTCCCCGACCCACGCACTGGCCGCTGGGTGCAGTTCGGTGTCGCCTCACCCGGTGGCTCCGATCTCATCGGTTACCGGTCGATCGTCATCACACCCGACATGGTCGGACGCACCGTCGCTGTCTTCACAGCCGTCGAGATCAAAACCGCCACAGGCCGGGCCACACCAGCCCAGCGCAACTTCATCGATCACATCCGACGCGCCGGTGGTATCGCCGCCATCGTCCGCACCACAGCCGAAGCGTTGCGAATTGCGACAGAGCCCTTCCGAGGTGTCTGAGCAGCTGCGACGCTTCTTCCACCAACTCGCCGTCTGGTTTCCTGAGCCAACCGACGACGAGATGAATCGCGCTCTCAACTCACCACAACGCAAGCATGCACGCTGATTTCGACGCCGCTCGCCAGTTCCTAGCTGCTCTCGGTAAGCCCAAAGGCGCCATCCGCCTGCGTGGCTTCTACGCCAAGACCGATCCACGCAAAGCCGACGATCACGGCGCCAAAGGTGAGCCCACCAAGCAGCTGGTCGAGTCCTGGGTGGCCGACAAGCGCGGCGTCTATGTCGTCGTCAACAACGGCGGTGATAAGGATGCCGACATCACCGAGTGCATCGCCCTGTTCTGTGAGTGGGATGACAAACCCAAGGACTGGCAGGTAACCGCCTGGCAAGACCTTGGACTCCCGGAGCCCAGCCTGCAGGTCGACACCGGTGGCAAGTCCATCCACAACTACTGGATCCTCTCCGAGCCGGTATCGCCCGAGCAGTGGAAACCCGTTCAAACCCGACTGCTCGATTACGCCGACGCCGATCGCCAGCTCAAGAACCCATCGAGGGTCATGCGGCTGCCAGGCACGCCACACCCCGAGACCGGCGAGCAGGCTGCGATCATCCACCAATCCGACGCCCGCTACACCCTTGCTGATCTAGCCGCCCGGCTGCCCGAGCCAGAGATCGTGCAGCGTCACGTCGCGGCCCGGACCTTTACCGATTACGAAACCCAAGGGCTCGACGAGATCCAGAAAGCCCTCTCCTGCATCCCGCCTCGGGTGCCAGGTGGCAACACCTACCCGATGTACCGCAACATTCTCTGGGGGCTGATCAGGGCCTGTCAGGAAACCGGGTCATCGGCTGAGACCGCCATCTCGATGATGGCCAGTCACTCTCCGCAATGGCGCGGCATCGATCAGGTGGCCGGCTCCGGTGGCGCAGAAGTCACCGCCGGCACCTTCTGGTACTGGGCCAAGGAGCACGGCTACCGGGCACCACGGCGGATCATGCCGGGGCCGCCGGAGCTGCGACAGCTCCCACCGCGACCGGCCCCCATCGATCCGCAGCCCGAGCCCGAGCCCGCCAGCAGCCTGCCCTTCCGCCCCCTCGGCTTCGATCACGGCATCTACTACTACCTGCCCGCAGCGGCCTGCCAGGTCGTGGCACTCACCGCGGCTCAGCACAACAAGAGCCACTTCCTGACACTCGCTCCCCTCGAGTGGTGGGCGAACGGTTTCGGCGACGACAAAGGCCGCATCGACTGGGATTCGGCCGTCAATGCCATCCTCGGTTCCTGCATCTCCCAGGGTGTCTATGACCCCTCCCGGGTGCGGGGGCGCGGCGCCTGGGCTGATGCCTCCCGCGTCATCCTGCACCTCGGCAACCGCCTCGTGATCGACGGGCGCTCGCACCCCATCACCAAGCTGCCGGCCGGCTTCAAGAGCTACTACTTCTACGAGAACGCCAAAGCGATCGACGGCCCCGGCGGCCAGGTGCTCTCTGATGACCTCTGCGCCAAGGTGCGCCTGATCGCAGAGCGCTTCCGCTGGGAAACACCCGCCTCAGCCAACCTGCTGCTCGGCTGGATCGTCCTGGCACCCGTCTGCGGTTCTCTTGATTGGCGGCCGCACGTCTGGATCACCGGCGGTGCCGGCACCGGCAAGACCACCATCCTCAAACACTTCATGAAGCCCCTGCTGGGCGGCATGTTCGAGGGTGCAACCGGTGGCACTACCGAAGCCGGCCTCCGCGGTCAGTTGCGCTCAGACGCCATCCCGGTCGTTTTCGACGAGCTCGAGCAGAACGAACAGAAGGACAAGCAGGTCGTCCAGAACATCCTCGCCCTTGCCCGGATCGCATCATCCGAAGGCGGCAAGATCTACAAGGGCACCACCAACGGCGGATCCAACACCTTTGAGATCCGCTCGATGTTCTGCGTCAGTTCCATCAACGTCGCCCTCATTCAGCGGGCTGACCTCGATCGTTTTTGCATCCTTGGTCTACGCAAAGACCACATGGACAAGGACGACTGGAACGAGTTCGAGCAGGAGATTCTTAACGCCTGCACTGAAGAGAACGGCCGGCAACTTGTCGCCAGAACCATTCAGCAGATCCCCGTCATTCGCAAGAATGCCAAGACGCTCGCAGCTGCACTTGCACGGCGCTTCGGGCAGCGATTTGGCGATCAGCACGGCACGTTGCTGGCCGGTGCCTGGACGCTCGAGCCCGGTGGCGGTGGCGAACTTTCGCTGCAGCAGGCCATCGAGTGGATCAACATGATGGACTGGGAAAGCCGCGAGGTGGATGCCACCGACGCGGATGAGATGAAGTGCATCAACCACATCCTCCAGTCCCTGATCCAGGTGGACGGCTCCCGGAAGATGTCGGTGCTCGAGCTGGTGCAGATGGCCCAGCGCGGCGTGATCTTCGCCATCCCCGGCCGTGATCACCCCTCGGACGAGATCGAGACGATCCTCGGCCGTTACGGCCTGAAGGTGGCCGGTGGTGCCCTGGCGGTCGCCAACAACAGCACCAACCTGCAGGCCCTGCTCAAAGACACGCCGTGGGCCGGTAACGCCTATCGGCAGTCCTTGAGGCGGCTAACTGGTGCCTCGGTCAGTAACGGAACGGTCCGGTTCAAGGGCAGCGGCGTCGCACGCGCAACGTTGGTCCCACTTGAGACGCTTGAGACTGTGTAACGGTTTGGGGCTCCGTGAAACAGTGAGCGTTTCGCTGAAAACCCTTGCGGCGCAACGGTTGTGACGTTTGTGACGCTTGTAACGCTTTTTTCCAGGAAAGCCCCATAGAGATATATAGCCCTACAGACCCCCTGAACCCCTACTACTACTATCTTTAAGAGTAGGATTAGTTGTTACAGCGTTACAACCCTTGTCCTGCAAGGGGTTTGGGTGTAACGGTGACCGTCACAAAGCGTCACAGCTGTTACAGGCCCCTCATGGCGCCCGGTTGCCGCATTTCCGCTACGCTTCATCCTGTTTCTTGAAGCGTCTCATGGATTACCAGATCATCCGAGCTGACTCGATCCCCACCAGATCCCGCCGGAAGGTGATCGACTGGCCGCTTGAGCAGCTCGGCGTCGGCGATGCCTTTGTTGTCCCGATGAGCAATGGGCGAGACAAAGACGGCCGTTGTCTTTCTTCGATCCGTGTGACCGCTAACCGCTTTGGCCAAAGACTGGGCTGTGCGTTCAGCGTCAATGTCATCGACGGTGGCGTGAAAGTTTCGCGCACGGCTTAAGCCAAGCCCATGCCGAGCCCTTCTGACTACCAGCGCCTCGCCGCCAGCCCCACCAGGTGGCCGTCCCTGCCCCGTGGAGCGGCCGTGAAGGTCTACATGGGCTCTCAGTGGGCCTCAGGCACCTGGCAGGGCCTCCAGGGCGATCGTGGGGCCGTCTGGGTGGGCAAGGAGCAGCGACTGGTGCTCTGCGGGGATGCGCGGAACGTCAGAACCGCTTAGACTCGCCCTGGATGAGAGGACCACCGGACCCCGATTGCATGGCGGGGTCTTTTCGTAGGAGCCGCCGATGGCGATCACCTTCTCCGGGAGTGGCGTCTACCGCCAGGGCTCGATCACGTTCGACGCCGACGCGGTGGTGAAGAACCTGGACATCGTGCGCCGGGTGCAGATGCCCTTTGTGATGAGCTACGCGCTCAACAAGCTCGGCCCGGTCCTGCAGGCTGCGCACCGAAGCGAAATGCAGCGGGTGTTTCGTAACCCGGTGCCGTTCACGTTGAACTCGATTTTTTATACGAAGTCCGACAAACAGAAGCTGTATTCGTATATCGGCGTCAAGGAGTTCGGTGCAAAGGGCAACCCGGCATCGAAATACCTTTTCCCGCAGGTGAAGGAGCCGGGGGCTGGCGCCAAGCAGGTTTATGACACGCGCTTCAGCAAGGCGCTCGCCCGGCGAGGTTTCACACCTTCTGGGTCGTACATGTTGCCGATCCGCCAGAGCGATGCGGCGCGGCTTAATTCATACGGAAACATCTCGCCGGGGCAGTACACCCAGGTGCTGTATTCGATCGGCGCGATGACCGATTTTGTCGACCGGCGCTATGGCACGGCGAAGCGGTTGCCGAAGAAGGAGTACTTCATGGCGCGGCCTGGCAACCGCTCGGGTTTGAAGCCCGGCATCTACCGGCGCTCGGGCCGGGACATCAGCATGCTGTTCAAGTATTTCCCCAGCCCGCCGAGCGTGGCGACTCGCTACGACTTCTACGGACTCACCGACCGGGTGGCCGGGCAGGAGTTCCCGAAACTGGTGTTCGGCAAGCTGAAGGACGTGATGGGCGGTTGACAGTATTGTGGCCAGCGGCTACACATCTGTCATGACCAAAGAAGAACTCGCTGCACTCCGGGAGCGCCTCGAACTGACCCAGCAGCAGCTGGCGGAGAAGCTCGGTGTCGACCGGGTGACGATCGCTCGCTGGGAGACGGGCACCCGCGCCATTCCGGTTTTCCTGGGCCTGGCGCTGCAGACCGTGGAGCGGAATTTAGGGCGGAAGGTCCGGCGGTAGTCGGGCTTATTACGGGTTGTTACACGGGGCGGAGCATGGGCTGGTTGACGTGTAATTTCGTGGGGCGTTCAGCAATTCACCTGCGCACCATGACCATCTCATCCACCACCCGCCGTGAGCGGGCCTACAGCCCTGCTGGCTCGATTGGCCGCCGCCTCGCCCGCGCCAAGCGCCTGCAGTTGCAGATCCAGCAGCTCGAGGCCGAGCTAGGCAAAGATCGCGAATTTCTGCTGGGGCACATGCAGCGCCACCAGCTCGACCGGATTGCCACCGAGGGATTCCTGGTGGTGAAGAAGGAGCGGCACAACTGGAGCTACAGCGCCGTGTGTGACCACCTGGCCCTGCAGCTGCGGCAGATGCAGCTCGACGAGCAGTCGCTCGGTGTCGCCACCGATCGCCCGAAGTCCTACATCAGCCTGAGCGTGAAGCCATGATCCGACTGCTGTCTCTTGCGTTTGTGTTTGTCTCGTCTGTCGCCATGGCTCAGCAGCCTGTGGTGAAGCGCGGCAGCTGCCCGGTGGGTTATTACCCGCAAGGCGCCTACTGCGTGCCATTCAGCCAGAACCGGCAGGAAGCGATCGCAAAGGTTGGCAACAGCTGCCCTGTTGGCTGGTATCCGCAGGGCGGCTACTGCACCCGCACCCGCCGATAGTTTCAGTTTGTAACGTTCCGGGAGTCGAGGGGTGGGTGGCGGCTTACTGTTCCCTCAGGCAAGCGCCACTTATCCCATGAACCAGTACCTCACCCGCAATTACACCCAGCAGGTCATCGACGCCTTGCATCTGGCCGGCTGGGACCGCGAGGCCTTTGAGCTCCGCAACGAGCTGCTCAGCATCGGCTATCGGCCGCTGCCTAAGGATTGGCTGATGGTGTTCGACAGCGCCGAGCGCCTTGCTGATCAACTGCTGGCCAATGGCTGCGCCGCCCCTGTCCACCCGATGCGCTGACTCGGGGAGTCCCCCGAGCTTTTGAGTCCCCTTTACCTTTTGAGTCCCGTGAAAATCACCGAAGACCTGCAGTTCCCGGCCACGGTCAACGTGCGCCGCAAAGGCGACGACATCCTCGTGCCCAAGCGCCTGATCAATGCCGTAACCCTGCCCGATGGCACGGTTGAGAAGTTCCTGCGTGATGGCGCCATCGGCCGCTTCAGCCGCAAGGACGGCACCAAGGTGCTGAAGCTGCGCTGGCAGAACCGCTGGTGGCCCGTGCCCTCGATGGAGGACGTTGAGCGCTGGACGTTCGACACCTGCTGCGAGACACCCGATGGCGACACCGTTGAGTCAGACGCCGATGGCTCCTGGCTGCGCCTGCTGGGGCTGATCTGATGGCCGGCACCTACATCACCCGCGCCGCCCGCGTGCGGATCATTGACAGCATGCTCGACGCCATGCTCGAGATTGGCGAGATCACCGACAGCCAGATCGCAGACACCGAGGCCTGGCTGGCCGGCTTGAGCAACAGCGAGCTGCGCCGCGAATGCGACGACCGATGCCCTGAAGAATGGAACCGCCTCTCATGACCCAGACCACACTCACCGAAGACCAGCGCATTGACCTGATCGCCGCCATGGTGGCCGCCATGGTGAAGCGGGGCGATGTGTTCGAAGACCAGATGATCGAGACCCGCAACGATCTGATGGCCGCCAGCGACGAAGACTTGCTCGAGGCGGCTGAGGAGCTCGGGATTGAAATGCCGGGGGACTCGCGGCCGGCCGGTTTTTAAGGGCCGGGGGACTTGCAAGGGGTCGGTTCTTAAGGCCCTTTTTCACACACGGCATGGGGCGGTTTTTAGCCCGCCCTATTACACGCTGATTTCGTAATTAGTATATATCTACTATAGTACATTTGTACTATAGTACATTTGTACTATTCGTACATTTGTACTATTTGTATAAAGATCTCAAACAGTGCTGTTTGTAACTAATACAAACCGTGCTGTTTTATTCTTTATACAAACCTCCAACGGTTAGGTGCACTTACCCTGTGCACGGTTAGGTGCACTAGGCGCGGCGCACGGTTAGGTGTGCCAACCGTGCAAGCTAGTTAGGTGTGCCAACTCTGGTGCTCGGTTTCGTATGCTTTCGCCGCGTACGGTTTGGCACACTATCGGCCGCCCGCGGCGATCCTTTCGGATTGCCACAACGGGTTGACGGATCGCCCGGCCGTGTGGTTTCACGCGGGCGCCCGTTTCCTTTCCCTTCCGGGATCGGTTCGCCCGTACCCTCGCAACCGCCCGAAAGCACCGCACAAGCGGGCCGGTTGGGAAACCGTCTACATGTGCCGGGATCCTGGCCGCCGGTTCGGCATGATTCCACCAACGGGCGAAACGGCCCGATCGAAACGCTTTTATCTTTCCGCCATGCTTTCCTTTCGCATCGAAACCTTTCGCGGCACCGCGGCCGGCTGGCTTCCCGCGTCGCCCGCCGTTGTGACTGCTGAAACGGCCGCCCGCCGGTTGCGCCTTTATCGCGCTTGCCGCGGCGATGCCCGCCTGTATCGCATCGCGCCCGTGACGCTTCCCGGTGAGGATCCCGCGGCCGTTGCCGCCCTTCCCGCCTGCCAGGCAACCGGCGCCGCCCTTCCCGCTTTCGTTTGATCCTTTCGCTTTCCTCTCTTATGGCACGCTTCCTTCTTAACGTTAATCACGTTGTTTCCGTAGACGTTGATGGTGCTTTCCTTGCCGAACATGCCGGCAATCATGACGCAATCATGGATGAAATAGCTTCACTCTATTTTGCGGGCGATTGCGAAACGGTAGATGATTCCATTATTGACGCCGTAGAAGAATTTTCATCCGGCAGCTTTTCAGACTCTCCTATTTCTTTCGTTTGATCCGTCGTGCTTTCCTACACTCTGCCCGCCGCGGCGCCGCGTGTCGTCGCGCATGATTTCGCCGAGCATCTCGGCGCCGAGCTTGTGCTCGGCGAGCTTGTCTCATGGCTTCCCGCCGCGACTCTTAACGCTTTCCTTTCCGACTTTGCCTGTCACCTTGAAGCGGGCGACTTTGCCGATCTCATCTCTTAACGCCATGCTTTCCCGCGTTCCGGGCGGCTGGATTGCCGCAACTGATCCCGATACGGCCGCCATGCTTTCGGCCGTGCTTTCCCGATACCTTGAAACCGAAAAGGCCGCGGCCGCCCGTAGCGACGCAATCCGGGCCGGTTTGATCTCACCGGCACCGGCGCCGGTTCGCTGGATTGTTTCCGATCGGGACTAAATTTCCCCTTGCCTTTTATGTCGCCAATGGTTACATCACATCTTGTAACCATTGGCAACTAGGAAAGGCCTTTCGATGTTTCACGTTTCACCCGCCGCCCTTACCGGCGCTTTCCCTTTCGATCCTGACGCCATGCTTTCCGCTTCCCGTTCCCGCGTTTCCCTTCCCGCGGATGTTTCCGCCATGCTTTCCCGTTTCGGGCTTTCGCTTGACGGCTTGCTAACTGACAACAACGCCAAACTAGTTAAAGGTTCGGCGATCGCTCGGGCCGTTATTCATCACACGTTGCCGGGCCGTGCACTTGCCGCGGCGATCGATCCCGGCAACGATGCCGCGGTTGCGCCGCGGGCTTTCCTTCCCGCCCTTGCCGCCCTTGCCGCCAAAACCGGAACGGCCGAGCTCGCCCGCCGTCACAATGCCTGCCCGTGGGCAACGGCCGGTTGCTCTAACGCTTGTCTCGTTTGGGCGGGACACGGCGGGCTTTCCGCGGCCGTTGCAACCGCCCGCGGCCGCCGGACTCTGGCGATGATCGCCGAACCTGAAACCTATTCGCGGGCGATCCTATGGGCGATCGCCCGGCAATGGGCGAAAGCGGCCGCCGATGGCTTGCCGCTTGCCGTGCGCTTGCGCGGCACCGACGATGTGGCATGGCACTTGCGCCGCTTCCCGGCTTCACCGCTTGAAGCGCAAACAATCCGGCGCCGGTTCGGGCTTGTGGTTGACGCGGGCGAAAGCGTAAACGTTGCGGATGCGTTGCAAGCGGCCCGCGCCGAGGGATCCGTCAAGCTGTATGAATACAGCAAAGCACCGACCCACGGCCGAACCGGGCTTGAAGCGCAACGGGCCGCCGGTTTCGACGTGACGGCTTCCCTTGCCGCCGATCGTGCAACGGCCGCCCGTGACGCTTTCGCGGCTGCTAGGGCGGGCTTTCGGATTGCGATTCCGATCGAACTAGGCAAAGCCGACCCGCTTCCCGCCCGCGTCGCAATCTCCTACAACGGCGAAACGATGATCCTCCAAACCGTACCGGGCGACGAAACCGATCATCGGTGGAACGATCCGGCAAAGGTTGCCGTGATCTTGCGGGCGAAACGTTCCCGCGGTGCCGATCCTGCGGTTTCCGGTTTCATCCTGCCCAATGCTCCCGCGGTTCGCTTGCCTGACGGCTTGATCCAGCTATTGCCGAACTGACAGGCGACGAAGCCGAAAGCGAAACGGCCGCCCTTAACCGGGCGGCTTTTTCATGCCCGCGCAGGACCGGCGCTCAAGGCGTCAGCAAACCGCGGTCCTTCATCCAGGCGACGAGGACGTTGGTCCACTCCCGCGCGGCCAGGCAACGGTCGGAGGCGCCCCAACCGTGGCCGCCCTTGGACCAGACGTGGACCTCGGCGCTGCCACCGAGCGACTTGAGCTTGGCGGCGAGGGCCATCGAGCCTTCGGCCGGGTAAGGGTCGTCGG
>JAURHQ010000688.1 GCA_030833185.1 Gammaproteobacteria bacterium | reverse complement strand
AAAACCCTGGAAATTGCGCCGCAGCGTCCCGCTCAGCGTGGCCTGTGCAAGCGCGTCGCCGGGCCTTGCAAAGTGGTCGAAACCGACCGGCACATAGCCCTGATCGACCAGATATTCGTAGCCGAGCGCCGCCATGCGGAAACGGGTTTCGGCATCGGGCAAGGCGCTGTCGTCGATCTTCCTCTGCCGCGCGATCAGGTGCGGGACATGGGCATAGCCGAACAGCGCGATCCGGTCCGCGCCCAGCACGCGGGTGCGCTGCAGGCTGTCGAGCAGGTCGTCGCGGCTCCGCGCGAAACGCTTGGCGAAGTAGACGACGAGGCGCAGGTTGCGTTCGACGAATTCCTCGAAGGCGAGCCGCGCCGCCGGCGTGAACGAACCGTCGGGCCGGCGGCCGGCGCGCATGACGCGGCCCAGCGCGGTCTCCGCGGCGGGCTCGAGCTTGTCGCGGTGGCAGGCGCGGCGGAGGTAGTCGCCCAGCCCGTCGAACTCGGCGGATCCGTCGGTGAAGGCCAGGTCG
>JAURHQ010000687.1 GCA_030833185.1 Gammaproteobacteria bacterium | reverse complement strand
TTCGGTCTCAAATCCAACCGACTTCTCGTCGTCGTCGAACGGGTTGTAATCCCGATCGCGCGTTAAAATCTGCACCTTAATTTCCCGTTTCCGCGCCCGCGCGTTCGCCTCGATCGCCGCGCCGTTCCCTTCGGTTTCCCTCTCCCTTCCTCGTTCCTCGTTCGCGCTCGCCTTTTTCGCCTTGGCTAACTCCGAAGCGTACTCTCTCGCCTTGCGCACGCGATCCTCCGCGCTCGCCGACGCGTCGATTCGCCCTTGACGTCGTCCTTCCTCGACGTCGTCCTGCGCGCTTTCCCCTTGCCCTGGTGCGCGCGCGCATCCAGCAGTGTCCCGGCCGCAGGCGCCGGGAACCGATACAGCGCGGCGCGCTGGTGCGGGTTTTCCCCGTAGCGCAACGCCAGCTGCCGGCGCAGCCCCAGCGGCAGGCTCTGCGGCAGTTCACCATCGCCCTCGCGATCCTCCAGGTAGCGCCAGATCGAGGCGTCATAGGTGGCGGTCAGCGCGAAAGCCTTGCGCGCCA
>JAURHQ010000686.1 GCA_030833185.1 Gammaproteobacteria bacterium | reverse complement strand
CTCGCGATGGCGGATGCGGCGATCGTCGCGTACTCGGCTTCTATGGATGACTGTTTCGCGTGCGCCACCGGTTCGTCATCCGCATAAGACGTGCTCGCACCGTCATCTTTCGTAGACGTCGCGTCCTTGGCGTGATTGAGCGCGACCCTTAACAGACGCCGAGCGTCACTCGCGATGCGAGCGTGAAGCTCAAATGGCAATGTACGCCGCACGCGATCGCCAGCGGCGAAACTCGCGGCATCGGCGGCAATTCCACACGCTGCGCGCGTAGCAGCGCTCGAACTCGCGGTGTTTTTTGCGTCTCGGGCGGCGCCTGCGCCTGAAAGCGCCGCGACGGCGGCAGCGGCACGAGCTCCGGCGTCCTCCGCCGCGACGGCGGCGACGGCGGCGATCACTTCTCTCGTCGCCGCCATAGCGGCGCGCTCGACGGATCGTTCGAATTCTGGAGTCCATGCATCTTCAACCGTCGCGTGAGAAAGCGCGTCGGCTGACTTTTTAGCGCTATTCATAACTTTCGCGG
>JAURHQ010000685.1 GCA_030833185.1 Gammaproteobacteria bacterium | reverse complement strand
AGCCGCGCATGGCTGCGCTGCGTGTCAGGCGGCGCCACCACGGCGCTGGCAGCGGCGCGCGAGACGAAGGAGGCCGGTGCGCCGCAGGTGCTGACCTGGCTCGTCCAGTGGACCCACGACCTCGCCCGCGTGAAGGCCTACCTGATCAACCCGGTCGACTCGCGCGAGGCCGACCTCGCCTTGCCGACGTCGCTGCGCCGCGCCGCCCCGACGCCCAAGCCCGTCGCCTCGCTCCCGGGGTTCCTCGGCAAGTCCGCCGCCGAGCTGGCCGCGGCCGTCGCCGCGCTCGCCGAAGACAAGACCGATGGCGCGGGCGCGGCGGCGGGCGCGGCCCCGGCGCCGTGCGCAGCCTTGGCCTCGCCCGCGCCGCCGAGCAGGGACGCGAAGGACGCCTCGCCCGCGGCCGCCGCCGACGCGTATAGTCCTGACAGGATCGCGCCGCCGCCGGCGACGGCGGAGGCGGCGGCGGAGGAGGGGGCCGCGGACGCGTGCCCGGGCGCCACGGGGACGGCGATGCGGCC
>JAURHQ010000684.1 GCA_030833185.1 Gammaproteobacteria bacterium | reverse complement strand
AGCCGCGTATCGACGCCTGGAACTCGGACAAGCTGCCCATCTACGAGCCCCGCCTGGACGAGGTGGTGTTCGCCGCTCGGTGCGTGCTCCGCGGTGGCTCAAAGCATAACGACATGGGCGGGCCGGGCTGCCGATCTCGGCGCGCCGCGCCGCCTGGCGCCGCACGCGCTGCCGCGACCGCCAGGCCTCAGCGCCACGCCGCGCGTCCGGCGCACCACGGCGCACCACGGCGCCGGCGCGGCGGCCAAGCCCCGCTGCTGCTGCTGCGTCGCCGCGCGCTGCACACGCGCCTCGAGCTCAACCGCCCAGCGCAGCGCCACGGCGCGCGCTTCGCGCAGGAGCTGGCGGCGCAGCTCGGCCTCGAGCACGTCACCCGCGCCGACGAGAACCAGCGTGCGCCCCTGGGCGCGCGGCTGGCGGCCAGCGCCGGCGGCGGGTCGGCCAAGCTGGCCGAAGCCGTCGCGCTGATGGAAGCCAATCTTGGCGAGCCGCTGCCGACCGAGGAGATCGCGCGGCTGGTC
>JAURHQ010000683.1 GCA_030833185.1 Gammaproteobacteria bacterium | reverse complement strand
TTCGGTCATGAAGCCGCAGCCCGAAGTTCAGATTCGGGGTGACGGCAAGAGCGACTTTGAGTCGGTGGGCCGGGTGATGTATGCGGTGCAGCGCGCCGGCATCACCAAGGTCGGGTTCATCACCGAGCCGCAATAAAGGAACAAGACCATGGCCATGAACGTAGGCTCCAGTTCGAGCGACGAACCCGAAGTGATGATGGAGATCAACACCACGCCCTTGATTGACGTGATGTTGGTGCTCTTGATCATGTTGATCATCACCATTCCGGCGCAACTTCACTCTGTGAATTTGGACATGCCGGTGTCCACGCCGCCGACCAAAAAGATAGACCCTGTGGTCGTCAAGATTGATGTGGACGCTAACAGCGTGATCAATTGGAATGGCCGTCCTTTAGCGGGTCGTGCCGATCTGGAGCTCAAACTCACAGAGGCGGCAGCCACTCAACCCCAACCCGAATTGCACATTCGCTCGCACGCCAAAGCCAAGTACGAGTCTGTTGCCTTGGTCATGGCCAGTGCCCA
>JAURHQ010000682.1 GCA_030833185.1 Gammaproteobacteria bacterium | reverse complement strand
CGTCAGACCGTTGACTGTCGAGGCTGGCAGTTTCCCATCTAGAGCCGTCTGCAAGTCCGTCTGCGAGCTCAGCGTCCCGGTGATGCCGCCCCAGGCCACGCTCGCGACAGGCGCCGCCCAGACGAGGTTCGTGCCGTCATAGGTCAGCACATCGTTGGCGGTCGTCGGGCCGGCAGCCGGGTTCGTCGCGACAGTCCCAGCCGTCAGCTGGTCAGCCGCCAGCGCCCCGCCGCTAGGGGTCGCCCAGATGAGTTCGGTTCCGTCGAAGGACAGATACTGGCCGGTCGTCGGGGCCGTCGCGTTGAGCGTCGAGGTCGCCCCGTTGGACAGGGTGCTGATCGTCAGACCGCCGCCGCCACCGCCAGCGAAGAGGAGATCGTCGCCAGCCCGGCCGAAGATGGTTCGCGTCCCGCAATCTCCGATCGCGAAGTCGCCCTGCGCGCCAAGGATCGCGCGACGAACGGTGCCGAGCACGACATCCCCCTCGGTCGCGCAGGCCGTGGTCCGCGGGTCGCACGCCGC
>JAURHQ010000681.1 GCA_030833185.1 Gammaproteobacteria bacterium | reverse complement strand
CGACGGTTTCTTTGAAGTTCGAGCTCATGTGTGCGACGAGGTCGCGCACGCTCCACCCCTGACACCCACTTGGGCGGGACCACTCCTCATCGGAGAGGGTGCTAATCACCGACTTGACCTCCGCGACGGCCAACTTCAGTGCTGCCAGACCTTCCTTCGACACGATGCCCCTCCTGCTTCGGTGATTTTCGGGACGTTTTTGCCGCCCCGTTTTCCGCCTGTATGACGCACGGCTACTCTACGCAAACGCCCGAGGGCCGGGCGAGGAGAACAGGGGTTTTCGATGGAACTTCAGGGCAAAGTCGCACTGGTGACCGGGGGTACGCGCGGCATCGGCCGGGCGATCGCCGAGGCCTTCCTGGCCGAAGGCGCAAGTGTCGTTGTGAACGGGCGTACGCCGGCAAAGGGTGAGCAGGCACTGCGCGAAATGAACGCAGGGGACCGCGCGCACTTTCTCGCGGGCGACGTGAAGAGCCGCGAGGGTTGCGAGGCTCTCGTCAAGGGCACGATCGAGCGCTACGGC
>JAURHQ010000680.1 GCA_030833185.1 Gammaproteobacteria bacterium | reverse complement strand
ACTCGCCCGCCAGATAGCCCCTTTCCAAGATAATCATTGGTATCTCCATAGAGGCGAAGAGTGAGCCCTCGTGGAATAAATGCTCCTAGCGATTGACCTGCAGAGCCATGGAAGGTGATATCAATTGTGTCATCGGCAAGGCCCTGACCGCCATATTTTCTAGTAATTTCAGAGCCCAGCATCGTTCCAACTGTTCGATTACCATTTCTAATTTTCATCTGCAATTTAATTGGAGACTTACTTTCTAAGGCGCTCTGTGAAAGTTTTATTAGCTCATTATCTAGAGCAGCTTCAAGCCCATGATCTTGAGTCGTGGTATTTCTACGCGCAGATCCTGACGCTGATTCTGGCGCAGCAAGAATTGGTGATAAATCAAGTCCACTTGCCTTCCAATGCTCCACTGCAGCAGAAGTTTCTAGACTTTCAACTGCGCCGACTGCTTCGCTAAGACTTCTAAATCCTAGGCTTGCAAGAATCTCTCTTACCTCCTGAGCGATGTATTCAAAGAAAGTTTCAACGAATT
>JAURHQ010000679.1 GCA_030833185.1 Gammaproteobacteria bacterium | reverse complement strand
GCGCCGTGCGCGGCCACGCCGCCGCCGCCGCCGCCGCCGCTGAGCCCGAGGCCGAGTTGCCGGCGTCCGGTACGCCGGCGCCCGGCGCGGCGGGCTTGCTGCCGCTGCTGCACGCGCTGGAGGGCGCGGCCAGCGGCGGCGTGGGCACCGCGGTGGACGTGCCCGACGCGCTCACGCTGTGGGTGCTGCCGCCCGGCCCCGCCGCGGCGCTCGCCGCGGGCGCGGAGAGCGTCACGTGGGCGACGCGCGCGGGCGCCGTGCTCGTCACGCGCGACGACGTCGCGTACCTGCGTGCCGCGGGCACGATGGCGGCGACTGTGGCCGCGCTGCCGGCGGCCGCGCGCGTTCTCCTCGTGCACGGAACGGACGACAAGACGATCCCCGTCGCGAGCGCCGCCGACTTTGCCGCGGCGCGGCCGTCGATCCGCGTCGTCTTGACGACGAGCGGCTGGGAGACGGCGGACACGATGCCGTTCGCGGACCCGTCGAGGTTGTCGACGGCGAGGCCGGCGAACTCCGACACG
>JAURHQ010000067.1 GCA_030833185.1 Gammaproteobacteria bacterium | reverse complement strand
GGCCAGCCGGAGCAGCGCCAGCAGCAGGGTGGCGCGATGCGCGTGCAATTCCTCGCGCGCCAGACTGGGGCCGGCGCGGCCGTAGTGCGTGAGCCCGAGTCCGAGCAGGCCAATACCGCCGAGCGCGCCCAGCGTCGGCGGCACCAGCGCGGTGGGCATGCCGGGTGCGAGCAAGGCGGCGGCGACCATCACCAGCACCGCCCAGCCCATCGGCAAGACCGCGCTCAGCGACACGGTGCGAATGCGGCGTCCAGTTGCCGGTCGCAGTCGGCTTCGATGGCGGCAAACCAGGCGTCTGGCGCGAAACCCGGCCAGCGTTCCAGCGCCGGCGGATCGTTGAACGCGGCCAGCGCGGCGAGCGCCGCTGGCGTCACCCGCTGACCGCAGGCGGCCAGCGCATCCTGCATCACACCGGCCACATCGGCGACCAGTTGCTCGAAGCTGAACGAATAGTCGGCGTAGTGCTGGCCGTGGGCGAAGGACAGCCGCCAGATCAGGTAGTGCAGCGCGTAGGGCGACTGATGCCGCGAGGGCAGGAGGAAGGGATACACCCGCGCCAGATCCCGCGCCCAGGGCAGCAGGTAGAAATGATCATGCGCAGCGAACTCGGCCACGCTGGTCTGTGCGTTCACCGGCGTCTTGCCGATCATCGACAGCCACTGCTCGCGCGGCGAGCGATACAGATGCAGCAGGCGCGCGCCCGGAAAGTGCTGACGCAGCCAGCGCAGGCGAAAATCCACCCGGTTGAACTGCAGCACCGGGCGCAGTTCGGTCACCGCGCACAGCGCGCCGATGTAGGCTTCCAGCGCCGCATCCCGGTCGCCGGTATCGAGGTAGAGATTGCGATAGGTCCAGTCCATGCGGTGCAGCGCGCGCAGGTCGCCTACCCGCGCGTAGTGCGCGCGATAGTCGCCGGCGCCGCGATGCGTGGGGTCGCTGGCCCGCCACGGGCGGTCATCGCCATGCCGCTCGTTCAGCGGTTCGTAAAACGCCGCGAAGCCGGGCAGGGCGTTGAACAACTGCCACAGAAACGTCGAGCCGGTGCGAAAGCGTGCGGTGATGAAAATCGCGCCGCTGCCGGCCGGCGGCTGATGCCCGGAACGGGCCGGTACCCGCCATTGCGGCGGCACCGGCGCCAGCGGGACATCGCCGGCGGCGGAGAACCGCGCGTGCGCCACGTGCTCGCGGATGCGGCTGTCGACGGCTTCGCCGAACCGCCAGGCGCCCAGCAGGCGATCGAGCAGCCAGCCGGTCATGCGGCCAGACGCCGATGGGGCAGGCGGTGAACGGGCGGGAAGGGGCGGCGTTGAGTCACGGCCGCGAGCTTGGCGTAGCGCAGGCCGGCCGCCCTTGCGCTCGCGCAAGCCGCAAAAAAATTCTGCGGCGTCGCGGCCGCTAGTTGACCTTCAGCACCACCGCCATCGCCGTATCGCCCGCCGCGCAGCCGTGAAAAAGGCCCCAGCCGCCGCCCAGCAGCACCAGTTCCTCGATCAGTTCGATGACCGAACGCAGACCGGTAGGCGCCTGCGGGTGACCCCAGATCAGCGAGCAGCCGAAGTTGTTCATGCGCGCGAGATCGGCGCCGGTTTCGCGGGCAAAGAGCAGGTCGTTCACCGCGAAAGGATTGTGCGACTTGATCGCCGCCAGCGCCGGAATGCCGATGCCGGCGGCGGCCAGCGCGCGCTGCGCGGCCTCCAGCGGCGCCTGCGGCATCATGCCGCGGGCGGTGCGCGATTCGCCGAAGCCGCGCAGTTCGATCCGGATCGCCGGATCCCGCGCCAGTTCACGCGCCCGCGCGGCGGTGGTCACCACCAGCCCGGCATTGCCGTCGGCCGGATGCGTTTGTCCGCCGTAGGTGACGGTCCCGTCGGCCAGCACGGGCTTGAGGCGGGCCAGTCCTTCGGCGGTGCTCGGATGCACGCCTTCATCGCCCGGAATGTCGTGCAGGGTCTTGTTGAAGCGTTCGTTCGGCACCGGAAAGGGCAGCGTCATATAGCGCTGCTGGAAGGTCCGTCCGCTGGCGTCGGGACGCAGCGCGTCTTCGTACTGGGCGTAGCGGCGCAGGACCAGATCGTGCTGTTCGGCGGTGCTGATCCGCCACTGCGTCGCGCAGCGTTCGGCGGTTTCGACCATCGCGCACTGGGCGTAGGGGTCGCGCGAGAAATTGGCCAGCACCCAGTCTTCGGTTTCTCCCGTGCCGCCGGGCGCGCGCGGATTGGGGTAGTAGATGTGCGGGCCGTTCGATACGCGATCCGCCGCCAGCGTCAGCACGCACTGCGCGGCCTCGGCGGCAACTTCACGCGCGGCGTGCGACAGCAGTCGCGCGCTGGTGGCGCAGGCCTGCATCACGGTGGGACCGGCAATATGCGGCGCGCCCATTTCGCCGGTCAGCCACGGCAGTCCATAGAACGATCCGGATTGCGGGACGGTGATGCCAAGCGCGCCGTGGTCGAACTGCTCCAGCCCGATGCCGCGCGCCGCCAGCGCCTCGCGCGCGACGTGCGCGGCAAAGCGCAGGCTGTGCAGATGCGCAAAGCTGCCCTGCCAGCGCACGAAGGGCGTGCACCACCAGGCGCCGTGGGGAATGACAGGATACGACTGGCTCATGCGCGGGCGTCCTCGGCTGGGCGGAGCCGCGACTATAGCAGCGCCGCCGCGACCCGCCGCGCCTCAGGCCAGTTCGCGATAGAGCGCGAGCAGGGCGGCGCTGCTGGCCGCCAGACTGAAGTCCCTGGCGCAGCGCGCGCGGCCGGCAAGCGCTAAACGGCGGGCGGTGGCCGGCTCGTCGCGCAAGCGCAAAAGATGCGCGTGCAACTGGTCGACGTCGCCGGGGGTAAACAGCAGCCCGTCTTCGTTCTCCTCGAGCGCATCGGGCACCGAGCCGACGCGCGTCACCACGACGGGAATGGCCTGCGCCATGGCTTCCAGCATCGCCATCGGCAACCCTTCGTTGTGCGAGGGCAGGCAGAAGACATCGGCCGCCTGCCACCAGCGTTCTTTCTGCTCGCCGCTGACCGGCCCGGGCACCAGCACGTGCTCGGCGATGCCAAGGGAAGTTGCCAGCGCAAGCAGCGCTGCGCGACGTCCCGCTTCGGCCTCCATCCCAAGCAGCACGAGGCGCACCGGCCGACGGTGATCGAGTCGCGCCACGGCGCGAATGAGATCGTCCTGTGCCTTGCGCGCCTCGTAGTTGGCGAAGCACACCACGGTGAACGCCTCGCGCTGCGCGGGCGTGCGGGGCGGGGCAAGCGCGACGCCGTTGGCGATGACGCGCACGCGCGCCGGATCGCACCAGTCGCAGAGCAGCTGACGCCACCGCGGCCCCAGCGTCA
Organism: Gammaproteobacteria bacterium; assembly: GCA_030833185.1. Taxonomy (GTDB): domain Bacteria; phylum Pseudomonadota; class Gammaproteobacteria. The sequence goes on along the minus strand of JAURHQ010000067.1, from coordinate 14,090 downwards.
CGACCCGGTCGCAGCGCGCGAACACGGCCCGTGCGAGGGCCGCGCGCAGCGGATCAAGCGCGCCGAGAAAACGGTGGAATTCCGCGCCGTGAATATGCAGCACCACCCGCGCGCCGCAGGCTTTGGCGACCAGCACGTCGACCGCGTTGCGCCAGAAACTGAACCACGAGCAGGTGTGGATGTGGACGACCGGACGGGTGGCGAGGCAGCGGCGCGCGAGCGTCGTCAACAGGCCGGCGTGCACGCGAAGGGCGCCGGCGAGCGAGCGTCTGGCGGCGGTCGTTTTGACCGTGTTGAGCAGGCTCAAGTCGCAGTCGCCGGCAAGTGCCCCGCACAGATTGGCCACCACTGAGGCCATGCCGCCGACCGGCGGCGGCAACGGACCGAGCATCAGCACCTGCGGCTTCATGCCGCGCCGGCCGCCGCGCGGTAGAGTCCGGCGTAGGCGTCCAGCATGGTATCGAGCGAGTAGCGGCTGGTGGCGCGGGCGCGGGCGGCTGCGCCGAGGCGCGCGCGCAAGCCCGGGTCGCGGAGCAGTCGCCACAGCGCCGGACCGACGCCGGCCGGATCCTGGCCATCGTAGAGCAGCCCGGTAACGCCGTGCTCGACCAGTTCGGGATTACCGCCGGCGCGCCGCGCGACCACCGGCAGCGCGCAGGCCATGGCCTCCTGAATGGCGTTGCTCATCCCTTCCGACTGGCTGGGCAGCACGAACAAATCGGCAGCCTGCAGCCACGCCGGAACGCAGTCCTGCTGGCCCGCGAGCAGCACGCGCGCGCCCAGTCCGAGGGTGGCGATTTGGCGCTCGATCGCCGGCCGCAAGGCGCCATCGCCCACGAACACCAGATGGAGCGGGCTGTCCGGGGCGCGCAGCAGCGGGGCGGCGGCGCTGAGCAGGCTGGCGTGGTCCTTGATTGGCGTGAAGCTCGCTACGGTCAGCGCAATGGTGGCGTCGGGCGGCAGACCCAGTCGGGCGCGTAGTGCGCGACGGTCTGCCACCGGCGCAAAGCGCGCGGTGTCGACGCCGTTGTGGAGCACCCGGAAGCGCTGGGCCGGAATCCGGGCCTGCCTGCCGTAGCGCTGCGCGGCGTCTTCGCAAACCGCGAGCAGGGCGTGGGTGTGGCGCGCGAGCAGGCGCGAGGCGAGCCGCCGTCGCCAGGGCATGGGCGTGTTTTCGACGAAGCCGTGAAAGCTCCACACCACCCGCCCCGGCCGGCCGGCCAGCGCGTGCGCCAGCACGGTGTCGGGCCAGGTGTTCCAGTTGTGGCAGTGAATGATGTGCGGCTGCCAGTCGCGCAGGATGCGGGCCAGGCGGGCCGGCGTGCGGCGGTCGTGCGGTTGACGATCCAGCGTCCACACCGGCACCGCCGGGCGCAGGCGGTCGGCCATTTCGCCGCGCGCGTCCAGACACACCACGCCGTGTTCAAACTCGGGCGCGGACAGCGCGTTGAGCACGTTGATCACACCGTTTTCCAGACCGCCGCGCGGCAGACCGTGAACCACTTGCAGCACTCGTAAGCTCATGACGATGCCTTTCAGGTTGAGGGCGCGGCCGGCGCCGCCAGATGACTGATGACCTGCCGCTCCTTGCCGGAGGGGAGCGGCGGAATGCTGGGCACCTCGTCGATCTCGATGCGGGTCGTGGCGCCGAGACGGGCGGCGAGCTGCTGCCGAATTTGCTCGCGCGAGGCGACCTGCCAGCCGGCGCCGGTGACCAGTTGCACGCGGAATCGGTCCAGACTGAATTGCTCGCAGCGGAACTTGCGGATGCCCGGCACCGCGCGCAGTTCGTAGATGAGGGCCAGCGCGTGCATCACCCGGCCGTCCGCAGTCCGCACGAAGTCGGTGCTGCGGCCGCTGACCTCGTCCAGCACTTCCAGCCCGCGACCGGCGGCATCGGGCGCCGCGGCGGCGCGTGCGAAATCGCCGGTGCGGTAGCGAATGAAGGGTTGCGCCGCAGAGGCCAGATTGGTCACCACCACTTCGCCGGTTTCGCCCGGCGCGACCGGGTCGCCGTCGGCGTCGAGCAGTTCAAGCAGGATGTGTTCGGTCATCACGAGCAGCGCGCCGCCCGGCGCCTCGTGGGCCAGCAGGCCGCCGTCGCGACAGCCGTACTCGTTGGCGACCGGCACGCCGAATGCGGCCTCGATGCTGGCGCGCTGGTCTGGCAGGAGGGGTTCACCGGTGGTGCAGATTACTTTCAGGCCGGGCAGGGGCTGCCTCAGGCCGCGCGCCTGCAGGTGGTCGGCGAACAGCGCGAGGCTGGAGGCGTAGCCGTACAGCGAGGCCGGGCGCCAGCGGCGGAGCGTCAAGAGATACTCATCCATACGCGCCGGCGTCAGCTCGAAGGCGTTGAACAGCCGGTGATTCACCAGCCGGTCGCGCCAGCGCTTCACCCAGTCAGCGCCGGAGAGTTCACGCGGCGCGCCCCACAGATAGGCTTCGCGGGCACCGGGTTCGACACCCCACCAGCTGCGGGCGCGCAGTCGGCAGGCCGCATCCGCAGCCTGTCGCGCGCGACCGAAGTGAAAGGTCAGCGGCTCGCCGCTGGAACCGCCGGTGCTGTAGGCCTGAGCGCCGCCGGGTACCGCCGACCAGCGCATCAGGGCGCCGTGCTGGCGCGCGTCGTGGCGGGTCATGGGCGGCAGCGCCTGCAAGTCTTCGCGACCGACTCGGCCAGTGACGATGTCCCGCGCGAGCCCGGCCGCCCGCAGCCGCGCGCCGTGCCAGGGGCAATGGGCGAGCGCGCTGGCCAGCAGTCGATTGAGCGCCTGACGCTGGATTTCCAGCACCGCGTCCCGCGGCAGCCACTGGCTGGCGTTGAGGGCCTTGAGGCAGGCAAACGTGGACCGCCCGAGCAGCGCTTCCTGCGCGCGCAGGGCCAGTCTGGCGCGACCGGCGCCGCTCATGGCACCAGACTCACGCGGGTTTGCCGCAGCCACAGGCTGAGCGTCATCAACACCCAGGCCAGCGTGCCGAAGTAGGCCGGATGGGCCTTCAGTTGCGGGCCCAGCAATTCGGCCCGAAACCCGCTGCGCAAGATCCCGAGCTGTTCCAGCCAGCGGAGCTCTTCGGCCGCATAGGCGCGTAGCGCGGGATGGCTGGCGAGCCAGTTGCCCACCGGCATGCCAAAGCCCTGCTTGGATTTAGCCAGACTACCGGGTGGCAGAAAGCGCGCGAAAGTCCGGCGATAGAAAGGACGCAAACCGCGCAGGCCCACCTTGGCTGCGCTGGGCAGCTGTGCGGCCAGCGCCACCACCGCCGGGTCGAGCATCGGGAAGCGGACCTTGATGCCGGCCAGCGCGCAGGTGCGCGTGACCTTGGGCAGGTCGTTGTCGGCCAGCGTCAGGCGCCAGTCGAGCCGCAACATGCGGTCGACGCCGTCGTGACCCGCGGCGGCGGCATAGCAGCGGCGCAGGTGATCGAGTGGCGCGGCCTGATCGACTTCGGCCAGCACGGCGGGGGCGAGGAAGCTGCCCGGACTGATCACTTCCAGCAGGTTCCAGCGCATCAGCCGCTCGGGCAGCGGCATGGCGACCTGTTTGACGAAACTCGCCGCCTTGTCCGAGAGCCCGGCGGCAACCGGCGCCATCACGCGTAGCCGGAACCACTCGGGCAGCCGGCGGTAGCGCTCGAACAGCAGCTGCCGCGCGTAACGCGCATTGCCACCGAACAGCTCGTCGCCGCCGTCGCCGGCCAGAATGGTGCTGTGACCGTGGTTGGCGGCCAGCCGGGCGCAGGCATAGGCCGGCACCGCGGAGGCGTTGCCAAAGGGCGCATCGAAGGCGCTGACGATGGCCGGCAGGTCGGCGATGACGTCTTCCGGACGCAGGTAATGCTCGAGATGGCGCACGCGGAAATGACGGGCTGCCGCCCGGGCAAAACGCATCTCGTCGTAGCCTTCAACGTCAAAACCAATGGTGCAGGCGACGGTGCTGCCGGGCCGCAGTTCGCTGCACAGGCCGGTGACGGTGCTGCTGTCGAGTCCGCCGCTCAGAAAACACGCCGGGCTGTCGGCGGGCAGAGCTTGCGCCACGGCCTGCCGCAGACGGGCGCGGAGCGCGCCGGCCAGTTCCGCCGCTGGTACCGGCGAGGTGGCTTCTAGCGGATAGGGCACCGCGTCCCAGCGCCCTTCCTGCCAGCGCAGGAAATGCCCCGGCGCCAGGCGGCGCATCCCGGTATAGCCCGCATCGGGCGCGGGCAGACAGTGGTAGTACAGCGCGTCGTACAGGCTTTGCAGGCGGAAGCGCTGTTGTACCAGCGGATGGTGCGCCAGCTGCGTGGCGCTGGTCGCGAAGGCAAGGCCTTCGGCATCGGCGACGTAATAGAGGTTTTCGATCGCGAAGCGATCAACCGCCAGCAAGGCCTGACGGCGCTGGGGGTCGAGAATCGCGAGGGCGAAGGCGCCACGTAACTGACCCAGCGCGCTGCAGGGCGCGCCCAGCAGGTGTCGCAGCGGCAAGGCCTCGGTCAGGGTGCCACAGGTGGCCGCCAGCAGGCCGGCGTGATCGCGCTGACCAGACCCCGTCTGCCGCAGGCTGAGCCAGGCCAGCGCCGCATGCTGCCCGCTGCTGCAGGGCGTGGTGGGGAATGCCGGGTCCCAGTGCGCGTGCGGCCATTCGGTCCGCGCCAGATAGCCCGTCATGCTGTGTCCTGCGTGCATAAGCCGGCATTACCGTGAGAGGAATGCCCGCATGCTGGACCGAAGGCGCCCGCCGATTCTTGAGCGGGCTGCGGGTAGTGGCCAGATCGCGCCGCTACGGCCCGGCGAGCAGGGCTTTCAGATGCACCACGGGAATGGCGTAGGCGATGGCGCTGGGGTCCTTGAGCACACTTTCCTTCGCTGCCTTGACCAGCACGCTGTTGAGGATGGCCACAACCTCGCCGTGGGCAAGTTCGTAGACCGGGCTGCCGCTGTTGCCCGGATAGGCCACGGCGTCGAGCTGGAAGACCTCGAAGGGATGGTTGAGGCGCTTCAACTGCGCGCTGCTGAGCGTGCGGGTGCCGGCCTGCGGAACGGCCAGCGGCACCACGCAGGAAATGATGCCGCGATGGGTCACCGGTTAGAGCCCCAGCACGGCGCCGATCGGGAAGCCGGTAAACGCCACGCCTTCGCCTTCTTCCGGCGGGCTGCCGGCAGCGAGCCGCAAAGGCGGGACCGGTGGCCCCTCAATCGCCAACAGCGCCAGATCATGAAACCGGTCTTCGCGTAGCAGCCGGGCCGGCCGGATTGTCGCCTGCTCGCCGCGCCCCACCAGCACCACCAGACGCCCTTTGGCCTCGCCCGCGCTGGCGTGCACCACGTGGGCATTGGTCACGATGGTGCGGCCATCGCCGACCGCGAAGCCGGTGCCGCCAAGTACCGTGCGCGGTGCGCCCAGCGGATCGTAGGAGGCGATGCCGACCACGCCCGGACGCAAGGCCGCAAGCAGTTCAGGCAACGGCGCGGCGACGGTCCGCGCGCTGAGCCCGAGGAGCGCGATCAGGGCCAGGCAGCGTGCCGGGATCACGCCGTTGCGCGGCCGTCGCGAACCTGACCGGCGGCCAGCTTGCACTCCCAGTCGTAGGTGCTGCGGACGATGGTTTCGAGCTGGTCATACCGTGGCTGCCAGTTGAACAGGCGCGCCATCTGCGCACTGTCTGCCACCAGTTCAGGCGGATCGCCGGCGCGTCGCCCCTCGTAGCTGATGTTGAGCGGCCGACCGCTGACGGCGGCGACGGTGTCGAGCACTTCGCGCACGCTGTAGCCGCGCCCGTAGCCGCAGTTGAGCGTGCGCGAGTCGCCGCCCGCTTCCAGATAACGCATGGCCAGATGATGGACGTCGGCCAAATCGCTGACGTGGATGTAGTCGCGCACCCCGGTGCCGTCGCGGGTGGGATAGTCGGTGCCGAAGACCGTCACCCCGGGCCGGGTGCCGGCCGCCGCTTCGCAGGCGACCTTGATCAGCAGGGTGGCGCCTTTGGTGGACTGGCCAATCTGGCCGTCCGGATCACAGCCCGCGACGTTGAAGTAGCGCAGGATGACGTGCCGCATGCTGCTCGCCGCACAGGCATCACGCAGCATTTGCTCGGCCATCAGCTTGCTGCTGCCGTAGGGATTGATCGGCGCGGTGGCGGAGGTTTCGGCGCAGCGCCCGTCGGCCGGCATGCCGTAGACCGCCGCGGTCGACGAGAACACGAAGTGACGCACGCCGTGCCGCACGGCGCAGTCCATTAAGGTCCGGGCGTTGCTGGTGTTGTTCTGGTAGTACTTCAGCGGCTCGGCCACGGACTCGGGCACGATGGTCCAAGCTGCGAAGTGCAGGATGGTGTCGATGTGAAAATCGCCCAGCAGCTGGCTGACCAGCGCCGCATCGCCGGTGTCGCCGACCACGAGGTCGCCGTGGGTCACAGCGCCGGCATAACCCTTGGAGAGGTTGTCCAGCGTGACCAGCCGATGGCCGGCTTCGCCCAGCAGCTTGCCGGCGTGGCTGCCGATGTAGCCGGCACCGCCGGTGATCAGGATGTTGCTCATGGAACGTATTGACCTCCGTCAGGGTCAGGGATGAACGATGCGGGCCGGACTGGCATGATGCCAGCGTCACCGATATGGCACATGATCCAAGCACATAACCGTTGCAGGTGGTCGCGTTGCGGCCGCGGCGAGCGGTTCAACCCCAAACTCAGGGAGAGCACCATGACCCGACTGCAACTTGCGACCGCCGCCCTGCTGACGGCACTGGCCCTCAACGCCGCTGCCGCCGACAACAACTACCCCACGCTGGACCGTGTCGACAGCGTGCTGACCTGCATGAAAGAGAACGGCGGCCAGAACATCGACAACATGCAGCGCTGCAGTTGCCAGATCGACATCATCATGCAGACGGTGAGCTTTGATGAGTTCACCGAAGCCCGCACCTATGAAATCTACAAGCAGATGCCCGGCGAGAAGGGCAGCCTGTTTCGCGAGACCGACCGGGCCAAGGAACTGGCGAAACGCCTGACGGATGCGCGGGCCGATGCGCGCAAGCGCTGCTTTGTGGGCGGCGTCCGCCAGACCAAGGTCCCGGCGGTCATTCCGGGCAAAAAAATAGTTGCACCGCAATAATTTCCATACGGTACAGAATGGCCGAGAACCCCGGATTTCCCGGCGTTTTAGCCTGATCACAGCCCGGTTGCCGGGTCGGTTTTTTTGCCTATAATCGGGCACGCCAGCGGGTTGGCGAGGGTTGCGCAAAGCAGCCCGATACGGCCCGCAGGGTCGCGGAACGCGCGCTCAGTGTGGGGCACTGTGGTCAGGCACGCGTTACTCAAGTCCACCGGTCGGGCGGTGCCTGCTGGCACCGACGCGCCGGATGGTAAGGATGAGTACAACAACAGGAACGCCATGACCATCGTGCGGCTTCATCCAGACCACCAGTCGACCACTACAGTCCCCGTATTTCTGTCAGTTTCTGCGCGTCCCTCCGCAGGCTCAGTCTCGCGCGGAACGTGCGCGCCCCGATTTTTCACACTCTCGGCGACGCTACCGATCTCGGCGTTGCGGGGAGTCAAAACTTCCCAGAGATCAAAAAAGCTGTTAACAGAAAAGTGAAGAAGGAGGAGGTCATGAACTCATCGTTCAAGCGGTGGCTCATCGCGGCAGCCTCTCTTGCAGCAGTGTCCGCTTCCGGGGCGGCCATGGCGAATGCTGAAGTAGAGAAGCTGACCAAGGATGCCAACTACTGGGCTTACCCAGGTGGCAACTACTGGAACTGGCGTTATTCGGAACTGAACCAGATCAACGCCACCAACGCAGGCAAGCTGCAGGCGGCCTGGACGTTCTCGACCGGCGTGCTGCGTGGCCATGAAGGTGGTCCGCTGGTGCTGCCCGAATCGGCGACCGGTCTGAAGGGTGACACCCTGTTCATCCACGCCGCGTTCCCCAACAACGTCTTCGCGATCAACCTGGATACGCTGGAAGTTGTGTGGGAATACGTCCCGGTGCAGGACTACGACGAAACCGTCCCGGTCATGTGCTGCGACACCGTCAACCGTGGTCTCGGCTATGGCGACGGCAAGATCCTGCTCCAGCAGGCGGACACCACGCTCGTCGCGCTCTCCGCGAAAGACGGCAAGGTGGTCTGGTCGGTCAAGAACGGCGACCCGAAACTGGGTCAGACCAATACCAACGCGCCCCACGTCATCAAGGATAAAGTCTTCACCGGTATCTCGGGCGCCGAATTCGGCGTGCGTTGCTGGATGAACGCCTACGACCTGAAGACCGGCAAGCGCGTGTGGCGCGCCTACTCCATGGGCCCGGACGCCGACATGCTCGTCGACCCCGAGAAGACCACGTCTCTCGGCCAGCCGATCGGCAAGGATTCTTCGCTGAAAACCTGGAAGGGTGACCAGTGGAAGATCGGTGGCGGCTCCACCTGGGGCTGGTGGCCGTACGACAAGGACCAGAACCTGATGTTCTACGGCACGGGCAACCCGTCCACCTGGAACCCGGTGGTGCGTCCTGGCGACAACAAGTGGTCCATGTCCATCTTCGCGCGTGACGTCGATACCGGTATGGCCAAGTGGGTCTACCAGATGACGCCGCACGACGAGTGGGACTACGACGGCATCAACGAAATGATTCTCGCCGACATCAAGGTGAAGGGTCAGGACCGTAAAGCCCTCGTCCACTTCGACCGCAACGGCTTCGGCTACACGCTGGACCGCGTGACCGGCGAGCTGCTGGTGGCTGAGAAGTTTGACCCGGCCGTGAACTGGGCGACCCACGTCGATATGAAGACGGGCCGTCCGCAAGTGGTGGCGAAGTACTCCACGCACGCCAACGGTGAAGACGTTCAGTCCAGCAACATCTGCCCGGCTGCGCTGGGTACCAAAGACCAGCAGCCTGCTGCGTTCTCTCCCAAAACTGGCCTGTTCTATGTGCCGACGAACCACGTCTGCATGAACTACGAGCCGGTGAGCGGTGGCGAATACGTCGCGGGTCAGCCGTATGTGAATGCGGTGCTGAGCATGTTCCCTGCCGGCAAGGTGTCTCCGGGTCCTGAGTTCGCGAACAACGCGGACAACAACAACCTGGGCAACTTCATCGCGTGGGACGCTGGCGAAGGCAAGATCAAGTGGTCGATTCCGGAACGCTTCTCCGTTTGGAGTGGCGCGCTGGCGACCGCTGGTGACGTCGTCTTCTACGGCACGCTGGAAGGCTACCTGAAGGCGATCGACGCCAAGAGCGGCAAGCTCCTGTGGCAGTTCAAGACCCCGTCCGGGATCATCGGCAACGTCAACACCTGGGGCCACAAAGGCAAGCAGTACGTCGGCGTACTGTCCGGTGTGGGCGGCTGGGCCGGTATCGGCATGGCGGCTGGCCTGATTCAGGACACCGACGGTCTGGGTGCCGTGGGCGCATACAAGGGCCTCGGCAGCTACACCCGTCTCGGCGGTGTGCTGAGCGTCTTCAGCCTGCCGTAAGCCAGACCCGACGGTCCGGTCTACGGTCTGGTGACCAATGAAACCCGGCACTTCGCGAGGAGTGCCGGGTTTTCTTTATCTCTTTATGATGGCAACCGAGCCGGAACCTTTTATGTGACGCAGGGCCGAAGCCCGCGCGTACGGATAACAGTGCTGGCGAGACGCGGTGTCGTCGCGGGCAAGCCCCGCAGAGACCGTGCGTTGATTACAAATTCAGTGGAGTGTGCAGGAATGATCTCAAAGATTTTTTGCTCGGCGGTGATGGTCGGCTTGCTGAGCAGCGCAAGTGCGTTCGCCGAAGAGCATGTGGTGAAGGCAGTCATCACCAATTGGGAACCGATGATTACCTACGCCAAGCCGGGCGACACCATCAAGTTTGTACAGATGGCGGGTCATAACACCGTGTCCATGGACGGCATGTTGCCGGAGGGCGCGGCCAAGTGGGAATCCAAAATGGGCGAAGAGGGATTCACCGTGACCGTGCAGAAAGAAGGCGCCTACATCTACAAGTGCACCCCGCATATGACCACCGGCATGGTGGCCGCGATCGTGGTGGGCGACGGCGCCCCGTCTAATCTGGCGGCGCTCGACACCGCGTTGGAGACCGTGCCCCTCGGCAAGAACATGGTGGCCCGCACCATCAAGAAAATGAAGGCTGATCTGAAAGCCAAAGGCCGCATCCAGTAACGCTGCCCGGCCGGCGGGAGTTCGCTCCCGCCACGCTGTCTGGCACGAGGCATCCCCATGCGTTCTATCTTCTCTGTCGCAATTCGGTGGTCGCTGTCTGGCGCGCTGGCGCTTGCCTTGGCCAGCGCGGCATCAGCGGAGCCGGCCGCCGCGCCAGACACGGTGTTCAAAGTTTGTGCGCCGCCTTACAGCCTGCCGATGTCCGACATGGACGGCTCCGGTTACGAGAACCGCATCGCTTCCCTGTTTGCTAAACAACTCGGTGCGACGGTGCGCTACACCTGGTTCCCGCAACGGCTGGGTTTCATCCGCGCAACCCTCAAGAACAACGAGACCGAGGACGGCGAATACAAGTGCGATGTGGTGATGGGCGTGCCCGAAAATTTCGAGCTGGCCGCTACCACGCAGCCCTATATGCGCTCGACCTGGGCCATGATTTACGCCAAGGGCACCGGACTTGACTGGATCAAGACGCAGGACGATCTGAAAAAAATGACCGCCGAGCAGAAGGCGGCGCTCAAGCTCGGGATTTGGGATCAGGGACCAACCACGGACTGGGTCTCCAGCCTCGGCCTGATCGAGCAGGCGCAGGCCTTCCCGATCATGTCCGGTGATCCCAAGCAAAGCCCTGCCCACATCGTCGAGACTGAGCTGATGAAGGGCAACATCAACCTCACTTTTCTGTGGGGCCCGTTTGCCGGCTATCTCCAGCACAAACTGAAAGACGCCGGGCTGGTGGTCATCCCGCTTAACAACGAGCCGGGGCTCAAGTTCGACTACCAGATTGCGATGGCCGTGCGCCACGGAGACGACGCGCGGCGCCAACAACTGGCGGCGCTAATCGCCAAAAATCAGCCAGAAATCGACAAAATTCTGGCCGAATTCGGGGTTCCGCAGCTGCCCCTGGAACATAAGGCAAAGCACGATGACGACGATGATTAAACAGGCGGCGCTGGCGCTGCTGGTGCTGCTGACCGGCGCCACGGCGGCGGCGAACGAGGAGGCCGCGCAGTTCTCCGAGGCCGAGCAGATGTTGTGGCTGGGCAACCAGCTGGCGGCGGTCACCCAGCCGTCGCGTCTCAAATACAGCTTTGCCCGGACCGGCACCTACGAGCGGGGTTTCAGCGACACGGTGGAACTCGACTTAACCCGCGTCAAAGCGAACGGCCTGAAGGACGGCGTGCTGCGATTTTTCTCCGGGGAACGGAATTTTCCGGTGCCGCCGGCCGAAGATACCGACGCCAATCCGGTGCTGAAAATCTACTTTCAGGGCGACGTCTACGAGATGAATCGCTTGACCGACCCCGACGGTAAATCGCGCGAACGCTGGCGCTATTTCCAGCGTCGAATCAAGCTGGCGCTGGCCGAGACGGCGACGATCACGCCCACCCGTTTTGAGTTTGCCGGCAAACCGTACGAGGGCAAGATCATCCAGTTTCAGCCCTATACCAAAGACCCCAAGCGGGGCGAGTTCGAGAAGTTCGCCGATAAAGCCTACGCCGTCACAGTCTCGCCGCAGCTGCCAGGCTTTGTGTACAAAATTGAGACGGTCGTTCCAGGGCCGGGCGGTCAACCGCCGCTGGTGCACGAAGTGCTGCAACTGGAGCAGGTCGCACCGCTCGCCGCCGCGAAGACGCCGCCCGGCGCCGCCGCTACCAAGTCCTGAGAACCGCGCGTCCCGCTAGCGGCGGCGCGCGATCAGAATTTCACCGAAGCCGCCGTTACCGGCATCGCCGACCCAGCGGCTGACGCGCCCGAGCTTGTTGAGGCGTGCCGCCCACTCGGGTTTTAGCTCGCGCAGATAGCTGATGAGCAAGGGCAGGAAGGCCAGCTCGAACTCACCCGTCAGGACGAAGTTGCGACCGGCCACCGAAGAGGGGCGGGCGAGCACAATGGATCCGCGGCGCATGCCGCTACCCACTCCTTCACCGCATTCTCCCAACACCACGATACTGCCGGCGACCATCTGGCTGCCGCAGTAGGCGCCTGCGTTGCCGCCGGCGGCAATCAGACCGCGCCGCATCCGTTCGCCGGCGCGCGCGCCCAGATGGCCACCAACGACAATGGCGCCGTTCTTCATGCCGGTGACATCGCCCGGGGCTGGGCCGCCGGCGAAGTCGCCGCAATCGCCGGCGATATCAATCAGCCCGCCACGCATACCAAGCCCCGTGCCATCGCCCGCATGCCCGCTGATCCGCAAGACGCCGCCCCGCATCCGCAGGCCGGTTTCAAGGCCGCAATCGCCGTGAACCTCGATCGAGGTGCCTGCGGTCAGGCCGGCGCCGACGCGATGCAGGCTGGCCTGCGAGGCCTCGATGACGAGGGCCGTGGCCTTGGTATCGCCCTCGACCTCAAACCAGTCGCCCAGCGCCACCCGGCGGCGGCCGTGCTGCAGTTTGATCGCGCGAATCTGCGGCAGGCGTTTATCGAGCAGCGCGGCCGGCGTCACCGCCGACATGTCGAGCGCGAAATCGGGATGGGCCTTGAGGGTTAGGGTGAGCCGGCTCATTTCAGAATCTGCCGCAGCTTGAAGTGGAAAGGCCCAAGGTTGCCGCCGTAGTTGCCGGCGCTGATGGCCATGATGCCGCCCTTGCGACCGAGGCCGCAGGCGGCGCGGATCCCTACCCGCGTCGCCTCGTCGATCGCGGGTGCAGTCAAACCGTCGATGACGATCTCCAACACCGCGCCGACGCCCGCCGGCAAGGCGGAGTCCACCACCCCGTTCAAGGTGGGGCAGTAGCGATGATTGGTGGAGGCGGGCAGCGTCTTGTAGCGCGAGCCCACCTTGGAACCGGAGCGAACCACGCCACCCGGGAACGGCATGATGACGTCGCGCACCTTGCGCATGGCGGTGATGGCTAGCTCGCTGGCTTTCAGCGCCTGCGCCTGGTTTTCGGCCAGGATGAGGAAATTGCCGCCGCCCACGGCCTTCGTCACGCGGGTGCTTTCTTCGCACAGGAATTCGCCGTCCATCACCGGCACGCGCCAGTAGCGTTTGGCGCCAAGCTTTTTCGAAATCTGATAGCCGTCGCCGAAATAACGCAGGGTTTTGCCTAGCGGCAGCGGGTCGCCGGTTTCAATGCCGCCAAAGCAGGCGCTGGTCGGCGAGGTCAGCACGCACTGGCCCACACGATTCTGCAACTGCTTGGTCAATTCCTTATTGCTCATCGCGAACAGCAGCACCGACACGCCGGGGCGGCCGTCGGGCGTTTCCTGCCGCGTCAGCTGGCGCTCGATGGACGCTTCGCAGCCGCAGGCAATGACCGAGGTTGCGAAGCCCGTGAGCGCGTTGGCAGCATGATTGGCCCAGGTGCTGTTGTAGGCGGTGATGATGAGCCGGGTGGCTTTCATGGGGAAAGCTTCGGCGAAGGTATCTTCAATGAACACGCCGTTGATTTTCATACGCGACGGCCCGTGTGATGAACGACCAGTCGACCCCGCCCATCGTCTTCGATCTCGCCTGCCGCGACCCGCAGGTTGTTCGGGCGGACGGTCATGAAGCGCTGGTAGTAGTCGGCAATATGTTTCTCGATAGCGCGGTCGTAGGCCGGCTTCACGACGTGCGTCGCGCCGGTCGGGGAAGCCACCAGTTCGCCGTCGCGCACGATCATCTCGCCCGCCTTGAAGACGTATCTGGGCCGCTGAAACATTCGCTCGCGGTCAGGGTGGTCGGTGTAGACCGTCACGTCGCCGCGGGCGCCGACGCCCAGATGCCCCAAGGTATCCAGCCCCAGACTGCGCGCGGGTCCGGCGCGGGTCAGGATGGCGATTTCGTAGAGGCTGTATTCGCGCGTCAGCGAGGCCAGCGTGCTGGCAGCCGCGGCATCCGGGTTAATGGTCGCCAGCATGTCGTTGCGGAAAGTGCGGTCCATCAACAGTCGGATCAGGTGCGGATAGGAGGTAAACGGCGCGCCGTTCGGATGATCGGTGGTCAGGAACACGCGCCAGGGGTCGTC
>JAURHQ010000678.1 GCA_030833185.1 Gammaproteobacteria bacterium | reverse complement strand
AAGCCCGCTGCCCGCGCATTTGCGCTGGCGGGAGTGGGCGGCAGACCCCGAAGGCATCACCGGCGATGCGCTGCTGAACTTCGTCAACAACGAGCTCTTTCCCAAGCTCAAGAACCTGCCGGGCGATGTGCAGCGCAACCCGCGCGGCTACGTGGTGCGTGGTGTGTTTGAAGACGCCTTCAACTACATGAAGAGCGGCCACCTGCTGCGCCAGGTCATCAACAAGCTGGCCATGGTGGACTTCAACCGCCAGGCCGAGCGCCACCAGTTCAACGACCTCTACGAAAAAATCCTCAAAGACCTGCAAAGCGCCGGCAACGCGGGCGAGTTCTACACGCCCCGCGCCGTGACGCAGTTCATGGTGGACATGGTCCACCCCCAGCTGGGCGAGCGCGTGATGGACCCGGCCACCGGCACGGGCGGCTTTCTGGTCTGCGCCATCGAGCACCTGCGCAAACAAGTGCACAACACCGACGAAGAAGCCACGCTGCAAAACAGCATCTTGGGCGTTGAGAAAAAACAAA
>JAURHQ010000677.1 GCA_030833185.1 Gammaproteobacteria bacterium | reverse complement strand
ATTGACGCGGATATTGTGTTTTTCGCCCTCGATCGACAGGGTCTGCATCAGTCCCGCCAGCGCCATCTTGGCCGCGCCGTAGTTGGCCTGACCAAAATTGCCATACAAGCCGCTCGACGAAGTGGTCATCACCACGCGGCCGTAGTTTTGCGCCTGCATGATCGGCCAGACCGCCTTGGTGCAATGCACCGCGCCCATGACGTGCACCTCCATCACCAGGCGGAAGTCGGCCAGCTCCATCTTGGCAAAACTCTTGTCACGCAAGATGCCGGCGTTGTTGACGAGAATGTCGATGCGGCCATGCGTTTCCGCGGCCTTGGCAACGAATGCCTCCACCTGTTCGCGATTCGCGACATCGGCGGTGAGGGGGAGGCCGTTCACCTCGGCGGCGATCTTCTCCGCGACGACGCGCTGGCGCGCGGCGTCGACCGACTGGCCGCGGGCGAGCTCCAGCTGGCGGATCTGCAGGTCGAGGTCCTCGATGCGGCGGGCGGTGGCGGTGCGACGGTCGGCGAGCGAAGCACG
>JAURHQ010000676.1 GCA_030833185.1 Gammaproteobacteria bacterium | reverse complement strand
CAGCCCTTCCCCGAGATCGCCGGCCATCAGATCATGGCCCACAACGCCGCTTTCGAGCGGCTGATCTTTTGGTACGCCCTACAGATCGAATACCCGCTGGAGCAGTTCGTCTGCACCGCAGCGCAGGCCCGCGCCAACTGCGCGCCTGGTTCGCTGGAGGACGTGGGGCGCTTCGCTGGCGCGTCCATGAAGAAAGACCACCGTGGTGCCCAGCTAATCCGCAAGATGAGCGTGCCGCCTTACGAGGAGTCGCCTGAGTTAACCGCCGAGATGGTGGCCTACTGCGAACAGGACGTGCGGGCCATGCGCGAGATCAGCAAGGCCATGCGGCCACTGTCTGCTGACGAGTTGCTGGACTACCACGTCAACGAACGCATCAACGACCGTGGCGTGCTGGTGGACGTGCCGCTTGCCAAGGCCGCGATGCGCTACGCCCAAGCCGAACTGATCGAGATCGAGGAGCGCGTGGCAGAACTCACCGACGGCGAGATCACCAGCGTACGCTCGCCTAAGATGCGCGAGTGG
>JAURHQ010000675.1 GCA_030833185.1 Gammaproteobacteria bacterium | reverse complement strand
ATTAAAACAGGATGTATTTTTACTGGTTAGATTACAAGTCTAGAGTATAAAATTTGCTGTTAACATCCTTAACTTGGTGCCATAAGCTGGACTCGAACCAGCAACACACGAATTTTCAGTCCGCTGCTCTACCATTGGAGCTACTATGGCAAATTCTTTTTGGTGCTCCTACGTAGAATCGAACTACGATTCCTGTCATACCAAGACAGTGTTCTACCATTTAACTATAAGAGCGAAACTGGTGCCCCCAGCGGGACTCGAACCCGCAAAATTCTGATTTTGAGTCAGACACGTATACCAATTCCATCACAGGGGCATTGGTACCAGCGGAGAGGATCGAACTCTCTCAAGAACGCTAATCTGGCGCTAAAAGGCTTATAAGACCTCTCTGACTACCCAGTCTCGCTGGCATTAACTTGGCGGTGCGACTGAGACTCGAACTCAGAACCCGGCTTTCACCGAGCGACGGATTAGCAATCCGCTCTAATACCATTATAGGATCGCACCTTATTGGTGGAAAGCAGAG
>JAURHQ010000674.1 GCA_030833185.1 Gammaproteobacteria bacterium | reverse complement strand
ATGAGGGAGCGGTTGCGCTGCAGCAGCGTGCCATCACACCGGCTCTGCAGGACGGCATCCTTTTCTCGGTGCCAGGCTCTGGCACCGCACCGCAGCCTTGGGACGAGCTGCTGAAGAGCACCATTACCGCCGCTGGCAGCCCCTGGATCGATCATGCCAAGCCGTCCGCCGTGATTGTCGCGCACGGCCTGCCTTGCGGCAGGTCCAGTGGCCGCTGCGACGTGCCATTCACCATCAGGCCAGGGACGACCGACGCCGCAGTTCTTGGTCAGGTTATTGCGCGTGATGAGTACGGCTTTCTGTGGAAGCAGCACCTGCCTGCGCCGCTGGCAGGCGCTCTTGCGGGCTTGGAGGCGCGGGTCGAAGTTGCAGGTGGAGCAGCTGCGGTGCGCGCCGCGGCCGTTGCTGCCGGGCGCAAGAAAGCCGCGGCGGGCGCACGCGCGGCGCGCGGCGCGATGGCATCGCTGCGCGCACGACTGCGCCGTGCCGGCACGGACGGGGCCACAGACTCGGCCGAGGCGGGCCCC
>JAURHQ010000673.1 GCA_030833185.1 Gammaproteobacteria bacterium | reverse complement strand
GGGCAGGTCCGTCTCGCGCAGCACCTCATCGGTATGGCGCAGCACTCCCGGGAAGGTGAGGGGAGATGGTGCGTCCTTGGGCGTCCAAGGCTTATCGCCGCCTAGGCCGAACGGCCGCTCGGTCAGCAGCCAGGCCTCGGCCTTGGTCGCCTCCTCCGCGCCGGCGAAGCGCACCGTCACCTCGGCGGAGCCGAAGCCCGCCAGGTCGAAGCCGGCCATCTCCCACGCCCGGGCCTTCTCGCTGGGCATCCCGCTGCGTGCGTAGCCCGGGTAGGCGTTGAGTCGGCTCTTTGTCTTGCGGCTGGGGGTCGCCGGCTTCCCGTCGAGGAAGACCTGCGGCAGGGTCGGGTAGCCCATCACCAGCAACTCCCGCCGGGGCGCGGCGAAGTCGGCCACCTTGAGCTTGGATTCGAAGGGCTGGACTCCGGCTTCGACCCGGGCCGTCGGCGCCAGCTTGAACATCGGGCCGCGGGCCTCGCCCGGCTCGAGCTCGATCGCGACCGTTTCGTAACCAGGGATGGTAATCT
>JAURHQ010000672.1 GCA_030833185.1 Gammaproteobacteria bacterium | reverse complement strand
AAGAAGGCCTCCTTCCACCGCGCGCGCTTCGCGGAGGAGAAGAAGATCCGCGCCGACGTGGCCATCGCCGTGCAGGGCCTCGACGAAGGCCGCGGCTACGACAAGGCCCGCCTCGTCGCGGAAGCCTTCGCCGCCGCCAAGGAGGCGGGGCTCACGCCCAGCACCGAGGCCCCGACGACCGTGAAGGCCGGGCGCTTCGCCGTCCATTCGCTGCAGATGACCTGCCGCAAGGCCGACATGGGGAGCCTCGTGAAATTCTACGAGGCCATCCGGCCGCGCGCGCCCTACCTCGCCCTGGGCAACCTGACCATCCAGTCCGACCGCGGCAAGGACGCCACCATCACGATCAACGGCCGCAGGCTCGCCGGCAAGCCGGTGCCGCGCGAGGTCGCGGGCCACACGATCAGCACGGCGATGCTGGCCTTCTCCGAAACCTGGATCTCGGTCTGAGGGCGCCGCCATGCACGAGGAGATCCTGGACATCGCGACCAAGGATGGCGCGATGGAGACCTTCGTCTGCCGCCCCG
>JAURHQ010000671.1 GCA_030833185.1 Gammaproteobacteria bacterium | reverse complement strand
GCGCGGCGCGCGGCGCGCCCCCGGCGCCGGTGCGGTACTCCATGTACGCCATGTTGCCCGCGCCGGAGACTTGCGCCATGGTGCGCACCGCGCGGCGGGGCACGAGCGCCGAGTCCTTCTCGCGCAGCTCGTCAGCGTCCTCTGGCAGCCGTTCTTCGCCGGCTTCGTCTTCGCCGGCAGCCATAACGGCGGCCAGCATCGTCAGCTGCTCGCTCGCCGCGGCGGCGACGTCGCCCGCGCACAGGTCGAAAAACTGCGCCGCGCGCCGCGCCGCGCCCAGCACCTCGCCCAGCTCCGCGCCGACGAGCACCAAAGGCCGGCAGACCATGGACGGAGCCAGGGCCGGGTGCGGGGCGGCGCCCGCCGGCGGGGGCGCGATGGCGAGGCGGCGACGGGGACCGCGCTTCAGCAGGACGCCCCGGGCGACCAGCAGCCCCAGCCCCTTGTGGACGGAGACCGCGTTGAGATGGTAGCGCTGCCCCAGTTCCCGTACCGAGGGCAGCAGCCCGCCGAAGGCGCCCGTCCGG
>JAURHQ010000670.1 GCA_030833185.1 Gammaproteobacteria bacterium | reverse complement strand
GTGATCATCCGCCAGACGATCCTCCAGACCACCGTGCCGCCGGAGATGATGGGCCGGGTCTCCGCGGTCACCGCGGTCTTCGTCGGTTGCTCCAACGAGCTCGGCATGGCGGAATCCGGCCTCGCCGCCCGCCTCCTCGGGACGGTCAATTCGGTGGTCTTCGGCGGCCTGGCGACCTTCGGCGTGATGGGGTTGACCCATTGGCGCTTCCCCGAGATCTGGCGCCTCCGGAAAGTCGGCCAGGAACCCGGTGCTTGAGGCACTTGGGCTTGTCAGGTCGTGGGCGTCTGGTTCATTCGAGCCACCCCCCATGAGCCCCCTCCGCACCCTCCTTCCCTGCCTCCTGCTCGGACTGACCACCGTGGCCTCCGCCCAGACCGCGGCGCCCAAGTCCGCCGCGCCGACCAAGGACTGGAATGCCCAGTACGTCCTCGGACCCGACTCGCAGGAAAAGGCCGGCGTCCCCAAGGGCGTGGTCACCAAGTTCCGCCTCGAGGACTCGAAGACCTTCCCCGGCTACGGCCGCG
>JAURHQ010000669.1 GCA_030833185.1 Gammaproteobacteria bacterium | reverse complement strand
GCACGTGGTCGGCTACGGGGTCGACCTCGACCTGTTCTCCGCCCGCACCGACGCGCCTGTCGCCAAGCCGTTGACCGTCGGCTTCGTCGGCGCGCTGTCCCAACGCAAGGGCGCGCGTTATCTCCTCGGCGCGCTGGCCGCCCTGCCGAAAGGCGTGGCCAAACTCGTCCTCTATACCCGCGCGGCCGTCGACCGCGATCTCCTCCGCGGGTTCGAAGACGTCGACCTCGAGGTCCGCGGCGGGCTGTCGGACGCCGCGCTCGCGGCGGATCTCCGGCGATGCGACCTGGTGGCCTTGCCGTCCATCGCGGAGGGCTTCGGGCTCGTCATCCTTGAGGCCATGGCGTGCGGCGTGCCCGTGCTCTGTACGACCAGCACCGGTGGGGCGGACTTCATCGACCATCGCCAGAACGGCTTGCTTATCGAACCTGGTAGCACCGCCATTATCGAGCAGGAGCTAGTTTGGGCGCTCACTCATCGCGATGAACTCTTCCAGATGGGCCAAGCCGCACGTCGTGAGGCCGAGCA
>JAURHQ010000066.1 GCA_030833185.1 Gammaproteobacteria bacterium | reverse complement strand
GCAGACGTGCCGCTGGGCGTGTACCGCTTCTACGTGCGCGGGGGCTCGCTGCTGGCGCTGCAGGGCGCCAGCGCCAGCGCGCCGCGCGGCGCCAGCCGCACGCATTGCCGGCGGGGCTCGTCTGGTCGAGAACGAGTTGTCCGATTCCGACTTCGTCAAGTTCTAGGGGGCGTCATGCAGACTGTCCTCAAGGAGACGACCGGCGTCGGCGCCGAACACCAGCAGTACCTGACCTTCAGGCTGGGCGAGGAAACCTTCGCCATGCCCATCCTGATGATCAAGGAAATCCTCGAATATCCGGAGATGACCAGCGTGCCGATGATGGCGCCCTGCGTGCGCGGCGTGCTGAACCTGCGCGGCCGGGTGGTGCCGGTGGTGGACCTCGCCGTGCGCTTCGGACGGGCGGCAAGCAAGCCGACGCGCCGGACCTGCGTGGTGATACTTGAAGTGCAGACCGTGGAAGAGCAGCTGGACGTCGGGATCATTGTCGACGGCGTGAACCAGGTCATCGACATTCCGGCAGCCGATATAGAGCCGCCGCCAAGCTTTGGCGCGCGCCTGCGCACAGATTTTATTCGCGGCATGGGCAAGGTAAACGGCGGCTTTGTGGTGATTCTGGACAGTTCGACCGTGCTGTCGATCCACGAAATTGCGGCACTGGGCATGGTGACCGAAGCTGGCACAGCGCCGTGATGGTGCTGGCGCGCTGGCGTAAGGCAGGCCTGCGCCCATGACCGTCACCGCGATGAGCGATCAGGATTTCGGGCTGCTGCGTAACTGGGTGTACGAGCAGGCCGGGATCAGCATGTCGCCGGCCAAGAAGCCGCTGGTCATGAGCCGGCTGCAAAAGCGCCTGATGCACTTTGGTCTGGACAGCTTTGGCGACTATTACCGGCTGATTATCGACGCCCGCGAGCAGCAGGAAGCGCAGATTGCGCTGGACCTGCTGACCACCAACGAAACCTATTTTTTCCGCGAACCCAAGCATTTCGACTTTATGCGCGAGCGTGCCGTGCCGGAGCGGCGGCCCGGGGTGAGCTATCGGGTGTGGAGTGCAGCCTGCTCCAGCGGCGAGGAGCCTTGGAGTATTGCGATGACGCTGGCACCCTTGCTGGGCGAGAACGGCTGGGAAATGCTCGCCTCGGACATCAGCACGCGGGTGCTCGCCCGCGCCCAGACGGCGCATTACGCCATGGAACGCGCCGAGCACATTCCGCGGCCGCTGCTAACGCGCTACTGTCTGCGGGGCGTGCGTGCCCAGGAGGGGACTTTTCGCGTCGTGCCGGAATTGCGCCGGCGGGTGAAGTTTCTGCAGGTTAATCTGATCGCGCCGCTGCCCGAGGTGGGCGTGTTTGACCTTATTTTCCTGCGCAATGTGCTGATTTATTTCGACATGGAAACCAAGGCCAAGGTGGTCCGCCAACTCTGCACCGCGCTGCGGCCGGGCGGCTACTTCTTTTGCGGACATTCGGAGAGCCTGCACGGCATGAACCTGCCGCTGACCACGATTCATCCGGCTATTTATCAGCGTCAATGAGCTTTTGAGTCCTTATGCG
The DNA here is from genome assembly GCA_030833185.1 of Gammaproteobacteria bacterium. GTDB lineage: Bacteria > Pseudomonadota > Gammaproteobacteria. The sequence continues at coordinate 15,874 of JAURHQ010000066.1, read as the reverse complement.
CAAGGCCAGCGAATACTTTGAGTACTTCCTGCAACCGGGCGAGTTCCAGTTCAGCGATGATCCGGATGTGCGCATGCGAACCCTGCTTGGGTCCTGCGTGGCGATGACCATGTGGCACCCGGTGCGCCGTTACGGCGGCATGTGCCACTACATGCTGCCGACCCGCGGCGCGCGGCGCACCGCGGAACTCGACGGTCGTTTCGGCGATGAGGCTTACCTGATGTTCCTGAACGAAGCGATTCGCTTTGGCACTGACCCTAACGAATATGAAATCAAACTTTTTGGCGGCGGCGACATGTTTCCGAGCGTCAACAAGTCTGATAACCGGCAGGCCATCGGGAAGCAAAACGTGCAGGCCGGGCTGGGTATTCTCGCGTTGCATGGTCAGCCGGTGAAGGCCAGCCATGTGGGCGGCGAGGGGCATCGCATTGTGATGTTTGACCTGTGGGACGGCAGCGTGTGGGTCAAGCACCAGCCGAAGGTGACGCCATCGTGAGCTCGCCCATCAGCGTGATGATCATCGACGACTCGGCGGTCGTGCGGCAGGTGCTGGCAGACATCATCAACAAGACGCCGGGCCTGCGGGTGATGGCGGTTGCCCCCGACCCGCTTTATGCGCTGGAAAAGATGCAGCGCGAGTGGCCGGACGTCATCGTGCTGGACGTTGAAATGCCGCGGATGGACGGCATCACGTTCCTGCGCAAAATCATGGATGAACACCCGACCCCGGTGGTGTTGTGTTCGACCCTGACCGAGAAAGGCGCGGACACCACCATGCAGGCGATGGCGGCCGGCGCGGTGGAGATCATCGTCAAGCCCAAACTGGCGCTCAAACGGTTTCTTGAGGAAAGCTCGGCGGCGCTAGTCAATGCCATCAAGGCGGCGGCGCAGGCGCGGGTGCCGCGGGTGCGCGCCGCGCCGGCGCCCACGCGTCCCATTCCGCCCAAGCTGACGGCGGACGCCATTATCCCGGCTGCCACTGCCCAAGCGATGGCGCAGACCACTGAACGGATTGTCGCCATTGGCACCTCCACCGGCGGCACGCAGGCGCTGGAAGTTGTGCTGACCGCGCTGCCGCGGGTCGCGCCGGGCATCGTGGTGGTCCAGCACATGCCAGAAAAATTTACCGAGGCCTTTGCCACGCGCCTGAACAGCGTGTGCGCGATAGAAGTCCGCGAGGCGAAACATAACGACCGGGTGATTCCCGGTCTTGCGCTGATTGCGCCGGGCGGCAAGCACACGCTGCTCAAACGTAGCGGCGCCTATTACTTCGTTGAAGTGGTGGACGGTCCGCCGGTAAGCCGGCATCGGCCGTCGGTCGACGTGCTGTTTCGCTCGACCGCCAAGGCGGCCGGACGCAACGCGCTCGGCATCATCATGACCGGGATGGGCGACGACGGGGCTGCGGGCTTAAAGGAAATGTTCGACGTCGGCGCGCGGACCCTGGCGCAGGACGAAGCCAGCTGCGTGGTCTATGGCATGCCGAAAGAAGCCGTTAAACGCGGCGCGGTCCAGCGCAGCGTGCCCCTGTCTTTGATCGCGGCGGAGATTTGCCGCGAGCACCAGACGTGACCGGTTAGCGGCGGATAATCGCCAGCACTGCGTCGCGGTGCACGCGCATCGAGGCCTCATCGGCAGCCTCCAGATTGAGGCGGACCAGCGGTTCGGTGTTGGAGGCCCGCACGTTGAACCACCAGTCGGGGTATTCAACCGTCAAGCCATCGAGTTCCGTGAAACGGGCATCGGCGAACGCCGCACGAAGGGCGAGAAAAACGCTGTCCACATCGCTGAACGGTCGAGTTGATCTCGCCGCTCGGCGCATAGCGGCGGAGCGGCGCAATCAGGGCCGATAGCGGCTGCGCGCTTGCGCTCACCAGATTCCCAATCGCAATCACCGCCAGCGCCGAGCTCTCGGCAAAGAAATTTTCCCGAAAGTAGTAGTGCCCGGAGAGTTCGCCGGCGAACAGGGCATTGGCGTCGCGCATCTGGCGCTTGATAAAGGCGTGGCCGACGCGCGACATCAGCGCCTCGCCGCCCGCCTCCTCGATGGCTTCCTTGACTGCCTTGCTGCTCCTGAGATCGTAGAAAATTCGCCCGGATTCGGATTTCAGCATGGTCTGGGCGATGAGCGCCGTGATGAGGTCCATCGGGACGATGTCGCCTCGCTCGTCGACGAAGCCGACGCGGTCGGCGTCGCCGTCAAAGGCAATACCGAAATCAAATGGGCCATGCGTGCGCACCAGGTGCTGCAGTGGCTTCAGCGTCTCGTGGTCCAGCGGGTTGGCTTCGTGATTGGGGAAGCTGCCGTCCAGTTCGCCGAACAGGGCTTCTTCCGCATAGAGCCCGGCCAGCGCGCGCGCTTCCACAATACCCATGGCATTGGCGTAGTCGACGGCGATGCGCAGCGGGCGCGCGAAGCGGGCGCGGGACTTGATGTGCGCGGCGTAGGCCGGGGCAATGTCGTGCTGTGTGATGGACCCGGGCGTGGCGGCGGCTGGTTTGAAGTTGCCGGCCTGCACCAGCGCTTCGATGGTCTCGATGCCGGTGGGGCCGCTAATCGGGATCGCGCTTTCGCGGCACATTTTCATGCCGTTCCATTCGCCCGGGTTGTGGGAGGCGGTGATCATGATGCTGCCATCCGCACCCAGCGTGCCGTTGGCGAAGTAGCACATCGGTGTGCTGCACAGGCCGACGTCGATCACCGTCGCGCCCTGTTGGGTGATGCCGCGCGCCAGCGCGTCAAACATCGCCGGGGAGTGGGTGCGCATATCGCGCCCGACGACCACCGTGCGCGCCCCCAGAAAATCGACGAACGCCCGGCCAATATCGGTGGCGATAGACTCGGTGAGCGTTCTGCCGAAGAGGCCGCGGATGTCATATGCCTTGAAAATGCCGGCCATGGGTGCAGGTTCCTGAACTACGGGAGTGCTTCGATTATACGGAACGCGGCTTACGGCGCAGCCCGCGCGGCGCAGTTAGTGCAGGGCAATTTGCGGGGAGTTTGCGATGGCCTGCGGCGCCCGCGCCTCGAGGCACGGCGGTAACCATTCGTCGATGCCCTGCAAGAGCTCGTCTGCGCTGCTGAGCCGCGCTTCCGGGCTTTTCGCCAGCAGCATGTCCAACAAGGGCTGGGCCCAGCCGAGGCTGGCTGGCAGGCGGGGTGGCGGGGTGTGGATGTGTTGGTAGACAACCCCCGCCGGCGTGTCTGCGCGAAACGGCTTGCCGCCGGTCAACAATTCGTAGAACACCACGCCCGCGCTGTAGAGGTCGGTGCGGTGGTCGACCGGTGTCCCCAGCGCCTGCTCCGGGCTGAGATAGCCCGGGGTGCCCAAGGTGCCGGTATGGGTGGTCAGGTCGATGGTTTCATGCAGTCGGCGTGAAATGCCGAAGTCGGCCAAGGCCAGCGAGCCGTCGCCGCGAAACATGATGTTGCCCGGCTTCACGTCGCGATGAATGACGCCTTCCCGGTGCACGGCCTGCAAGCCGCGGGCAATGCCGCGCATGCAGCGGATGGCCTCGTCCAGCGACACGCCGCGTTCGATTTTCTGCTTCAAATCGCCGCCGGCGAAAAACTCCATGGAAATATACCCGTACTCGGCGGTGATCCCGCGGTCGTAGACCCGCACGACGTGCGGATCGTCGATGTTGGAAAGGATCTGCGCTTCGCGGGCGAACCGGCGCAGCATCCCGCCATTGGGGCCAGTGCCGCGCTCCATGACCTTGAGCACCATCGGCCGTTGGTCGGCGACGCGTTCGGCAAGATAAACGCGACAGAAGCCGCCTTGCCCGATTAGCCGGACAAAGCGATGCGTGCTGTCGTCCATGGTGGGCGAGCGACGCACCCGCGCCGCGCGCGAGTTTACCGGCGCGCCGGGTGGCAGTCTGAAGGTGCGGTCGCTCACCGGGTGACGGCTCACCAGTGCACCCAGCAGCGCCGGCAGGCGTTGACCCAGCGCGTCGTCGCGGCGGATGTAGTCGGCGGCACCGGCCTTGATGGCGTCCGCCGCCAGATAAGGGTCGGCGCTTTGGCTCACCAGCACCGTGGGTGGGAAGCCGGGTCGGCCCACATACGCTGCCAGCCAGTGCAAACCTGACGGCTGGTCGCCAAGTTCGTGACTAAGCAGGGCCACGTCGTACCAGGCCCAGCAGAAGTTGTCGTCCGGCATGCCCGCCTGATCGGCGTCGTAGGCGGTGACTTCGATGTCCGGCAAGACCTGCGCGAGCGCACGCCGGACGTCAGCCATCCACACAGGCGAGGTATCGATGATCACAAGCTTCATGCCGCTGTGAATCGGCGGCAGTCGCCCGAAGTTTAGCCGCCCGGCCGCGAGCCGGACGGCGAATCTCAGGGTTTTTTGCGGATTAGCGCGCCGGGGAGTTCGCCCGTCGGCTGATTGTTTTCGAGTAGCACGCGGCCGTTGACGATGCTGTGGCTAATGCCGCGCGCGGTTTGCTTGAGGCGCTGGGCGCCGCTGGGCAGGTCGTTGACCAGCTCGGGCATGTTCTGGTCGATGGTGGCCGGGTCGAAGACAACTAAATCGGCGTTAAGTCCTTCGCGCAACAGGCCACGGTCGTGGAAGCCCCAGGCCGACGCGGTGTCGTAGGTAATCAGCCGCACCGCTTCTTCCAGCGTGAAGGCTTCCCGCTCGCGCACCCAGTGGCTGAGCAAGTGGGTTTGCAGCGAGGAATCCATGATTTGCGCGACATGCGCGCCAGAGTCGGAGAAGGTCACCACGCTCCGCGGATGGCGCATCATCTTGAGTACCGCTTCCTGATCTTCATTCGCCAGCGGCTGGCGGAAGAAACAGTCAAAGTCACGTTCAAGTGCGAGATCGATCATCGCCTCAACTGGATGGACACCGCGCTTTGCCGCCACTTCGCTCATCAGTTCTTCGTTGCGCACGCCGTTGTAGACATAGAACCAGTCCCATTCGGGCGGACGCGCCTCGGCGCCAACGACTTTGGGACCGCCGTATTCGGCGCTGGCGATGGCCACCAGCCGTTGCTTGATCGCTGGGTCGCGGAGCAGGCGCTTCTGCTCTTCCAGCGGGCGGCTACGAATGTCTTTCCAGCCCTCCCAGTGGTCGAAGGGCGTGTGCGATTTGAAAGAAAGCAGCGTCGACAGATGACGGCTATGCGCTTGCACGAACATGCGGCCGCCGGCAGCAACGGTCTCGTTCGCGAGTTCGTAATAGTTGGGCCAGAGTTCGGGGGCGATGCGAATGCTGGGCATGCCGAAGGTCACCGGACAACCCGATTCGACCGCCAGATTTTTCAGTCGATCGAAATAATCGCGTTGACGTCGCGGGCTGCGGCCGGGCTCTTCGCTGGCCAGCTCAAAAACGCCACCGCCCGCTTCGCCCATCGCGTTGACGATGGCGCGGACTTCGCTCCAGTCGGCCACGCGGCTGGCGACCGGGCGGTCGTCGGAGGTCAGATGATTCATGGTGCGCGAAGTCGAGAAGCCAATCGCGCCTGCCTGCAACGCCTCGCGGACGAGATGCTGCATCCGGCGAACGTCGTCTTCGGTGGCCTGCTCGGAGAACGCGCGCTCGCCCATCACATGCGTGCGCAGCGGCGAATGTCCGATATAGCCGGCGTAGTTGATGCCTTTGGGTAACGCATCGACCACGTCCAGATATTCCGGGAAGCTTTCCCAGCGCCAGTCGATGCCGGCCCGCATGGCGTCGCGTGACAGATCTTCCGCCCGTTCGAGATTGCGGAACACAAAGTCGGATTCGGCCGCCGAGCAGGGCGCAAGCGTGAAGCCGCAGTTGCCCATCACCACGGTGGTGACGCCGTGATAGCACGGGCAGGAGCCGAGCGGATCCCAGAAGACCTGCGCGTCCATGTGGGTGTGGCCGTCGACGAAGCCCGGGCTGACGATATGGCCTTCAGCGTCGATGGTGCGTTCGGCGGGGGCGCGAATGCGGCCGATTTTGGCGATGCGGTTGCCGATGATGCCGATGTCGGCCGGAAAGCGCGGCGCGCCCGACCCGTCTACCAGCACGCCGTTGCGAATGAGGAGGTCGTATTTCATCGGGGGCTCCAACTGCAGGCGAGGAGCCCGGAGCATAGCCGAGGACCTGCCGGGTGCCTACGCGGCAGCGGCGCCCCCCGGCTCTTTTTCGCTAGCATGGGCGCCCACGTCCCAAGCGCCTCTGGAGGAACCCGATGATCGACGTCTACTACTGGCCCACGCCCAACGCCTGGAAAGTCACCATCATGCTCGAGGAGTGTGGTCTCGCGTATCAGGTGCTGGAGGTGGATATCGGGGCGGGCGACCAGTTCAAGGCCGACTTCCTGCGCATCTCCCCCAACAACCGGATGCCGGCCATCATCGACCACGCCCCGCTGGGCGGCGGTGCGCCGCTGGCGCTGTTTGAGTCGGCGGCCATCGTCGAATATCTGGCCGACAAGACCGGGCGGTTCCTGCCGACCAGCGGCGCCGCGCGCTACACCGTGCTGCAGTGGGTGTACTGGCAGATGGCGAATCTGGGTCCGATGATGGGCAACGCCAATCACTTCAAGAATTACGCGGTAAAAATGGTGGATGACCCCGCCCAGTTGGCCTACGGGCAGCGTCGGTTCGTGGGCGAGGTTGACCGTCTGTGCGGCGTGATGGACGCGCAGCTATCGGTCAACGCGTTCCTTGCCGGCGCCGACTACAGCATTGCCGATATCGTCAGCTGGCCGTGGGCGATGCTGCTAGAGCGCCTCATAGATGAGACGGTCTGGGCGCGTTTTCCGAATCTCAAGCGCTGGGTCGATGAAGTCGCCGCGCGCCCGGCCGTACAGGCCGGACGCAACGTGCGGCGCGAGTGGGGAGAACGCCAGCTCACCGATGAGCAGGAAGCCGCGCGTCGCGCGTTACTGTTCAATCAGACCAACGAGAAGGTACGGGCGGCACGGGCTGAGGCCGCGCGGTCGGCGCAGCGGCAAGGCAAGTGAAAAATAGTTAGAACCGTCGCAGTGCAGCATCGGAACACAGTTCTCAAGCGGCATTGCGAGACCAACCGCAGTGGTGTTACAAGGCTTTTCAGACTTGGCCTCCCGCATCTGAACAAGTGCGTACGGGGCAGGGTTGCGTGTGTTTAAAAGACATCAGGGGGAGTTCATGCATATCAGAAAATACGATTTTGACTACAGCCGACGCTTCTTCATGGAGAAGGTCGCGCGTGGGATCGGTGGCGCCGGGGTACTGACCTCCCTGTGGCCGTTGATCTCGAACGGCGAAGACATCAGCAAGGCCTATCCGGACGAGCTGCTCGACATCTCCCTTTTCACCAAGGGCAAGATCAAGGTCGGCGACGAAATCAACGCCGACAACATCGATGTCGTGAAAGACATTGTCGACCCGATGCTCTATCAGGAAGTGAAGCAGCAGGGCCGCAAGTTCTACATCATGCCGACGGACACTGACCCGTCGACCATGTTCCCGCCGAAGTTCCTCGAAGCGACCGTCAAAAACCAGGGTCAGGCCGTGTTCGACGAAACCGGCAACGTCCGCACCAAGGACGGCAAGCCCTGGATCGGCGGTCTGCCGTTCCCCAACCCGCAGGACGGCATGCAGACCATCGCCAACCTGACACTGGCCTGGGGTCGTCACGACCAGACCATGTACGCCATTCCGATGTACGCGCTCGATGCCGAAGGCAACGTGCTGTACAGCTACGACTTCGTGTGGGCGGAACAGCAGTGCACGGGCCTCGTCGACAACGGCGGCAACCCTTACCTCGCGGGCTACGAAGACAAGACCCGTCTGCAGTCCACCTGGTTCTCGGCGCCTAACGACGTCAAGGGCACGGCCTTCGTGAACATCTGGCCGTATGACCAGCGCGAGTATCCCGATCTGTTCGGCTACATCCCGGCGTTCAAGCGGGTGCGTCGCTTCCCGACCAACCAGCGCTTCGAGCCGCTGGTCCCCGGCATCAACCTGTTCCTGTCCGACGCATGGGCCGCTGGCGACCCGATGCTGACCTGGGGCAACTACAAGATCGTGGGCCGGCAGCCGTTCCTCGGCTCGATGCACGGTCAGTGGCACGCAGACTCCCCGAACTGGGAACTGCCGCTGGTGGGTGGTCCGAAGAACAACACCTTCATGTACGTCGGCAAGTCGCTGATTCCGGAAGTTATCGTGCTCGAAGCCGAGCCGACCGGTTACCCGCGTGCGCCGGTCAGCAAGAAGCGCGTCTACATTGACGCTCGTATGCTGACCTTCCCGCAGATGATCACCTTCGACCGTCGCGGCGAGATCTGGAAGTCCTTCGAGCCTGGCTTCAGCCAGTACAAGAAGGGCGACAAGGTCATGATGGCGGGCAACGACGTGTGCTGGAGCTGGAGTTGGGTAATTTCCAACGACATCCAGTCGCAGCGTATTACCCGTTTCCACCAGGCCGAAAGCTGCGCAGGCGGCTGGAAGTCCCAGTGGAACATGCACGACGACCTGATCAACAAGTACATGACCGTGCAGGCCATGCAGCGTCTGGGTACCTGAACCCAGACCTCGCAAGGTCCTTTGGGAAGGCCGGGGAAACCCGGCCTTTCCTTTTGTAGCCCGCCTATTCGGGCAGAGCGGCTGCCGGTATGCGCAGGCCGCGCGCTTCCAGCCGCGGCAGCACTTCGGCGGCGAAGTAGGGCAACTCCTCCAGATAGTTCACAAACGCGAGCGTCGCCCCGGCATAGCCGGCGGCGTGGATGCGCGCCAGTTCGTTCGCCACGTGATCGGGGTCGCCAATCAAGGGATACACGCCGTGACCGCCGGCGAACTGCACCCTCAGGGCGTCGATCATGTCTTGCGGGAACGACTGCGCGTACATGCCCTGCAAGTGCATCAGGCGTTCAACCGCGGGCGCATCTGCGCAGGCCACGGCATAGTGCTGGTGATACTCCTCGGCTTCGCGCTGCGTCGGGCGACACACCACGTAGGTCGTCGTGAACACGGCAAGTTCGCGCTCAAACTGCGCCTTGGCGAGGGCCTTGATGCGGGCGACTTCGTCCCGCCCTTGTTCGGGATTGATCATCACGGTGAACAGAAAATCGCAGTTGCGTGCCGCAAATTCGCGACCTTCCTGCGAGGAGCCGGCGTTCATTAACGGCGGCAGCCCCGGGCCGATGGGGTGCGGACTGCAGCGGGCGCCACGCAACTGGAAGAACTCACCGTCCCAATCGAAGGGCGCGGAGGTTTCCCAGCTTTTCCTGATGACTTGCCACCACTCCTGACCGTAGCGATAGCGCGTGGCGTGGTCTCCCGGCAGACTGAGGCCAAACATTGCATACTCGGGTTGATTCCAGCCACAGACGATATTCAGCCCGAAGCGGCCGCCCGACAGCTGGTCGATGGTGGCGAACTGCTTGGCGGCCAGCAGCGGGTGCATGAACGAGGCATGCGCGGTCGCGAACACGGACAGCCGGCGGGTCTGCGCCAGCAGCCCTGCGGCCCAGGTCACCGTTTCCAGCGAGTCGCCCTGAAAATCCGTTTCACCGCCGTAGCCGGTCCAGCGCGCGATCGGCAGCAGAAACTCGATGCCCACCCGGTCGGCCAGTTGTGCCAGTTGAAGATTATTGGCCCAGCTGGCGTCCCAGCGCTCGGGTACGGTGGTCACCGCCATCCCGCCGCTACAGTTGGGCGAAAACAGCCCCAGCTTGAAAGCGTTCTGGTTGAACATGGCGTTGAGCGGGCGATGCACGGCGGGATTCTCCGGTCACAATGAAGCGGCGGCGACTATAACAAACCGAATTCAACGCAAGGGGCGAGGCCGATGACGGAGCAGCACTTTCGGGCAGACCTGTTTCACGAAGCGGCGCGCGTGGCGGCGCGGGTGACGCCGCCGCTGGTGCGACGCGTGTTCATGCCGGAACCGCAACCCGACCCCGCGCGCGACCCTGAATTTGGTGTGGTGCAACTGGCCGACGGCAGCGCGGGGCTCTATTACGCCTGGCTCGGCGAGGGGCAGCGGGGCATGGCGCAACGTTTTCCGCCGGCGACGCTGGAAGGGCTGCCCGCGCTGGAACTCGCACGCTATTTTCTGCGGGAGGACGAAGCTTCCCGCTCGCTGGGTCTCGCGGCGATTAACGCCATGACCACGTGGTGGTGGCGACATCACGGCTATATCCCACCGGTGGCCAGAGATGCCTTCGGCGCAAGTTTTGCGCAGACCGATCGGGTTGGCATGGTGGGTAACTTCCAGCCCCTGATTGAACGCATGCTCGCGGACCAGCGGCCGGTCGTGGTGCTTGAACGCAAGCCACAGCTGTGGCGCGAGGCGCCCGGACTGCGCGTGACCGGCGATCCGATGGCACTGAGCGACTGCAGCGTGGTGTTGGCGACCGCCACCATGTGCTTGAACGACAGCCTGGAGACGACGCTCGCCTGCTGCCGCGCGGCGCGCCAGATTGCGATCATCGGGCCCACCGCCGGCTTTTTCCCGGGCCCGCTGTTTGCCCGCGGGGTGAGCAGCATGGGCGGGATGTGGCTGGAGGATGCGGATGCCGCAATCACCGCACTGGCGACCGGCCAGCCCTGGAAACCCTACGCCCGACGTTTTGTGATCGAGCGGGCTGACTATCCCGGCTTCGCCCCGACCGCCAGCGCCTGAACCGGCAGGCCGTCGGCGAGATGCCGCGCCAGAAAATCAATGAGCAGGCGCAGGCGGCGGGCCAGATGCTGGCGATTGGGATAGACCGCGTATATGCCGCGTGGCGCCGTGGCGTAGTCGCTCAGCAGCGCTTCCAGCCGACCTTCCTGTACATCGCGTGCGACGACAAAATCGGGACACAGCCCAATCCCGTGACCCGCGATCGCCATGGTGCGGATGGCGCTTGCGCTGTTGGCCGCGATGGCGCCGCGTACGGGTACGCGTCGCGTGGCTGATCCCGTCCGAAACGTCCAAACGCCCGGCTCACGAAAGTTGGTATCGATCAGGCAGGCATGCCCGGCAAGCTCATCTGGCGCTTGCGGGCGGCCGCGACGGGCGAGGTAGGCCGGTGCCGCGCAGACCACCAGTCGCATGTCGCCCAGGCGTTTTGCCACGAGGCTCGACTCCGGCAGGTCGGCAATTCGCACCGCGAGGTCAAAGCGCTCCTCGATCAGGTCTACGAAGCGGTCGGTCAATTGGAGGTCCAGCGACACTTCCGGCGTGTCTGTCAGAAAACGGGCGAGCAGTGGCAGCAGGTAGAGTTCGCCGAACGTCTGCGGGGCCACCAGCCGGATGAGGCCGCGCACGTTGCGCTGGTTGTCGCGTGCCTCGCCGTCAGCCTCGTCCAGTTCGGCCAGCAGCGTGGTGCAGCGGGCGTGGTACTGGCGGCCCGCCTCGGTGAGGGAGAGGCGGCGGGTGGTGCGCTGGAGCAGGCGCACGCCCAGATGCGCCTCCAGATCGGCGACTGCTTTCGACAAGGCGGTTTTTGATCGCCCGCTGCCCCGGGCCGCCGCCGCATAGCCCCCGTAGTCCACGACCGCCTTGAAGGCAGACATTGCCGCCAGTCTGTCCATCGATTGTTCCTCTATCAGGGACAGTGAGTTTCGATTTAAACGGATTGTATGAGAAATAGGTGGCCTAGATACTCCGCAGCCTTCGACCCTCGTTTCAGGAATGGTGCATGCCCGAGTTGGCCCAGCCCTTACCCGCAGTGTTTATTTCGCATGGCGCGCCGACGCTCGCGCTGGAGGCCTCCCCCGAGCGGCAATTTCTGGCGGGCTTTGCGACGCGACTGGGCAAGCCGGCGGCTATTTTGGTGATTTCGGCGCATTGGGACTCGCCGCAGGTGGGCGTGCTGGGCGCGCAGGCGCCGGCAACGGTGCACGATTTTTACGGCTTCCCTCGCGCGCTCTACGAGCTGCAGTATCCGGCGCCGGGCGCTACCAGCCTCGCTGCCGAGACCGTCGACTTGCTGAGGGAGGCGGGGTTTAACGCGGCACTCGATGTCGAGCGTGGCTTTGATCACGGCGTGTGGACGCCGCTCTTGCTGATGTATCCGCAGGCCGATGTGCCGGTCACGCAGATTTCGATCAACGCCCGCAAGTCGCCCTACTACCATTGGCGTCTGGGACGCGCGCTGAGCAGCCTGCGTTCGCGGGGCGTGCTGGTCATGGGCTCGGGGTCTATTACGCACAATCTGGCGGATTGTCGCCTGCACGGTGCGCGCGACAACGTGGCCGGTCTGCCCTACGTCACGGACTTTGCCGATTGGCTCGCGGCGCAACTCGCGAACGGTCAGCTGGAAGCCCTGCTCGGCTATCGCGAGCGGGCCCCGGGCGCGGTCCGTGCGCATCCCACCGACGAGCATCTGCTGCCGCTGTTCACCGCACTCGGCGCCGCCGGTGTGTCGTGGAGTGCCGAGCGTGTCCATGCCAGCGTGATGCACGAAGGCTTGGCGATGGATCACTACCTGTTTTCTGCGTCGTCTGGCGCTTCATGCCAGCCGGCTTTTTCTTAGGCAACGTCAAAGGAGTTCGTTATGCGTTCTGGTTCCCTGTTTTTGTCCGGTTTGTTGTTGGTCGCTGGCAGCGCGGCCGTCGAGGCGGCGGAGTATCAAATCGACCCCACCCATTCGTTCGTGCAGTTTCGCGTGCAGCATCTGGGCTATAGCTGGCTGCATGGCCGCTTCAACGCGGTGTCGGGCAACTTCAAATACGACGCCAACAAGCCGGCGGAAAGCGCGATCGACGTGACGGTCGAGACCACCAGCGTCGACAGCAACCATGCTGAGCGCGACAAGCACCTGCGCGGCGGCGATTTTCTTGACGTGACGCAGTTCCCGAAAGCAACGTTCAAAAGCACCGCGTACAAGGGCGATGCCAATGGCGGCACGCTCTCCGGGGTGTTGTCGCTGCACGGGATCGAGAAGCCGGTCGACATCGCCATCAAGAAGATTGGTGAAGGCAAGGATCCCTGGGGCGGTTATCGCGCGGGCTTCAGCGGCACTTACGTGCTGACCCGCAAAGATTTCGGGCTCAACTACGAGTTGGGGCCGGCGTCGACGACGGTCGAGCTTGAGCTTGGGATCGAAGGGATTCGGAAGTAGCGGGTGTCCTCACGGGAGCACCGAGCTCCCGTGAGGTATTCGCGGGGGAGTCAGTTCAGAAAACCCCGAACCAGCGCGGAGAACGCATCGGGCTGTTCCAGTTCAGCGATGTGGCCGGCGTCAGGCAGCGTGGTCAGCTGTGCACCCGGGATCGCCGCCTGCCAGGCCGGTCCGTAGGCCGCCGGCACGATGGTGTCTCTCTCACTGGTGGCAATGAGGGTGCGGGCCTTGATGCGCGGCAACCTGCGTTTGACGCCGGTATCCGGAATCGGCCACAGGAACTTGGCGCCCGCGCGCAGGTTCAGCAATTCCTCCACATGCGCTTCCATCTTGTCGCGGCCGGCGATGAACAGCTTCTCGCGCATCGAGCGGTCCGAAAACAGCACCCGCGACGGAAAGCCCGGGTGTTGCGCGAAGGCGTCTTCGCCACCCACGTCGTCCAGCCACAGTCCTAGCGGGTTGACCAGCACCAGCTGAGCCACGCGCTGCGGCGAAATCGCCGCCAGTTCGGCCGCCATCCAGGCCCCAATGCTGATTCCGACCACGTCGGCCTGTGTAACGCCCAGCGCATCCAGCAGGTCGCAATAGTGCAGGGTGAGATCAAGCGCGCCCGGATCGATGTCAGGCAGATCATCTTTCGCCGGACCCCAGCCCGGCGCGAAGGGCGCAATCAGGTCGTAGTGCGCGGCCAGTTGCGCCAGCGCCGGCTCGAAGCCGCGAATCCCCAGCAGGTGATGCAGGTAGAGCAGCGGTTTGCCTTGTCCAGCGCGGTAGTAGTGAACGGTGCGTCCTTCGTGGCCCACGCGGATAGTTTTCAGTTCCATCACACCACCCTCGCCAAGGTCGGCCGTGCGGCGGCAGACGGATCTGCGGTGCCGGGGCAATCGCGCGGCACCGCGCGGTCGGCCTGCGGCATGGGTTTCGGCGACCAGTGGTCTTCGTATTCGCCCCAGATCGGGCGAATGCGCGGTATGACTCGCTGGGCGAACATTTCGGTGGAGTAGCGGCAAACCTCATTGGGCATATCGCCGAAGTGCAGCAGGCAGACCACGTGACCCACTTTCAGCGTACGGGCGACGCGCTCCATCTGCTCGGCAACGGAGTCCGGACTGCCGGCGATGATGAAGCCCTTGTCGATCATTTCCTGCCAGCTGAGCGAGGCAGCCTGATTGAGCGCGGAAGACTGGCCCGCCATCTGGCTTTGCAGACCGGCGCGAATCGTCGCCTCGGTGCGATAGCCCGGCGCGTCGGCAAAACCCGGATGCACGTGCAGACACCGCGAGAAAAAGTACCGCGCGTGTTTCTCATACAGACGCTGCGCTTCGGCATCGGTCTCGGCCACGCAGATCTGTTGGGCGAAGGCGGCCTGATAGGGATTGAACTCGGCGCCGAGTTCTTCCAGCCGGCGCCAGAATCCTTCCATCAACTGCGCGCCGCGGATGTAGCCGCTGAACGACAGGTAGCTGTAGTTGTAGTTGTGCTGGGCGCAGAAATCCCAGGTCTCTACCGAGCCGCCGCCCGGGATCCAGATCGGGGGCGGATTCTGGATGGGGCGCGGCCAGAGGTTCACGTAGCGCAGCTTGTAGTGCTTGCCGTTCCAGGCGAACACATCCGGGTCGGACCACGCGCGACGAATCAGGTCGTGAGCCTCCATGTATTTTTCGCGCAGCGTGGCGGGATTAACGCCGCAGGCGTAGTTGTCGTCCATGGAACTGCCGACCGGGAAGCCGGAAATCAGCCGGCCGCCGGAAATGCAGTCGATCATCGCCATTTCCTCGGCCACGCGCGTCGGCGGGTCGTAGAGCGCGAGCGACTGACCGAGCAGCAGGATCGAGGCGTCGCGCGTGCGGCGTGCGAGCGTCGAGGCCATCAACTGCGGCGACGGCATAAGCCCGTAGGCATTTTGATGGTGCTCGTTGATGCCCACGCCGTCGTAGCCGAGGTCGGCCGCAAACTCGAGCAGGTCGAGATAGTCGTTGTAGACCCGGTTGGCTTTCACCGGATCGAAGAGGCGCGAATCCACATCCACCCAGACGCTGCGATGTTTCTCGGTGAAATCGTCTGGCAGATAGGGCCAGGGCATGAGGTTGAACCAGTGAAACTTCATCTGACATTGCTCCTGAGTTGCGGCCTGTACCGACCGTTGCCCGAAGGCTAACCAGCAACCATAAGAAAAGTGAGGTTGGATGCTGCCATGTATTTGTCATTTCATGCCAGACTCGCGTCATGCATGGGCTAGAACAATCCTTGATGCCAAACACCTACCTGAAGCTGATGGCGCAGTCTTCGCCCGATCCGGCAAGACTGATGGCGGGCAGCGGACTGGGCGTGGCCGAAGTATTGAGCAGAGACGCGCCTATCACCGTCCGGCAGCAATTGATTTGCGCGGCCAATGCCGCCGCCATGACGCGCCGTCCGGACTGGCATTTCGAGTGGGCAGAGGCCATCGGCGAGCATTTTCACGGGCCACTAACGAGCGCGCTCTTTAGTGCGCCGACTCTGGGTGAGGGGCTGAACGCCTACGTGCGCTATCTGCCGATGCGGATTCCTTACCTCGCCTGGCAGCAGCGTTTGAGCGCTGGCGAGTGCCGGATTGAAGTAACGCCGCTGCTTGAGTTGGGCCCTCTCGGTCCGATTCTGGTCGAGATTCCGCTGCTCGCGCTGTTGGCCTACGTGCGCACCCTGCGCGGCGGTCGGGTGCAGGGCGTGCACCTGAGCCTGCGGCACCCGCCCTGCGTGGCCTCCGAGCGTTACAGCAAGCGCTTCCGCGGTGAGTTTCACTTTAAGCAGGCCAGTCACGCGCTGGTGTTGCCCGCGTCGTGGTTGGCGGGCGCGCATGCCGGCTACGATG
>JAURHQ010000668.1 GCA_030833185.1 Gammaproteobacteria bacterium | reverse complement strand
AGCCGCACCCAGAGCCACGCGAACAGCGGCGCGAGCGCCAGGATGAAGAGCGAGTTCACCGACTGGAACCAGGAAGAGGGGAACGACCGACCCAGCAGCTCGGTGCGCGTCAGCTCGTCCGCGAAGAGCGTGAGCGTCGTGCCGGCCTGCTCGAAGACCGCCCAGAACAGGACCGCGGCGATGAAGAAGACGAGGATCGCCGCGAGGCGCCGGCTGTCGGCGTCTTTCCGCACGACGCCGAACCAGATCACGCCGACGACCGGCAGCGCGTAGACGAGCGGGTTGATCCAGGGGACGTAGTCCGAGGCGATCATCACGGCGAGCAAGGCCGCGGTGCCGGCCGCGACGAGCGCCAGCCGCCCCCAGGGCCGCGGGAGGTCCGCCGCCGGCGGCTGGCCGACGTGCGCGAGCCAGTGCCGATGGCGCAGGTAGACGATCATGCCGAAGGTCATGCCGACGCCGGCCGCGCCGAAGCCCCAGTGCCAGCTATGCGCGGGATCGAAGCCCCAGCCGGCCAGCCACGACTTG
>JAURHQ010000667.1 GCA_030833185.1 Gammaproteobacteria bacterium | reverse complement strand
AGGGCTGAGTCAGGGCAGTGCCCGGCACTTACTAGCCCGGTGCCGGCGGGTGCCGCGTGGCGCCGTGGCTGTGGCCCTGTGGGCCTGTGAGTCACACTGCCAGTCACAGTGCCAGTAGTGGCAGTCACTGGCAGTGACTCGCCGGCCACTCAGGCCACTGCCACTGGCAGCCAGAGGTCCCCTCCGCCGGCCGGGCGAGTCCGGCGACTGGCCGGCCAGCGACTCGCCGGGGCCGGGGCCGGCTGCCACTGGCACTGGCACTGCCAACGCTGCCAAGCCCAGTGACTCGCCGGCAGCCCCGCCGCCCCGCCGCCACTGCCATTGGCAGGCCGCCGGCGGGAGTGCACTCACTGCCAGTGGCAGTGGCGGCAGTGCCACTGCCACTGGCAGTGGCAGTGGCAAGAGAACACTGCCAGTGGCAGTGCCAGTGGGCACTGGGCAGTGCCACTGAGTCACCGTGACTGAGTGCCAGTGGCACTCAGGCACTGGCAGGCTCTGCCAGGCTGCCACAGTGGCAGTGCCACTGGCAC
>JAURHQ010000666.1 GCA_030833185.1 Gammaproteobacteria bacterium | reverse complement strand
GGATCCGTCGGTGGAGGTGCGCGTGGCGCCCAGCGGCGAGGTGACGCTCGGCGTGGCGGGCGAGGTCCACCTGCAGCGCTGCCTGACGGACCTGCGGGAGCGCTTCGCGCGCGTCGACGTGGCAGCCTCGCCGCCGCTGGTGGCGTTCCGCGAAAGCGCCGCCGCGGAGGCCTGGCCCGCCGCGCTGGCGGCGGTTCGGTGTGGGGAGCTCGCCTCGATCCCCTTACGGACAAGATCCTGATCCTGGCGCCGCTGCTCTGGCTGGGCGCCGCCCGCGCCTTGCCCCTATGGGCGATCTGGCTGCTGCTGGCCCGGGAACTGCTGATCTCCGGCTGGCGCAGCGCCGCCACCGGCGGCGGTCCGGCGTCCCTCGGTGGCAAGGCGAAAACCATCCTGCAGTTTCTGGCGCTGCTGCTGCTGCTGTGGCCCCCCAGGAGCTCAGCGCCCGGGAGCTGTGGGAGTGGCTGCGGGGGCACATGGCACACTACAAGGTGCCGCGCTACATCCGCTTCGTGCACCCGGAGGACTTC
>JAURHQ010000665.1 GCA_030833185.1 Gammaproteobacteria bacterium | reverse complement strand
CGCGAATTCGGCCTGCATCGCCTGCCGCGTCTCGACCAGCGCGGCCTCCATGCTCTCGCGGCTTTCGCGCGGAGCCTTGGGCGCGCCCGGCAGCGTCGGGCTGGCCTGAGCCGCATAGCCCGCCAGCCCCAGCAGCAGCGCGAGCAGATCGGTCCACTTGGCCTTCAGCGCATCCGGCAGGCTGCTGACATCGAACCACGGCGAGAGCAGCGCGCGGGCCACCGGCGGACCCAGGCGATCACTGACGAGGTAGCCCACCACCGCGGCCGCCACCAGCGCGGCCAGCCAGCTCAGGCCGTGCACGCCGATCCAGCCGGCCAGCGGCCGAGCCCAGCCGTCAACATGGGCATAGCCCGACTGGCCCCATGGAAAGCCGGTGAAAACCGTCACCCGTGCCAGCTCGGCGGCCAGCCACAGGCCGGCCCACAGAAGCACCCGCCCGGCCAGCGCTGCCGGCCGCCAGCGCTGGTAAAGCGCACCGGCCAGCGCGTAATACAGGCCCAGGGCTGCAGCCAGGGCCAGCACCGCCA
>JAURHQ010000664.1 GCA_030833185.1 Gammaproteobacteria bacterium | reverse complement strand
TTCAGGAGTCCAAGTCTGGGTGAGCCTCCGCTGCCCAAGTTACCCAGGCGCAGGTGAAATATCTAGTCACCGGTATTGAAATGAATGCTGCTCATTCTTCGTATCCGTCCGGCCAACCCATCTTGACGACGGGCGCGGCGATCCGCTTAGGTGCCCGCTGGCGTCCAACGATGTGGCAGCAGCTCGTCGATGCGGCTGTTGGGCCAGGTCGGCAGCTTGTCCATCACGTCCTTGAGGTAGGCGTGGGGGTCGTGGCCATTGAGCTTGGCCGACTGGATCAGGCTCATCACCGCGGCGGCGCGCTGGCCGGCGCGTAGCGAGCCGGCGAACAGCCAGTTCTTGCGTCCCGTCGCCCAGGGCCGGATCTGCTGCTCATCGTGGTTGTTGTCGATGGGCAATCGAGGGTCGTCAAGGTAGCGCGTCAGCGCCGCCCAGCGGTTCAGGCTGTAGTCCAGCGCCTTGGCCGTGGCGCTGCCGTGCGGCACCTTGGCGCGCTGCGCTGTCATCCAGTCACGCAGCGCATCGGCGAT
>JAURHQ010000663.1 GCA_030833185.1 Gammaproteobacteria bacterium | reverse complement strand
ACGCGGCCCGAACCAACCTCGATGTAGCGCTGCGTGCCAGCCGCCGCCATGGCATTCACGGCGGCGATCCAGTCGACACCTCCGGTGAGGTGATTCGAAAGTTCATCGCGCAGCTGCGCGGCGGTAGTGATGCGCGCAGCGTTTGCGTTGGCAAGCATCGGCGTCTTCGGGTCGGCGATGGTGACGGCGGCGAGTGCCTCGCGCATGCCGGCGGCGGCCTCTTCCATCAGTGGCGAGTGGCTGGCGATGCTGACCTGTAGTCGCACGGCGCGCTTTGCGCCCGCGGCGCTTGCGGCGGCGACGGCTGCCTCGATGGCGGCGACCTCGCCCGAAAGCACGATCTGCCCTGGCGAGTTGCGATTGGCGAAGACTAAGATGCCGAGCTTCGCGCCAGCGGCGATCACGTCGGCTTCGGCGCTCTCAGGCAGCCCAAGGATGGCGGCCATGGCACCAGGTCGTCCGCCACCCGACGCCTGCATCAGCTCGCCGCGTCGGCGGGCGAGTCGCACGCCATCGGCAACGGATAGTGCG
>JAURHQ010000662.1 GCA_030833185.1 Gammaproteobacteria bacterium | reverse complement strand
TGCAGAGATCAAAAAAAGTGTTTGGTCCAATGACCTGGTAGGCCTCACTTTCCATACCATTGGCGTCAGTGATGGCATGTCCAACGGAACGGATGGCATGAGGTATTCCTTGGTAAGCCGCGATGTGATTGCAGATTCTATTGAGACAGTATGTGGTGCACAATACTATGACGGACTCATCACTGTACCCGGTTGTGATAAAAATATGCCAGGTTCCATCATGGCCATGGGCCGTTTGAACAGGCCATCGATCATGGTATATGGCGGCACGATTGCCCCCGGACACTACAAAGGTGAAGACCTGAACATCGTTTCTGCATTTGAGGCATTGGGCAAAAAAATTGCAGGACAGCTGGATGAGAAAGATTTCAAAGGAATCGTCATGCACTCATGCCCTGGAGCAGGTGCCTGTGGCGGCATGTACACGGCCAACACCATGTCTTCAGCGATTGAAGCGTTGGGCATGAGTCTACCCTATTCCTCTTCCAACCCGGCCCTGAGTGAAGACAAAAAAAGAGAATGTGTCGAAGC
>JAURHQ010000661.1 GCA_030833185.1 Gammaproteobacteria bacterium | reverse complement strand
TCTTCCGGCGCCGCGGCTTCGGGCAGCTCCTGCGCGGCGGGCGCGGCGGGTGAGGAAAGCGCGATCGCCAGCGCAACGCAGGGCCAGCGGAGCGCGAGGCGCGCTGCGTCCCGCGCGCCACGCGCCTCGCCCGTCTGCGCCTTGAGGCGCTCCATCAGCGCCGCGTGCAGGCGCTTGCGCTCCTCAATCTGCGGCGGCGGGCGCGCGTGAGGCGCGCGAGGCGCGAGTAAAGCGCGCTCTCGCCGCGGCGCGGCGCCGAGCGCCTTATCGGCGGTGCGGGGCGCGTATGCGGCGCCTGCGCCGCCGCGAGCGGGCACAGCGCCGCACTGGGCGCGCGGCGGCGGGGCGCGGGCCCGCCAGGCGGCGCGCGCGCAGGACCGGCGGCGCGCTGCCGCCGCCCGTGCCCGCGGGCGGCGCCGCGTGGGCGTGGGCGCCGCCGCCGCCGTGCGCGCCGCGCGGCGCCGACGGGCTGTCTGAGGCGGCGCGCGTCGCGCGCGCGCCGACGCGCGAGGCGCTCGTGCGCGCGCTCGCG
>JAURHQ010000660.1 GCA_030833185.1 Gammaproteobacteria bacterium | reverse complement strand
CGCAATCGTGCAATCGCGGACGAATCTTGCACCGAAAAAGCGCAGCGACGCGGGGAAAAAGCGCGGCGAATACAGAAAAAGAGCGGTGGCGAAATCCGGCGTAGTTCCCCCGCAACTCAAGGGTTTACGAAGTGCTGGAAAAGCTGCGCAAAGATAATTGAAAATAATTCTTGCGCGATTCGGCGGCGTGCGCTTAAGTGCAAATTGTCAGACGGAAAACCCGCCAGACACAAACCAAAACCAAATCATCCGACAAAATGAAAACTACCCGAAACGCAAACGAATACAGCGCAGTAATGGCCCCGGCGTGGGCTAATCGTCCTGACCGCCTGAAAGAATTTAAGGCGCAACTTCCAATCACTACCGTCGCCGCTTGCATTGCGGCAGCCGCGCCGATGTTTGAAGATTCCGCAGTTCATTCCGTGAACGTCATGGCGACGTTTGGCGAGGTCTGCGTGCATCGTTCCGGCATCGTTACTTCAACTTCGCTTCTCTAACCACTCACCTTGTCGGGTGCGCTCGCCTCGGCAAC
>JAURHQ010000659.1 GCA_030833185.1 Gammaproteobacteria bacterium | reverse complement strand
CCTCGACGAGGACGCCGTGGCCGGCATGGTCGGCGACGGCGCCCGCGAGCTGGTCGACCGGGCCTTTCGCGCCCGCGGCCGCTCGCTCGACGCCGCGACCCTGACCGCCGAGACCGCGGCCTTCCTCACCGCCTACGACGCCGAGCCCGTGCGCCTCACCCGCCCCTACGCGGGCGTGGCCACCGTGCTCGCCGGCCTGCGCGCCAGCGGCCTGCTGGGCGTGGGCGGCTTCCTGACCACCACGCGGAGGCACACTGGGCAGCAGTGGGACGGCGTGAACGCGTGGAGCCCGCTGCAGGACCTGATGGTGGAGGGGCTGCGGGGCGCGGGGGGCGCGCCCGCGGCGGCGCCGGCCAGCGCCGCCAGCGCGGCCTCCACGCGCTGCTGCGCCGACAGCAGCTCCGCGGTGCGCGCCTCGGACGCCGCCAGCGCCAGCGCGCACGCGCCCGCGCTGCCCTCCGCGTGGTGCAGCGCCACCGCGCCGCCGGGCGGCGCCGGCGAGGCGGCGGCGGTGGACGAGGAAGTGCGCGACA
>JAURHQ010000065.1 GCA_030833185.1 Gammaproteobacteria bacterium | reverse complement strand
CGGTCACGTTAATGCGTCGCGCCTCAACTCGGTTCATTTGGTTGAGCGAGCTCTCTGGCATCGCGCCTGATTCAGCGTCAGGGCCCCAGGAGCCGGACAGGGCTTGCCCCTTCGGAAGGACCGAGCAGTCATCAGACGTCACCCTGCGAACAGCCGTGGGAAAAGCATGTCGCGCTTCTCCATCGGGAAGCTCAGGTACACGGCGCTCTTCTCGCTCACGGAGCTGATGTTGCCATCCTTCAGTAAGTCACTCAGGAGCGTCCGAGCCGTTCGTTCGCCCAAGCCTGTAATGACGGTTGCCTCGCCGCGCGCAATCTCGCCCCGGTAGAAGATTTCGACGAGAAGGGTTGCGGCTTCCGGCCGTAAGCCCAAGTTACCGGGATAGGCACGGAGCCGTTCGGTAAGGCCGTCGATGTCGAATAGCTGGCTCATGAAGCGAACCTGGTCCAGACACACCTTCAGGAACCAGATCGAAAATTCGGATAGCGCCGTCAGGGAGAGATTGCCTCGCCCGTCCAGAGCACCCTGACGTGGCGTGTCGGCGTGGTCCATCATCGATTTGTATTCACTACTGCTCTCCAGCCCTCGCGCCAAGCCCCGGGAAATTGACCACAGGCCATGGTCGCCGATGCCCGCCTTTAGCGCCATCGCGTGGCTCATCAAGCGGCTGACCCGCCCGTTGCCGTCCGGAAAAGGGTGGATGTAGTTGAGTCGGTGGTGCGCCGCCGGCAAGGCAAGGATCCGTAGTGCGGGACTCTGTCGGGAGAAGGCGTAACGGTCGGCGAAATAGGCCATGAAAGGCGCAACCGCAGCGCTGCTCGGCGGCACGTGGCGGCCAACCGCTACTTCGTGCTCGGGTTGATTACGGAACTCCCCCGGTGTCATCACGAAATCGCGACCGGCGCCGGTGATGTGCAACATCGCCTCGGGGGCGTCACGATAAAACTCGCGGTGCAGGCTCTGGATGAAATCCACAGTCACGGGGTCCGGGAGCTTCCCCGCCGCATGGTCGGCGTCGATCTTCTCCTGCAGATGGATATGCGCCCGGGCCTCGATTTGGAGGTTCCGGCGTGCCTGGTCGGTATCGAGGTCGTTGGCGAGAGCCCGTTCAATATCCAGGGGCCGCGTGTTGTGCCCTTCGATGAGGTTCGAGTAGTAGCAATTCATAACCCTCACGAGTTTTGCCAGGCTGGCCGCGGTTCGCGGGTGCAAGCGGGCGCCCAGCAGGCGAGCCGCGGCGGGCAATTCCGTCAGCAGATCCAGCAACTCGGCTTGGGGCTGCTCAACGAAGCAGGGTTCGATGCGGCTCGGGGCTTCGATTTGGGGGTCGGTGGGTGCCATTTGCCGATATTAGGTAAGCGACAGATATCTGCCTAGAAAAGAATTTTTCCGGTTTTAAGACTGCGCTTTGCCGATATGAATTGCCGATCGCGGAAAGACGAGGGAGTCACGAATTTTCAGTCGCTTAACTTTCGTCAAACGGGCTGTTGATCCGATCCAATTCCAAATCCCGTTCCCCGCCTCCCTGAAAGACCAACGACGATGCGGCGAAATGCCACCTCGCGACTTGGCCACACTTTGGTACCTGAAAACACGAGAACCAGCATTCGGGACGCATGTTTGGTCAGTACAGTTATCAATAATGCCGATCAGGTGCCCATTTATCCTTTCAATGATCGGCGGGTCGCCGTTGGGGAGGGGTTGGACAGGTGCCACCAGAGCTTGGGCTCACGGTCTCTTTGGACCCCGGCGCTGCTCGACGCTGGCCTGAATCCTAATCACCTGCTGGCACAGCCGGTTCCGCGTGACCTCCGGGCAAACCGGTGAAGGTGGTCGCGGGATAACTTGCTCCTGGCTGGCCGCTGCCCGAGGTAGGCGAGGGAGACGGCGCTTCTTCATCTCAGGACCGGCCTCAAACCCGCCGTCCCGGGCTCGCGCGATGAGGCCGTTGAGGTAGGCGAGTTCGGCTCTGAAAACCTAGACAACTGTTTAGCCGATTTTTTTATTCGAGCGTCCGCTGCAGGATTTGGCGAGACGATGCGGGACGGCGGGCGGCAAAATTCCTGCAGGCCGAGTGCGGACCGAATTGATTGAGCGGGAATGCCCGCCGCACGGCGGATGGTTGTGGCGCGCAAGGCGCCCAAAGCATAGTGCGCAACATCGTCTGTAGACGTGAAAGAGTTGCCATGACCACTGAAGTCAGCGCCGTTTCCTTCCGCCAAAACCTCGGCGAACTGCTGAATCAGGTCCAGTACCGGAACGACAGCATTGTCATCTCGACGCGGACTCGGATGCGGCACATCAGGGAACAGGTGCTGTTCCCGGGCGAGCGGATTTAAGCCTGAGTTCGAGTAGTTTTTACTCTGACCCCAAACATCAGGCGCGCCTACGCATGATCACCCGCATTTTCAGGGTCGAAGTACCCAGTTCACTGCACGTAGAGTTCGAGACCAAATTTCTGGCCGTTTCCGTTCCGCATGTGCAAGCGGCCCCCGGCAGCGTGGCCGTCTCGGTCGGTCGACCCACGCGTTGGGCACCCAACGAATTCGTCATGATTTCTGTCTGGCGGGATGAGGCGGCACTGCGCGCCTTCGCCGGCGAGCGCTGGAATCAGGCGGTCATCCCGGCGGGTATGGAGAAATTTGTCGCCGCCTGCTGGGTGCATCACTACGAGCAAATAGGTCCAGCCTAGCCGGCGTGGCGCAGGCCATGCCGAGGCTATCGGGGGCAGGCGCGAGACGCATTGCCATCGCCACCAGCCGCGAGGCGGTTGGTCGCCGAAAAAGCCCATTGAAATGACGGGAAGTAAATTGGTGGCTACGGGTGGACTCGAACCACCGACCTCAGCATTATGAGTGCCGCGCTCTAACCAGCTGAGCTACGTAGCCGCCTTGTCGAAAGTGGTGCCGGCAGTCCTCCGCGGGGTGGAGGGGAACTGGTCGGCGCGGGCGGTGCTTGGGGTCGTCGGACTGTGCGTCGCGACGGTGCTTCCGAGTTGCCGGAAGCGGCCTCACCGGCCCGTGAATTTGAGGCGCGGGATTGTCCGGGCTGGCCCGGTGCAGTGTCAAGGAATAAAACCCGGGCGGCGCCGGCTTCAGGTGCGGAAGACCACAATGGTCTTGCCGTCGACCGAAATCAGATGCTGTTCCTCCAGCGTCTTCAGCACCCGCCCCACCATTTCCCGCGAACAACCGACGATGCGGCCCAGCTCCTGCCGGGTAACGCGCAGCTGCATGCCGGCGGGATGGGTCATGGCGTCGGGCTCGCGACTCAAATCGAGCAGGGCGCGCGCCACGCGACCCGAAACGTCCATGAACGCAAGATCACCGACCTTGGTGTTCATCCGTCGCAAGCGGGTGGCGAGCTGACAGGCAATCGCGAAGACAAGTTCCGGAAACAGCACCGGATGGGCTTTCAGCCGGTCGTAGCCGATATGCGCGATTTCGCAGGCGGTGCGCGCCCGCACCATGGCACTGCGGTTGACAGACTCGTTAAAGAGGCCGATTTCGCCGAAGAAATCGCCCGGATTGAGGTAGGCCAAAATCAGCTCCCGCCCGTCCTCTTCTTCGAGTTGTACGCTGACCGAGCCTTTCACCACGTAGAAAAGCTCACGCGACGGATCGCCCTGCCGGATGATGATGCTCTTGGCCGCCAACTTGCGGCGCTGGCAGTGTGCGAGGAATTTGGTGATTGCGGCGGAGACCGCCGGCGGCTGACTGGAGAGCGGTGCCGGAACGGGATCTGGAACCATGGTATTCCCTCGATAGCGCGTGCCGTCAGGCCGCGCGGTAACTGTCCTGACCCGAGTTTCGCACACGCGGCTTGCCGCAGGTAAAGTGGTCGCCCTTTGGGCAGGAGGACTGGCGATGAAAGCAACGGTTAAATGGATCGACGGCGTGTCCTTTGTGGGCGAAGCCGAAAGCGGTCATGCGGTGGTGCTGGATGGCCCGCCCGACGCAGGCGGCCGAAACATCGGCATGCGTCCGATGGAAATGGTGCTGGTCGGCATGGGCGGTTGCACGGCCTTCGACGTCGTGTCGATCCTGCAAAAAGCGCGGCAGCCGGTCAGCGATTGCCGGGTGGAACTGCGCGCCGAGCGCGCGGATGAAATCCCCAAGGTGTTCACCCGCATCCACGTGCACTTCGTGGTCAGCGGTCAGGGCCTGAAGGCCGCGCAGGTCGAACGCGCCGTCAAGCTGTCGGCCGAGAAGTACTGCTCGGCCTCGATCATGTTGGGTAAAACGGCGTCCATTACCCACGATTTTGAAATTATCGAACTGCCTGCGCCCTGAGCGGGGCTTCAAGCCCGTCCTCGCTCCGACGGGCCCGCACCACCAGCCCCAGTGCGTCATCGCCCCGCTGCCAGGTGCCGATGGTCCACTCGAAGCGGCCGGTGGGAAGTTCGGACTGGGCCTGCTCTTCCAGTTTGCGGCCCAGTTCGCCGGCAGCCACGGCGCCGGTCTCCGGCAAAAGCACCAGCAGGGTCAGTTCATCCCAGCGCGCGGTTAGATCGACCCAGCGCAGTTGCTCGCGCAGGAACCTCGCCAGCAAGGTCAATTGTTCGGTGGAGGCGCCTTCCGGCAGCGCGATGAGCATGCAGGACAGCGGATTGCCGTAGCGTCGGCTCCGCGAGATCTCCAAATCCATCCGCTGCAAGGCGGTGCTGCGCGAGAGGAGTCCGATTTGAGAGGTATCGAGCCGATTGTCCTGGACCGGCAAGCGTGCCAGCTGGGCCTCGATTCCGACCGGCAACAGGTCTTTGAGGACCAGACCTTCGGTGACTTTGCCCGTGGGATCGAGCGCGCTGATGGGCTGGCCGCAACAGGCCTCCCGGCTAGTGCCGAGCCGCGCGATGAAGGCGGCATTGGCCCAGGCGACCGCGCCGGTTTCGTCGATAAGCGCAAGCCCGTCGGCCACCGAATCCAGCAGCAGCGCAGCAAGTTGAGGCGGAAGTTCGATCATACGGCGTCCCTTTTCATTCCTTCCGGCATAGCGGCGAGCCGGTATTCAACTTTAGGGAGGCGGCCGGACCAGACTGACCTGACCCGACCGCCCGCAACTCAGTACAACATCACGCCATTACAGTCCTGGGCATTGCCCGCGATGTTCCAGACCGGCGGCGTTACGCTGCTGTCGACGCACTCTGCTGCGGATTGCGCGAGTTCGCCCAGTGCCGCTCCGCTGCTGACCGACTGACGCAAGGCGCCGGTTTGCGGCAGGCCGTCGTCCAGTTTCAGATCCAGTTCGCGCATCACGTTCACCGGCACGCCGCGGCCCAGCACCAGCAGTTGCCGCTCGCTCGGTGTGCCGGCATCCAGATAGTCGTCGGAACGGGTCATCAGCATGAAGCCGTTGAACGTGTTGCGCGGCGCCCGATCGGTTTGGGTGGCCAGCGGGGCGGTGTTGCCGCCCACATAGTTCCCCTGCAGAAAGCCGCTGCGCGCCAATTGTTCCCACACGGCAAGCGGCTCGGTCCATTCGCTGCCGCCGGCCGCGTCCAGCCGGCCGTTGCCGTTACCGCCGCTCGCCACGCCGGGAATCGCCTGGGCTGCCGGCGTGGCCGGCCAATCACCCGGGACCTGACGATAACGGTCTAGAAAGCCGTGATAGGCCGCGCCGATGCTGGTGATCTGGTCGGCCAGATTGCGCACCTTGGCGCTGGTGATGAGTTCCTGCCCCTTGAGCACGCCGCCCAGAAGCAGGCCGACGATCACCAGCACGATGGCAATTTCGACCAAGGTAAATCCGCGTTGAAGTTGGTGTGGTTTGTTCACTGTGAGCTCCTTGCTTGAGTGGGTATGAGGTCCTTTTCAGGCCTGCCCTAGGGCAGTCGGCGGGCCGCGACCAGCCGCTCCTGCAGCACCACCAGCGGCAACCAGAGTCCCTGGTCGTCGAAGGTGCAGAGGGGTAAGGTCTCGTCCGGGCCATCCAGACAGGTCGGCTCGCCGCGGGCCGGCCCGCGCAGCACAAAGCGCGCATCACCATCCTGGTTATCGCGCTCGTCGGCGCCGATTGGCGCAGGCTGCGCGCCGCCAATCGACGAATCGGGGTTGCCCTGGGGGCCGTAAGACAGCACCACCGCCGGCACGCCGTCGGCCATCACCTGCTCGGCTTTGCCCTCCAGCACCGTCTGCGTCTGCGGGTCGTCGCCCCGCGTGCGCAACACCAGCGTGCCCTGCGCGCAAAGGTCGAGTTCGTCGCTGCTGTTGCCGTTGCACAGGCCATCGCTGTCGGGCCAGGTAAAGCGTGGTGCGGTCACGACATAGCCCAGCGGGTGACCCCAGGCATCGCGGCCGGCGATACCCAGTTCCGCCCAGGGCAGGAACCCCTGCGTCCGCAGACAGCTCGCACTGCCTTTGCGCGCGGGGTCAAAGGGCGGGTCGGCACGCCCGTCGCCGTCGGCATCCGGACAGGGCAAGCGGCCGTGACTGCCGGCAAACCCCAGCAGCGCCTCGCGGGCCGCCGAGAGCCGGCTGTCGGTGTTGGCGCGATCGCGGGCTTCCAGTTGCATCGCCAGAGGCGTGAGCCCGCCGGCCAGCACCAGGCCCAACACCAGCAGCACGATGGCCAGTTCGAGCAGGGTGAAGCCGGCCGTGGCGCGGGCAGCGCTAGTCATCGGCATCCAGCCGGAGCACCCGGTCGTTAAAATCTGCTGCCGCCGGGCGCGCCTCGAAGTGCAGCCCCGGCCGCGCGTTCTGCCCTTCAAACCAGGCCTCTGCCCCTCCGCTGCCGCGCTGCTGGCCCGCAAGCGCGGCCCCCGCCAGCACCGCCACCGCAGCGGGCGCCAGCACGCGCGCGGGCTCGCCCTGCGTCAGCTGCAAGCAGTCAAGATCGGGCGTACACCCCGCCGGCGCGTGAGCCAGTCGCACAAAGCCCTGCCAGCCGTTCGCCGTAAACCAGGCCGGGAGTTCGCCGGGTGACGGCCGGGCCGCGGGCTCCAGCACCCCGTCGTCGTCGACCTCCAAATCCAGCGGCACCTCGGCAAGCTCGAAAGCGGTCACCGCCGCGCCGCCTTCCAGCGTGAGTTGGGCGCTGCCCAAGGTCGCGCGCTGCCCCGCGCTATTGAGCAGGGTGTCGGTCATCGTCAGCGCGAGTCGGGCGCCGACCGGCAGGACCGCTGCGCGCAGGGAAACCGATTCGCGACGCGGGCGGACGGCGTCGGGCGGTGTGATGCTGCGCGGCAGGCCCCGGATTTCCAGCACTTCGAGTCGCTGCAACCGCCCGCCGGCGCCGCCCGGATCTGCCACTTCCAGCGTTTGCTCGCAGCGCAGCGCCGGCCCGCCGGGCCAAAGGCAGCGCCCGCCGGGTGCGGCGGAGGGCCGCAGCAGTTGGACCGGCGCGCCAAACCCGGCAGGTTGCAGCAGGCAAAGGGCAGCGCTGTCCCGCAGGCAGGACTCGGCCGGCGGCGTCGCGCCGCTGAACGTGAGCAGCCCGGCCGGCAACTGCCAGCGCAGGCTAAACGCCGCAGGAAACCCCACCCCCACCCGCCGCAGTGGCAGTTGCCCGCTGCGCACGCCCGCTTGGCCGAGGTAGGTGGCGGTGTTTGGAGGCGTCCAGGGACTCAGCCAGGGCCAGGCGTTGTCGCACTCGCTGGCGAGCCCGGCAGCCACACAGCGCGGGTCGCGGCCCGCCAGATCGTTGCCATCCGGATCGGCGTAATAGCGCCGCAGGGCCCGCTGCAGTTCGGCCAGCACGCGGGTTTCGATGACCCCGTTCAGCGTCTGTCGGTCGATGGCCAGCACCGTATCGTTGGCGGCATCGCCGAGCGCGCTGCTGAAGCAGGCATCGCCGCGGCTGGCGTTCGCGGCCTCCAGATAATGCGCCGGCGTGTACCGCGCGCTCGCGAGCTGCGGGTTGCGCTGCTGGCCGGGCAGCGCCGGGCCCGGCGCGATCAGCAGCGCCGCGATGGCCCGGCTTTCCGGTCGACAGCTATCCAGCCGCAAGCCGGCGACGGTGTCGCTGTTCACCATCCCGGCCGGGTTGTTCCGATAGCCGTTGGCCAGCGCGTACCACAGCGGCGCGCCGCTCCCGTCGCGCAAGGCCGGCAGGTCCAGGGTGCGCCAGGGCAGCAGACCCGTTTCGGTCCCGCTGGAGAGCGCGCAGGGCGGATCCGCCTGACCGGCCACGTCGTTGCGATCGAGCCGCGTATCTGGACAGGGCAGCAGGCCGGGGCCAGCGGTGCGACTGGTCAGGCCCGCCCGATCCGGATAGGTCGCGGCGTAGGCCAGCAGCGCATCCCGCGCGCTGCGCAGGGCCGCGGCATCTTGGCCGGCCGCGGGCGCTGCCGGCGCGGCAAGTCCCGCCAGCCAGGGCAGACCCAAGGCCGCCAGCGCGCACAGCCCCAGCACCAGCAGCAGCAACAACACGACCCCGCGCTGCCGCCGTCTCATGTGGCGCCCCCAGCGCCGGGCAGCGGCACGCTAAGCCAGACAAGTTCGCAGCGCGCGTCGACCTGCCCGTCGTCGCGCCGGTCGAGCTGACAACTGCGCAAAACCGACAGGCCGCCGGCGGCCTCGCGCAAAGACGCCAACAGCGGCGGCAGCGCCTCGGGCGCGGCCAGACTAAGCCGTAGCGCCAGGCTGCTGGCCAGCACCTCGAACGCCGGCTTGGGCGCACCGGCCGGGATCTCGCGCGGCACCGCGGGACCCAGTTCCCACTCCAGCGCCAGCAGTCCCGGCCGCGTGGCCAGCGCCTGCAGGCTGGCCAGCAAACGCAGGCGGGGTGGCAGTCCGATCACGCCCTGCGCGGCCAAGGCCGCCAGCGCGGGCTGCGCGTTATGAATGAAAGACTGCGCCTCGTCGACGGTCGCCGCAGCCGCGTGCAAGCGCCCGCGGAGCGCCAGTTGGTCGACGCGGCGCGCTTGCATCGCCTGCGCGAACTGCACGGCGTGGAGGCACAGCGCGCCGAGCAGCAGCGCGGTCGTGACCGCCAGCGTCGGCACCAGACGACGCCTAATGTCCTGACGCATCGTCTGCGCCGCGCAACGCGAGCCCCAGCGTGAAGCGAGCGCTGGCGCCATCGCTGCGAATGACCTGAGCCGCCGCGCCCGGGGCGGGCAGCGGGGACTGGTGCAGCACCGCCGCGCGGATTGCCGGCCGCTGACGCAAACCCTCCAGCAGTTGCTCGATAGCGGTGAGCGCCGCGCCGTAGTCGCCGTTGAACGGATGCACCTCACCGTGCAACAGCAGCCCCGTCGCCTGGCCCGGCGCGGGCCATTCGATTTGCGTCCAGCGCAGCGCGGGGGCCGCTGCGAGCGGCGCGGCCAGCTCGTCCAGAGCCGGTAGCGACGGGTGCGCTTCTGCGGCCAGTTCGCGGCAAAACTCACGCAGCGCAAGGCCCGCTGCCGGCTCAATGAAACGTGGCGGCAGGACCTGTTGCTGGACCTTCAGGCTCGCCGCCAGTGACTGGTTTTGCGCCGCCAGCGCCGCCGCATCCTCCGCAGCGCGCAGACCCAGTCGGGTCAAGGCCAGGCTGCCCAGGCTCATCGCCACACAGCAGGCGGCAAGCAGATCCCGGCCCAGACGCCGCCGACGGCGCGCCCGCCAATCCGCGCGGTCCGCGGCGGTCGCGTACTGCTCGGCCGGCAGCCGCTGCAGCAGGCAGGCCGCGAAGAGCGCGTCCTCCGGACTGGCCAGCGCGCCACTCGCGCAGCCGTAGCGTCGGGCGAGGGCGCTCAATTCCAGTTCGTGAACGCGGCTGTTGGGCACCTGCGCCAGCGCGGCCCGCAGGGTTTCAAGCAGGCCGGCGTTGCCCAGCAGGCCGATGGCGAGCGTGGTTTCCGGGCGCAAGCTGCCCGCCTGTTCCAGCCACGGGCGCAGACGACCGAGGGCATCCTGCCAGGCAAAGGCAGTGTCCGCCGCCGGATAGACGGGTAACAGGCGGCTGGCTCTCAGCTGTCCGTCCACCAGGAAGCTCATGCGCAACCCGCCACCCGGCCGCTGACTGAGCAGCGCGGCGGCGCTATGTTGGAGCCCGCAGGTCCGCAATAGCGCAGCACTGACCAGCGGCAGTGAGTACAGCCCGACCAGCGGCGAACCCGCCGCCCGCAAGGCCGACAGCCAGGGCCGAATCCGCCCGGGGGCGGTCAGCCCGCACAACAGCACGCGGCGTCCCGACGGGTCGCCGGCCTGCGGGCGCAGCGAGAGCCCCAAACGCCAGGGCGTGGTTGCAAAGGCCGCGGCGAGGCGCCGCTCGATCATCAACTTACGGTCGCGGCGGCCAGCCGGCGGTACCACGCTGACGACGTATTCCTCTTCCACCACGTCCAGCAGCACGCGCACCTCGCGGCCACCGGCCAGCGCCCGCAGGCGCTCGACGGCAAGCGCGGCGGGCGGCAGCGGGTGAACCGCGTGGACCTTACCGCGTCGGGCAAGACAAAGACTTGCCCCGTCGTTCCCTAGCAGCAGCACCGCATCCCCGGCCACGCGCTATACCCGCAGCGTGCCGAGGAGGTCGTACAGCGGGCCAAACATCGCCCACACAATCCACAACACGATCAGCCCCAGGGCGCCCACCAGCGTCGGGAGTAGCAGGGTCTGCAGGCGGTCGACCGTCTCGCGACCCTGCCGGCCGAGGATGGCGGCGACGTGTGCCAGCGCGGTATCGAGCCGCCCGGTCTGCTCGCCCACCTCCAGCATCCGCAACAACAGCGGTGGCAGGAGCTTCGGACCGGCGAAGCTGGCGCTGAGCGCGTGCCCGTCCTGCAGACGCTGGCCGGCGCTGGCCAGCACGGCGCGCAGCGCCCGATTGGCGGTCACCGTTTCCACGATGCGCAGGGCATCGGGCACCGCGATGCCGGCGGCGTAGAGCAAGCCAAAGATCTCGCAAACCCGGGTCAGGGCAAGCTGGATGAGCACCGGCCCCAGCACCGGCACGCGCAGCCACAGCGCGTCGCGCCAGTGGGCAATGCCGGCGCAATAGCGGGTGGCCGCCCACCAGACGACAAGGGCCACGGCCAGCACGGGCGGCAGATAGAGCCCCCATTGCGCCAGCGCGGTCGCCAGTCCCAGCAGGAGCCTGGTTTGCAGCGGCAAGGGCTGGCCGAGGCCGGTCAGAAAGCTCGCCAACTGCGGCACCACCACGAGCAGCAGAAAACCGACCGCCAGCCCCAGCACGCCGGCCAGAATCATTGGATAAAGCAGCAGCCGACGGGTCAACGCCGCCTGCGCTTCCTGCCAGCGCAGGTCGCGTAGCGCGTGACCCAGCACGGCGGGCAGGTCGCCGCTGGTCTCTCCGGCGCGGATCAGACTGACCAGCACCGGGCTTATGCCCTGCGACATGGCCTCGAACGCCGCGGACAGGCTGCTGCCGCGCGCGATGGCTTCCGCAAGCCCGGCTGCTAACGCAGGCCCCGGCCCCTTGCCGCGCGCCAAATCGGTCAGCACGTCCAGCAGCGGCAGGCCGGCGCCCAGCAGTTGTTCCAGTTGCAGCAAAAAATCGATCAGGGCGGGGCGCGGCAGGCCCGCCCCCCGCCCGCCGCGCAATTCGCGACAGCGCAGCAGCTCGAGGCCACGCCCCGCCAGCGCGGCTTCCAGCGCCGCACGCCCCGGCGCACGCAGTTCACCGGCGCTGATCCGCCCTTCGGCATCGACTGCGCGCCAGCTATAGACGTTCACCGGTCGGCCCCAGTCGCTCGGTCAGGTCGATCACGCGCGAGACTTCCTCCAGCGTGGTCATGCCTTCCAGCACCCGCGCGATGGCGACCTCGGCCAGCGACAGAAAGCCCGCGCCGGCTGCCGCCAGCCGCAGCGCGCCCATGTCGGCGGCGCGCGCGACGAGCTCATCCAGCCTGCGGTCCACGCGCAGCACTTCCATCAGCGCCGCCCGTCCGGCGTAAGCCGACTGCGGATTGCTGCGCAGTGCGGCGGCGAGCCGGGGCAATTTGCGCGGGTCGTCGGCCGCCAGCCCCAGCAACTCGCGTTCGACGGGGCGCGGACTGTCCCACTCCACGGCCTCCGGGCGCAGCCGGCGCACCAGTCGCTGGGATACCAGACCACTCAGATTGCCGGCCAGCAGCGCCGGTCGCACCCCCATCTCGGTCAGCCGTCCCAGCGCCCCCAGCGCGCTATTGGCGTGCAGGGTAGAGAAGACCTGGTGACCCGTCATCGCCGCCCGCACGGCCATCGCGGCGGTGTCTTCGTCACGAATTTCACCAATCAGCAGGATGTCCGGGTCCTGGCGCATCAGCGCCCGCACCCCGCTGGCAAAGTCGAGGCGCAGGCCTTCACTCAGGGACGTCTGACGCACGCTCGCCAGCGGATACTCCACCGGATCTTCCAGCGTCATCACGTTCACTTCGGGCGTGTTGAGGTGATTGATCAGGCTGTACAGCGTGGTGGTTTTGCCGGAGCCGGTCGGCCCGCAGACCAGCAGCAGACCCGCCGGCCGCGCGACCATCAGGCGCAGACTGCGCAAACTGGCCTCATCAAGACCCAGCGCGGTCAAGGGCACGATGCCGCGCTGCCGGTCCAGCACCCGCAGCACGATGTTCTCGCCGTAGGTGGTGGGCAGGCTGGAAACCCGAAAATCCACCGGACGCCCGCCCAGCTGCAGGCTGAAGCGACCGTCCTGCGGGGCCCGCGACTCGGCGATGTCGAGCCCGGCCAGCACCTTGAGGCGCACCGCCAGCGCCGGCCAGTAGTCGCGATGCAGGCAGTGGGCTTCGCGCAGGATGCCGTCGATCCGGAAGCGCAGGCGCAGATAGCCGGCTTCCGGCTCGCAGTGGATGTCCGAGGCGCCGCGTCGCACAGCCTCCGCCAGCACGGCGTCGAGCAGACGCACAATCGGCGGCGAGGCGCCCGGCCCGGCAGCCCCGGTCGGCGCGTGGTCGGCCAGCACGGCGGTGACCGAACTGACGGCGCCGTAGGCATCGTCGAGCCCCGCCGCCAGTTCCGCCGCCCCCACCAGCACCGGCGTGATGTGGATGCCGGGCGGCAGGTGCGCCGCGCATTGATCCAGCGCGACCACGTTGCCGGTATCGGTCATCGCCAGACTGAGGCTGCGCGCTTCGAGGTCCAGCGTCAGCGGCAACACCCCGAAGCGGCGGGCAAGCGCCGCGGGCAGACAGGCCAACGCGGCGGGTGCTGGTCGCAGACCGCCCAAGCCGGCGGTGACCACCCCCAGCGCTTCGCCCAGGGTGTCGAGCAACACGGGTTCGCTGACAAAGCCGAGCCGCAGCAGCACCTGTCCCAACGGTTCGGGCTGGCGCTTCTGTTCCGCCAGCGCAATGTTGAGCTGGTCGGCGCTGAGGCGCTGCCGTGCGATCAGCAGGTCGCCAAGGCGGGCGGGGCGGGTCGTCAGTGCCATGGCTTAATCGCTGCCATCCGGTGCCAGCGCGGCCAGCCGGGCGCGAGCGGCTGCGGCTGGAAAACGGGCCGGCGCACTGGCGCGCAACTCTATCGCTTGCCGATACGCGGCGGCGGCCGCCGCCGGCAGGCCCAATTGGTCCAGACTGACCGCCAGCGCATAGGCGTAATCCGGCGCCCCCGGCACGGCCGTTACCGCCTCGGCAAAATGCGCACGGGCCTGCGCCCAGTGCCCCGCCGCCGCGGCCGCGCGCCCCAGCGCATCCTGCCAGCGGGCCAGTTCTTCGGCGTTCTTCGGGGGCAAAAGCCCAGCCGTGGCGTCGTCCGGGTCGCCGTCGCCTGCGGTCAGCGACCACAGGCCCGCGCGCGCCACCCACTGCGCGGGGTCCAGCGCGAGGACCCCGGCGTATGCCGCGCGCGCTGCCGCTGGCCGGCCCGACTGGTCCGCGATCGCGGCGAGACCGAGCAGCGCATCCGGCTGCCCCGGGGTCTGTGCCAACGCCGCGCCGTAGCGCCGACGGGCCTCGGCGAGGTCCCCGCGCCCATAGGCGGCGTGCGCCGCGATGAGGGCCGACGGCGGCGCGACGACCCGCCTGAGCAGCGGCTGCCGCGCGACGGCTGCTGGCGGTGCGGCTGCCGGCGCACTCGCAGTCTGCGGAACCGTTACGGCAGCGACAGGCGGGATCGGCAGCGACCCGCTGCTCTCCTCCGTCACCGGCCAGGGCGCTGGCGGCGGCAGGGCGGCGGGCTCTGCCAGGTTTACGGCTGGCGGCGCGGCCCGCTCGGACACTAGCGCGGCCGTGGCCAGCAACAGGCAACAGCCCAGTGCCAGCCACCCGCGTCCTGCCGGCCAGGCTTCGTCCGGCAGCGCTGTCGGCGCCTCTGGCCGCTGCGCGTCGACATCGCCCGTGAACTCACCGCGCGCGGCGGCCAGCGCTTCTGCTACCGGACTAAGCCGCCAGTCCGCGGGCGCGGCAAGGTCTGCCGGTGCCGACGGATCAAGCGCCGCGAGCAACAGGCTGCCGCCGCGCTCAGTCATGGGCGGGGGCCTTGGTGTCCAGCCACGGTCGATACTCGCGCAGGTCCTGCTCGACATCCGGCCGCTCCACCACCACCGGCCGCAGAAAAATCACCAGCTCGGTCTTGCGGTGGCGACGTTCCTCACCGCGAAACAGCCAGCGCCCCAGCACCGGCAGACGCGCCAGCCCCGGCACTTCCCGCTGGCGCTGCTGCACTTCGTCCTGCATCAGCCCGCCCAGCACGCCGATCTGGCCGTTGACCAGCTTCAGCACCGACTCCATTTCGCGGGTGCGGATCACCGGCACCAGATTACCCGGCACCTCCTGGCCACCGCCGTTCAGGCTGACCGCAAGCTGCGGACCGGGGTCGACCGCCTCCCCCACTTTCTGCGAGATGGTGGGGCGCACCGTCAGCGTGACTTCGGCGGCGGCGGAAATCTGCGGCGTCACCGCCATCACCAGCCCCACCGGCACCGAGTGCACCTCGCTTTGCACCAGCGTGCGACCGCGCGCGTTGGCGGTGCCGTCGGTGGTGGTCACTTCCAGCGTGAAGTAAACGAGCTCTTCCACCACCTTCAAGAGCGCGGTCTGGTTGTTCAGCACCATCAGACGCGGACTGGACAGCACGCGTGTGTCGCCAAACTCGTGCAGCAAATTGAGGGTGGCTTCCAGCAGCCGGCCGTTGGCGTCGGGGTCGCGATAGCCGAGCGTCAGACTGCTCGCGGCGCCCAGCGCGGTGCCCAGCAGGTTCTGGCTCGCGCCCAGGCCCGCGCGGGCCTGATCCAGCACCAGCCGCCAGTCAATGCCGGCCTGATAGCGGTCGTTCAGCCCGATTTCGACGACGGTCGCCTCCACCAGCACCTGCCGCCGCGCGGCTTCCAGCGTCTGCGCAATGAAGGCCGCGATTTGCGCGTGCTGGCGCCGGGTGGCCCGCACCGACAGCACCCCGGCCTCAGGATTCACCAGCAGGGAAGCGGACACCGGCAGTTCATCGCCGGCCGGCGCGGCTTCGCCAATCAGCGCCAGCACGTTCGCCGCCAGCGTCGGCCAGAAGCGGTGCCGCGCGCGGGCGTTCACGCGGGTCGATGAGCTGTTGGCCCCTTGGACGGCACCGCCGCCGCCCGCACCACCGCCGGCATCGGCCGCGCCGCCTTCGCCGGTGGTGGCCACCTGAGTGGCGATGTTGACCGCCGTTTCGGTGTCGCGGGTCAAATTGACGTAGTCGACCGCGTAGCTGTGGAAATAGGGCGCATCCGGCGCGACCGAAAGCCGCGTGCCCTGCAGGCGATAGACCAGGTCGCACTGCTCGCTGAGCCGGTCGAGGATTTGCGGCAGGGTTTCTGCCCGCGCCCGAAAAGTCACCGGCTGCTCGAACTCACCGGTGAGATCGAGGCTTAGGTCGGCATCGCGAGCCAGCGCGAGCAGCAGGTCGCGCAGTGGCGAGCCCGCCACCTCGAGGCTGTAGCGCTGCCCGGCCGCCGGCACCGGCTGGGGCAGGCGCGGCAGGGCCTGGCCCAGCGGCGGGATGCTGTCGGCGGGCGCGGGCCGGGCCGGGGTGGGCGCCGGGGCCTTAAGCGGCGCCGGCGGCGTGGTCGCACAGGCTGCCAGCCACAGCAGGCAGGCAGGCGCCCAGCGCCGGGCCTGGCGCGCCCGGCTAGTCCGCGGGCGGCTGGGCTGGGGTGACGAGCGGCCGTCCATGGCTGCTGCGCAATCCGAGGTTGTGGAAGACGGCTTCAGCCGCTTCGCTTTGGTTCATGGTGTAGAAGTGCAGGCCCGGCGCGCCATCCTTTAGCAGCCGGTCGCAGAGTGCCGTGGTGACATCAATGCCGAAGGCGCGAATCGAGGCGCGGTCATCGCCAAAGTCGCGCAGGCGTTTGACGATCCAGCGCGGAACCTCCGCCCCGCACATGTCCGAGAAGCGCATCAGCTGCGAGAAATTGGTGATCGGCATGATGCCGGGGACTATCGGCAGGTGAACGCCCAGCGCCGCGCAGCTCTCCACAAACCGGAAATAGGCATCCGGGTTATAGAAATATTGTGTGATGGCGCTGTTGGCCCCGGCCTCGACCTTGGCTTTGAAGTGCTGCAGGTCGGCCGCCGCCGTGCTGGCCTGGGGATGAAACTCCGGGTAGGCCGCCACCTCGATATGGAACGCCTGCCCGGCTTCCTGCCGGATGAAGGCCACCAGTTCGCTGGCGTAACGCAGTTCGCCGAAGCCGGTCAGCCCGGAAGGCATGTCGCCACGCAGCGCCACCACCCGGGTTATGCCCACCTCGACATAGCGCTTGATGACTTCGCGCAGTTCCGCCAGCGGCGTGCCGATGCAGGAGATGTGCGGCGCGCACTCGACGCCAGTGGCGGCGGTCACCGCCAGCGCGGTTTCCAGCGTCAGCTCGCGGGTGCTGCCACCGGCGCCAAAGGTCACCGAGAAAAAGCTGGGGCCGAGTGCCAGCAGGCGGCTGCGGGTGAGCTCCAGCTTCGCGACCGCCTCCGGCGTGCGCGGCGGAAAAAACTCGAAGCTGATGTTGGTCGCCGTCATGGTGATTTCCCGTAAATGCAGGGTTGCGGCGCGGTCGCGGCGCGGAGCGCGCGACTATACCGAAGCCATTCTGCCCCCGTAAGCCGCATCACGCGCGGCCGGCGAGGCGTCGGAAGGGATTCTCCCGACCCGGACCGCGGCCGCAAGCGCCGTCGATTGCCGCGGCTGCCCGGCGGGAGCTTCTCCCGGTCTCACGCGCGCCACCCGGTCTCCGGCCCCGGCCAAAAGGCCCAAGCGGCCGACCCGAACCTTTATCCGATCCCCGGCGAGCGGCTAGAATCCGGGGTCTTTCGCGCCAGCCCCTGCCCCTTCGGGCCAGACTCAGCCGGGCGCGATGCCACGACCGCCGAACCGCCGCAGCCTGAGGACTAAACCGTCTATGAGCACATCCGCCACCGCCGCCGCGGTCACCGATCCCGCCGCCCGCCGCCAGCTGGCCAACGCCATCCGCGCGCTCAGCATGGATGCCGTGCAGGCCGCGAACTCCGGACACCCCGGCGCGCCGCTCGGCATGGCCGATCTGGCCGAAGTGCTGTGGCGCGATTTCCTGCGCCACAACCCCGGCAACCCGGCCTGGCCCAACCGCGACCGCTTCGTGCTGTCCAACGGCCACGGCTCGATGCTGCTCTACTCGCTGCTGCACCTCTCGGGCTACGCGCTGTCGCTGGATGA
>JAURHQ010000658.1 GCA_030833185.1 Gammaproteobacteria bacterium | reverse complement strand
CCATCGCCTGGATCGCACCTGTGTCAACGGGGGTGTTCATGGGAATTTTCTCGGGATCAATTGAGGCAAAAAAGGGACGCGGCTTCAGACATGCAATAGCAGGTGCTCGCGCTCCCAGGGTGAAATCACTTTCATGAACTCCTCGAACTCGAGCTCCTTGATTTCGGTGTACACGGTGATGAACTCCTTGCCCAGCACCTCGTGCAAATCGCTTTCTTTGCGCAACCAGTCCAGCGCCTCGCCCAGGCTGCGCGGCAGCGCATAAGGAGCGGCGTAGGCGTCGCCCTTCATTTCGTCCTTGGGCTGAAGCTTGTTTTTCAGCCCCAAATAGCCGCAGGCCAGCGTCATGGACATGGCCACATACGGGTTGGCGTCTGCGCCTATGACCCGGTTTTCTACCCGCCGCGCGGAGGGCGGGGAAATGGGAGAGCGTATGCCGACGGTGCGGTTGTCGTGTCCCCATTCGATATTGATAGGTGCCGAGGTGTGGCGTGCCAGCCGCCGGTAGCTGTTGACATAGGGTGCGACAAGCG
>JAURHQ010000657.1 GCA_030833185.1 Gammaproteobacteria bacterium | reverse complement strand
GCGGGTCAGGGACGCGGCGTTGAGGCTGAGGTTGCCGGAAGCGCCCGGGGCGATGGTTCCCGGCAGCGAGAGCACGACGGACGGGTTGGACGAGACCGCGGTGAGATCCAGGCTGTCCTGGTAGGCGGCCGGCGAGCGCAGCGCGTTGGTGACCGGGAGCTCGCGGCTGAGCGGGGCGCCGATGCGGACGTTGCCGAGGATGAAGGTGGCGTTCGTGAAGGTCGGCTGCGCGAAGTCGTAGACCGCGCCGGTCACGGCGATCGTGGCGCCGGTGGTCCGGACGTCGGTCAGGCCGGCGGCCGCGGCGACGGAGGTGAGGTCGACGGCCACGTCGCCCGCGAGGGAGCCGCCGAAGGCGGTCGAGGCGCCGACGACGAGCTGGCCGGCGGCCGAGCCGGCGGCCGAGGCGGGAAGCATCGCGCGCGGTCTGGCGGCGTGGCCGGCCGAGGAGCAGGCGACGCGGCTGACGACGGAGTTTACCGCGCTGATCGCGGCGGTGTTGCGGATGAATCCGGCGGACGTCTCGCCGCGGGCG
>JAURHQ010000656.1 GCA_030833185.1 Gammaproteobacteria bacterium | reverse complement strand
TATTAGTAGTCATGTCTTTAATCGTGCGGACTTCGATGCCTGGCGTATTCATCGGCACGATAATTTCGCTGATTCCTTCGTGGGCCGAACCTTCATTGCTGGTTCGGCAGATCAGATAGCAGTAGTCGGCGAGTTCGCCGAAGCTTGTCCAGATTTTTTGGCCGTTGATCACGAACTCGTCACCGTCGCGTGCTGCAAAAGTTTTCAATGATGCGAGGTCGCTACCCGAGTTGGGTTCGCTCATGCCGATGCACCAGGTTGTTTCGCCAGACAACATTTGCGGTAAAAATGCATCTTGTTGGGCTTTAGTGCCGTAGCTAATTAGCGCTGGGCCCATTTGTCGATCAGCGAACCAAGAAGCAGCGATTGGTGCGCCCGCGCTGATCATTTCTTCGCCGACGATTAATCGTTCGATTGGTGGTCGGCCGCCACCGCCAAATTCGACAGGCCATGTCATGCCAATCCATTTATGTTTGGCGAGTTCGCGGGAGAATTCTCGCGAGTATCCGTTCATCCAAGTGTCGTTGAATCGACC
>JAURHQ010000655.1 GCA_030833185.1 Gammaproteobacteria bacterium | reverse complement strand
CAAGCGGGAGACAATGCAGCGCTTGGAACAGGAACGGTGACCTTCAGCGCAGGCCGGATCTCGAGCGATTCAGTGACGGCACGGACGCTGGCGAACGAGTTCGCGATGAGCGGGACGCTTGGATTGGGTGATGCGACCAATAACGGGGTGCTGACCTTGAGCGGGAATGTGGCGCTTGGAGCAGCAACGACGCTGACGGTGGCGAGCGCAGCGACGCTGAGCGGAGTGGTGAGCGGAGCGTACAGCCTGACGAAGGCTGGATCCGACGAGTTGACCTTGAGCGGAGTGAACACCTTCAGCGGCCCGACGAACGTGGACGCTGGAGTGCTGACGCTGAGCGGCGGCAGCGCGCTGATCAACAGCATGGCGGTGACGGTGGGAGCGAGCGGGACCTTGAAGCTGGCGAGCAGCGAAGAGATCGCGAGCCTTGCAGGAGCGGGAGCAGTGAACATGCAGGGGAATGTTCTCAGCGTGAGTGGTGCAGCGGATACGACCTTTAGCGGATTGATGAGCGGAGCGGGGTCGCTGGTGAAGAC
>JAURHQ010000654.1 GCA_030833185.1 Gammaproteobacteria bacterium | reverse complement strand
CGTCGCCTTATCTTTATCGTACTGCACTATCACCACTCGTCCACTATCGCTCCCAATGACGATATAATCCCGGTTCGCTCCCGTCAATCGAAACGCCGCGATCGACCGCACGATCCCGAACGCCTCCATCGAACATATCGTCTGCACTCGCCCGTTCTCATCCGGTCTCAGGAGCTCGATCGTTTTATTCCTCCCAACGACGATCTCTTGCGCTTTCGCGGAGGAGAAATTCCCATAAATCGCCACATTGATCCCCGATGATTTTTGCAGCGTCACGTTATACAAGTGCATCGTCTCTCGCGTTCGCGCGCGCGCGCCATCGCGCGTTCGTGCGCGACATCCGCGGATCGGCACTCATCCAACGCCCCGGTGATGTCATCGCATTCGTCGTTCGTCGCGCTCGTTCGCGCGTCGACGCCATCGCGCCGAACGCGACGACGACGACGCCTCAGACGCCTGCTCAAGACGACGACGTCCACGGCGACATCACCACACACCGGCGAGGCGAGAGGAGTGATACACAAACGACGCACGCG
>JAURHQ010000653.1 GCA_030833185.1 Gammaproteobacteria bacterium | reverse complement strand
CGGGCGCCAGGTCGCTCACGCGCTCGCCGCGCACCGCCGCGGCCTCCACGCGCGCCAAAAAGGCGCGCGCGGACACCCGCCCGTCGCCGCCGCCGCCCCCGGGGCCAGCCTTGCCCGCAGCGCCGCCCTCGCCGCCCGCGAAGCCGCCGCCAAGGCCCGCCTCGCCGAAATCTCCAAGAGCATCGCCGACGCCAAGGCCGCCAAGGGTAAGGACGAATCCGCCAAGGCGAAGCTCGCCGAGGCCGAACTCGCTCTCGCTCAGGCCACCACCGACGCTGAAGCCGCCCGCGCCTCCGCCGAGAAGAACCTGAAGTCCGTCGAAGCCCGCCGCGCCGCCCTCGCCGGCTCCGAGACCAAGGTCGTTCAGGCCAAGGCCGTCGTCGTCAAGGCCAAGGCCGCCGCCCAGACCGGCGACCTGCTGGTGGTCTTTGCCGATGAACTGGCGCGCAGTTGGAAGCAGATCATCTACTTCAAGAAGGCCGAGCGCGAGGCGGTGGCCGCAGCAGCCCCGGCACGGATCGAACGCGCACCCAAGG
>JAURHQ010000652.1 GCA_030833185.1 Gammaproteobacteria bacterium | reverse complement strand
GAAGAGCCGGTTCGACAATCCGGCGCGCGTGCGCGGGGTCTACCTCGCCTCATCGATCCAGACCGGCAACCCGGTCGACCGCATCCTGCTCAGTGTCGGCGCCCCGGCGACCCATTCGGCGCAGGCGGTGGGCGCGGGCCGCAGCTACTTCCTCAAGCGCTTCTTCTCCGACCTGCTCATCCCCGAACAGGGCATGGCGGGTCGCAATCCGCTCGCCGAAAAGCGCGCCTCGCGCGCCGAGGCCGAGGCCGCGCGCACGGCCGCCGCCGCCGCAGCAGCAGCAGCCACCGCCGTCGCGCAGCTCGACGCGGCCGCCGACGAGCGCGCGCGCGTGAGCGCGGCCGCCGACGCCGCCGCCGCTCCGAAGGGCGACGCCCCGGCCGCCGCTCCGGCCGCCTCGACCGAGGAAGCCGCCAACAACGACAAGCTCCTCGCCCAGGTCGACCAGGCCGTCCAGGAAGCCCGCAAGAAGTCCGCTTCCGGCGACCACAAGTCCGCCCTCGAGCAGCTCGATGCCGCCGGCACCGCCCTCGCCTC
>JAURHQ010000651.1 GCA_030833185.1 Gammaproteobacteria bacterium | reverse complement strand
GTGAACATCGGCGGCGACGAACCCTGGGAGCTCGGCCAAGGCTTCAGCCGGGCGGCGGTCGCCGACCGGGGCAAGCATCGGGTCTACCTCGATCATCTGCGTAAGATCTGCGCGCTCGCGCAGGCGGACGGCCGCACCGCGCAGTTCTGGGGCGACATCCTGCTCGAAGACCTCGCGTTGGCCCAGGACGCGCCCGTGGGAGCCGTCCCGGTGGTCTGGGGCTATGACGCCGGCCACCCGTTCGACGCGCAATGCGGCCGGCTCCGCGAACTGGGCCGGAACTACCTCGTGGCGCCCGGCACGAGCACCTGGCAGAGCTTCACGGGGCGCCTCGACAACGCGCTGACGAACCAACGCGAGGCACTCGCGGCCGCGGTGACGCACGGCGCCCGCGGCATCCTGCTGACGAGCTGGGGCGACAACGGCAACCACCAGCCTTGGCCGACGAACTGGCCGGCAATGGTCGCGGGGTTGACGCAAGCCTGGACGGGGCAACCGACGGCCGACCTGACCGCGGGTTATGCCGCGCTGGGCGCG
>JAURHQ010000650.1 GCA_030833185.1 Gammaproteobacteria bacterium | reverse complement strand
CGTGCGATGCGTTAGACATCGTCGTCGCGTGCGTCGCGTGCGAGTGCGCGACCGACGCCGACGAAGCGCACGCCGCGCGAGAACTCGTTCGGCTCCAACGCGCGCTCGTCATCCCTCTGTTCGCGCGCGCGCACTCCAGAGCGAAGTGGAAAATAAACGTCAAAAACTTCATCGCTCGCGCGATGAACGCGAAGAAGACGCGCAAAGACGCGCTGAACGATGGACACTTTCTCGCGCACGAGCGCTCGAGCGCGAGCGCGCAATCGCGAGCGCTCGCGCTGGAGACCACCGACGCGTTGTACTACGCCATCGCGGGAACGTCCAGCGCGAAAGACGTGTTGAGCGATGCGAATTATTGGATGACATCGAGCGCGACGTTCGCGGGTGACGCGGCGAGCGGCGCGCGCGCGGGCGACGCTCGAGCGCATCGAGGATTCATTTCGCGCGCCGACGCCATCGCGATCGACGCATCGCACGCGCGCGCGCGAGAGCTTGGCAAACGATTGGTGATGTGCGGACACAGTTTAGGAGGCGCGG
>JAURHQ010000649.1 GCA_030833185.1 Gammaproteobacteria bacterium | reverse complement strand
GCGTCTTCTTCCACGACCAGTCGGTCGAAGGGCTCATCGAGGCGGTCGAGACGTTCGAGGCGACCACGGCCGCGTTCGACCCGCACGCCATCCGGCGCAACGCCCTGCGGTTCGACCGGCCGCTGTTCAAGCAGGCGCTGCG
The DNA here is from genome assembly GCA_030833185.1 of Gammaproteobacteria bacterium. GTDB lineage: Bacteria > Pseudomonadota > Gammaproteobacteria. The sequence goes on along the minus strand of JAURHQ010000649.1, from coordinate 397 downwards.
CGACATCCTCATGCGCGAGCGGCCCGACCTGGTCCTCGCGCCGACCGAACGGGCCGCGGCGTCACGCGGAACGAAAATTCTGGTCGTCACGACCGCGTCCCTTCGGCCGAGGCGCCAAGCGCCGCCGCGGTGCCACCAATCCCCCCGCCCGCGCCCAGCGCGGCGGAAGGCACGACGTAGGAAGCGCCCGCCAGTCCCGACAACCCGCCCGCGCCTGCGCCTGCGCCTGCACCGCCGAACGCGCCGAGGGCCGCGCCCCCGGTCAACGCGGCGGCCCCAGCCACGCCCAGCCCGATCAGGGCGTTCCGCATCTTGTGGCCGCGCGGATTGAAATTGCCCGAGGGGTCCATCTCAATCGCACCTTCGTCGATGACCATGCCGTTGGCCTGCGCCGTCC
>JAURHQ010000064.1 GCA_030833185.1 Gammaproteobacteria bacterium | reverse complement strand
TGCAATTCAAAAAATAGAATGTCTTCGTGGCGGCGGGAGTCCAAAAGACGTTTCGCCGACCGCGACGGCGGCGGCAGCAGCGTTATCGCGCGCTGCACGCCCGCCACCTTCCCTGCCGGAACCAAACGTCGAGGCAGGATTCCATTCCCCTGTCGGGGTCGCCACAAGGCCCCGACAGCGACCGTTCCTGCGCCGCCTATCCGGCGGCAGAACAATGGAGCACACGATGGACAAGGTCTCGCTCGTCGATAAGTACGTCTCCGACACCGGCCGCGTCTACCTGACCGGCATTCAGGCGCTGGTTCGCCTGATGCTGGTCCAGCGCCGACGGGATCTGGCCGCGGGCCTGAACACCGCCGGCTTTGTGTCCGGCTACCGGGGTTCGCCGCTGGGCGGGCTGGACGAAGCCCTGTGGCAGGCCAAGCCTCAGCTGGCCGCACATCACGTGGTGTTTCAGCCAGGCGTGAACGAAGAACTGGCGGCCACCGCCGTCTGGGGCACGCAGCAGGTGGCGCTGACCGGCGGCGCCCACTACGACGGCGTGTTCGCGATGTGGTACGGCAAAGGCCCGGGCGTCGACCGCTGCGGCGACGTCTTCAAGCACCTGAACCACGCCGGCACCGCGCGCCACGGCGGCGTGCTGCTGGTGGCGGGCGACGACCACGGCGCGTATTCGTCCACCCTGCCGCACCAGAGCGACCATCTCTTTGCGGCGTCGATGATCCCGGTGCTCTATCCCTGCAATGTGCAGGAATATCTCGACCTCGGTTTGCATGCCTGGGCGATGTCTCGCTACTCCGGCTGCGCCGTCGGTTTCAAAGCACTGGCCGACACGGTGGAATCCTCGGCCTCGATCGAGGCCGACCCGCTACGCGTGCAGACGGTGGCGCCGGCAGATTTCCTGATGCCCGAGGGCGGGCTCAACTGCCGACAGTCGCTGGACCTGCTGGGCGTGCAAGCGCGCAAGCAGGAAGCGCTGATGCAGGACTACAAGATTTATGCGGCGCTGGCCTACGCACGCGCCAACCGGCTGAACCACACCACGATTGATGCGCCCAACGCGCGCCTTGGCATCGTCGCCTCCGGCAAGTCCTACATGGACGTGCTGGAGGCGCTGGAAGAACTTGGCATCGACGAACACAACGCGCCCGCCATTGGCATCCGCGTGTTCAAGGTCGCGATGCCCTGGCCGCTCGAGCCCGACGGCATCCGCGAATTCGCGCGCGGTCTGGAAGAAATTCTGGTGGTCGAGGAGAAGCGCCAGATTGTGGAATATCAGCTGAAAGAACAGCTCTACAACTGGCACCCGGACGTGCGCCCCAAAGTCATCGGCAAGTTTGACGATCAGGGTGAGTGGGTGCATCCGCGCGGCGAGTGGCTACTGTCGGCCAAGACTGATTTCTCCATCGCGCAAGTCGCACGGGTGATCGCCGGGCGCATCGCGCGCTTTCACCAGAGCGATCTCATCAGCGCGCGGCTGAGCTTTCTGGACGCCAAGGAAGCGGTGCTCCGCAAGGCGGTCGATACGCCGGTGCGTCCGGCGTACTACTGCTCGGGCTGCCCGCACAACACATCGACCCATGTGCCCGAAGGCAGCATTGCGCTGGCGGGCATCGGCTGCCACGTGATGGCGGCGGCGATCTTTCCGGATGAAAACAAAACGCTGTGCCAGATGGGCGGTGAAGGCGCGCCGTGGATAGGGCAAGCGCCGTTCTCCAAACGCCCGCACGTGTTTGCCAATCTGGGCGATGGCACCTACTTCCATTCGGGTTCGCTGGCGCTGCGCGCGGCGGTCAGCGCGAAGGTGAACATCACCTACAAGATTCTCTACAACGATGCGGTCGCCATGACCGGCGGCCAGCCGATCGACGGCACCCTCACCGTCCCGATGCTGGCGCAGCAGGTGGCCGCCGAAGGCGTGACGCGGATCGCGCTGGTCAGCGAAGACGTAGACCGCTACGCCGCGCGCACCGGCCTGCCGAATCTGGTCAGCGTTCACGACCGCCGGGATCTGGACGCCGTGCAGCGCGAACTGCGCGACTACCCCGGCGTGTCGGTCATCATTTACGACCAGACCTGTGCCGCCGAAAAGCGCCGCCGGCGCAAGAAGGGCGAGTATCCGCAAAGCCCATTGCGCGCGTTCATCAACGAGGCCGTGTGCGAAGGCTGTGGCGACTGCGGCGTACAGTCGAACTGCACCTCCTTGATGCCGCTGGAAACCCCGCTGGGGCGCAAGCGCGTGGTGGACCAGTCGTCCTGCAATCAGGATTTGTCCTGCATCAAAGGCTTCTGTCCCAGCTTTGTCACCGTGGTGGGCGGCAGCCTGCGCAAATCGCGGCTGGGGGCGGACGTGCGCCTGCCCGAGTTGCCGCCGCCGGTGCTGCCGCCGCTGGGCGCGCAGCCTTACAACATCCTCATCACCGGCATTGGCGGCACCGGCGTTATCACGGTGGGCGCGTTGCTCGGCATGGCCGCGCATCTAGAGCACAAAGGGACCTCTGCGCTCGACATGACCGGCATGTCGCAGAAGAACGGCGCGGTGACCTCCCACGTGCGCATCGCGCGCGCGCCGGCCGACATCCACGCCCAGCGGATCGCGACCGGCGAAGCGGATCTGATCCTTGGCTGCGACATGCTCACCGCCGGCGCCTTCGACGCCATCGCCAAGACGCGCCCCGGTCGCACCACCGCCGTCATCAACCTGCACGAACAGCCGCCCGGGCCGTTTGCCAAGGCGCCGGACTGGCAGTTTCCCCGCGCCAATATCCGCAGCCTGATCGACGAGGCCACCGCGCAGCGCGCGCACTATGTGGACGCCACCCGGCTGGCCACCGCGCTGCTGGGCGATGCCATCGCCGCCAACCTGTTCATGCTGGGCTATGCCTTCCAGCAGGGGCTGATTCCGCTTGAGGCGGCGTCGCTCCACCGCGCGATCGAACTGAACGGCGTGGCGGTCGACGCCAACAAGCAGGCCTTTGCCTGGGGCCGCCATGCGGCGGTGGATCTGGCGAGGGTGGAACGCAGCGCCTGCGGCAAGGCGGCGGTAGACGCCGACGAGCCGCCGTCATTGGATGCGCTCATCGCCGACCGCGTGGCGCGACTCACCGACTATCAGCACGCCGCTTACGCTAAACGCTACGCCGACTTCGTGGCCGAAGTCCGCGCCGCAGAGGAAGCCCGCGTGGGCGGCACGGCGCTCTCGATGCTGGTCGCGCGCTATCTCTACAAGCTGATGGCCTACAAGGACGAATACGAAGTCGCGCGCCTGCATACCGATGGCCGGCTGGAGGCCAGCTTGCGCGAGACGTTTGAAGGCGACTTCGAGGAGCAGTACCACGTCGCGCCGCCGCTGTTCGCCAAACGCGACGCGCAGGGACATCTGCAAAAGGCCCGCTACGGCGGCTGGCTGCGGCCGGTGCTGACGGGGCTGGCGAGCTTGAAAGGCTTGCGCGGCACGCCGCTGGACGTGTTTGGTTACAGCGCAGAGCGCCGTCAGGAGCGCCAGCTAATCGAGGACTACCGGCAGGCGATTACCCAACTGCTGCCGACGCTGTGCGCCGCGAATCTGCCACAGGCGCTGGCATTGGCCGCACTGCCGGAAGACATCCGGGGTTTTGGGCATGTGAAGCAGGCGCATCTGGCGAAGGTCCTGCCGCGCTGGCAGCAGCTGGTCGCCAAACGCGCAGCCGGCGGCTAAGCGTGGTACCGCAGTTTTAATGATGGCGGTATTGCGCCAGCTGCGCCATCACCAGCGGCAGAAGTAGCACCGCCAGCAATAGGCGCGAGACGCGCCCGGCCATCGCGAGCTTGCATGGTGCCGATGACGGGACTTTGGCACTGCCGTTCCGGTGGGCAAACGGGTAGCTTCCCCTCGCCTGCATCAGGCAAGTTCTCGATGAACCGGTCATTTCAGCCGTTTGAGCTCGCTGTAGGCACCGCCGGTTTGCAGTATCAGCGTGACATCGGCCTTGCCCCGGTTGCGCCAGAACCAGCCATGTTGGCCGGTGAAGGCAGCAACCAGCTTGCCGTCGTCGTTTGCCACGGCCCGGCCTTTCTCGTAGCTGATCGACCGGCCCGGCGCGTCGCCGTGGGTATCGAAATTCACCACGCCACCCTCAACATGCCAGACGTAAGTAGCCTCGGCGCCGGCTTCCATCCTCAGCTTGATTTCTGTGCCCTGACCGGGGGCAAGTGTGAGGCTTACCGTGTCTCGCCAGACCGGGGCATCAGGCGTCGTGGCAAGCGTTGTGGGTGCTTCCCCGGCAATTGGCTGGTCCGCTTCGCGCGCCGGCGGGAGCGTGCCGGGGGCCGCTTGCGTTACTGCCGGGGATTCTTCAGCCGGTGCCTGCTGCGCGGCGACCGCCGGTTCTTCGGCAGCCTCGCGCGCCAAGCGGACCTTGATTTCACCCATTTCGGTCAGCCCCAGAACGCGGCCGATGCCCGTCGGGTCGACGCCGTATTCTGATGGCAGGACGACGGCACAGAGCAGCACCCCGGCCGACACCGCTGCAATCAGGGTGGAGCGAAGCAGTTGCCGGGTTGATGGCAGTTCGACGCGAGCAGGTATCTCTGCGTTGTACATGTCCGTTACCTCTGCGGTCAGGGGAAAATAAAGTAGCCGGTCAGTTGCATGCCCATCAGGATGAACCCGGCGGACATCATGACCACGTTCGCCCCGTAGGCGTGCCGCGCGAAGCCTGCAGTCCGTCGCCAATAGCCCATGGCAATCAAGATGACGCCCAGCGCGAGCACCTGACCGATCTCCACCCCGACATTGAAGGCCAGCAGGTTGGGCAGCAAGCCGTCGGCTGAAAGCTTGTAGTCCTGAATCTTGGTCGCCAACCCGAAGCCGTGGATCAGACCGAAGGCAAGCGTGGCGAGCTTCGTATCAGGCTGAACGCCGAACCAGCGCTGGAAGGCGCCCAGGTTATCCAGTGCCTTGTAGACGACCGAGAATCCAATTAACGCGTCGATCAGATAGCTGCTGATCCCGACATCGAAGTAGACGCCGAGCACCATGGTCGTCGAGTGCCCAATGGCAAACAAACTGACGTACACCGCGATGTCGCGCAGCCTGTACAGGAAGAAGATGACGCCACACAAAAACAGGATGTGGTCGTAGCCGGTCATCATGTGCTTGGCGCCCAGGTAAACGAACGGCGCCACATGGACCCCGGTAATTTCCTGAATGTATCCCTTGTCGCCCTGGGTCACCGCGTGGGCGAGAGCGTCGGTGGCCGTCAACAGCAGAAGCTGCAGCGCGCATAGCGCGGCCACGGTGGGGCTTGTTACCCCGGAGACGCCCGCCGGGCGCCGCAAAAAGAAGCGAGGCATAAAGATTCCGAGCAAGCCGGGAGCACGCCGGCGCAGCGCAACTCAGCCTGTCCCCGCAGGCGTTTACACCCCGTCACTGCGGGGAATTATGTTGGCTGAACCCGGCACCTGCGCCGGACCGGCGCGGCCTGGCTGAGGCGCGGCGGCCTCACTGGTGGATGTATTGCTCCAGCTGCGCGATCACAAACTGCTGGTCGGCGATGATGGCTTTCACCAAATCGCCAACCGACACCAGCCCGCACAAGCGCCCTTCTTCCACGATGGGCAAATGGCGGATGCGGCGCTGGCTCATGATGGCCATCGCCTCTTCAATGCTGAGCGAGGGGCGTCCGGTAATGACCGGCGTGCTCATGATTTCGCGCACCTCGGCGGCGTGGGAGGAGCGACCGCGCAGCACGACCTTGCGCGCGTAATCCCGCTCCGACAGCACGCCCAGGATCTGCGCGCCGTCCATGACCAGCAGCGCGCCCACCCCATGCCTCGCCATCAGCGCGACGGCGTCGTACACCACGGCCTGCGGGCCGATGCTGTGAACGTGAGGACCCTTCAACATCAGCACTTGCTGCACCGTGGTCATGGCCGAGTCCTCCCGGGGGAATGGGATTTCACCATAGGCCCTGTGTGAGGCCCGGGACTTGAGCGGGATGCGGTAAATGGCGCGGGCGGCTACACCACCAGCGGCAACTCGTCCATCGCGGCCAGCTGCTCGCGCAAGCTCAGAATATGGTCCTGCCAGTAGCGCTGGCCGTTGAACCAGGGGAAGTGCATGGGGAAGGCCGGATCGGACCAGCGGCGGGCGAGCCAGGCGGCGTAGTGCAGGATGCGCAGCGTGCGCAGGGCTTCGATCAGCGCCAGTTCGCTGCGGTCGAGTTCGCGAAAATCCTCGTAGCCTTCGAGCAGCAGCGACAGCTGGCGCGTCATGTCGGTACGGTCGCCGGAGAGCAGCATCCACAGATCCTGAATTGCCGGCCCCTGCATGCAGTCGTCCAGATCCACAAAATGCGGGCCGGCCTCGGTCCACAGGATATTGCCGTGGTGGCAGTCGCCGTGGAGACGAATGCGCTGGACCGGGCCGATGGCCTCGAAGGTTGCCTGCACCTGGACCACGGCGGCGGTGGCGACGGCCTCATAGGCCGGGCGCAGGTCGCCGGGCAGAAAATCGCTGGCCAGAAGAAAGCGCACCGATTCCTCGCCCAACCGGGCCACGGTCAGCGCCGGCCGGTGCGCGAACGGGCGGGTCGCGCCGCGCCCGTGAATCCGGCCCAGAAAACGGCCAATCCACCGCAGGGTCTCGGCGTCGTCCAGTTCGGGCGCGCGGCCCGGCCGGTTGGGAAACAGCGCGTAGCGGAGGTCGTCGATTTCGTGCAGGGTTTCGCCGGCGCTGACCAGCGGCGGCACCACCGGCAGTTCGGCGGCGGCGAGTTCGAGCGCATAGGCGTGCTCTTCGCGGATACAGGCGCTACGCCAGCGCCCGCTGCGGTAGAACTTGGCGATGACCGAGCCACCGTCTTCCAGCCCCACCCGATAGACGCGGTTTTCGTAGCTGTTGAGCGCCAGCAGGCGGCCGTTCGACAGCATGCCCAGCGCCTCAACGCTGTCCAGCACGCGCTCCGGGCTTAAGCTCGCAAACGGGGTTTCACCGGGCGGCGGCGGGGGTGGTTCCGGCGGTAGCGCGACGTTGCCAGAACGCGGCCGCGCGCGGCTCATTTTCGCCGAAACCGGCGGTGGCGCGGCGCGTATTGCGGCTTGCGCCAGTCAAGGTCCTCGGCCCAGATGCGGCTGCGCCACAGCGCAACCGCCCACACCAGCATCCAGACGCCCAGAATGCCGTTCGCATAGCGCTGATAAAGCCCTTGATCGGGCACGCTGGTGGCCATCATGACCATCGAGACGACGGTCCAGCTGGTCGCGCCGAAAGACAGCGAGGAAATCCACTTCAGCCGCGCGTAGCGATTGACCACCACGCCCCAGGCGGCGGTCGCAAAAATCAGTGACACGTCCATCGCCGCCATGGTCCACAGATGCATGCGCTGGTCGTCAGGCACCTCCAGTCGCAGGCAGCCTGCGGCGCAGGGATAGATGCCGCCGCCGATCCGTGCCAGACCGCCGATCACCAACAACAGGCTGGCGAGGATGGCCGCCGGGTCGCGCCGGAAGCGGATGGCCGCATAGAGGCCGGCGATCATGTACAGCGCGCCGCTCAAACCAAAACCCAGCGCGCGCATGGCGGTGGCGCTGCCGTCATCGCCCAGCGCCAACGCACTGATGACGTCGCGGCGATGGCTGTAGTCCGCAGCCGTGCTGGCCGCCCAGACGATCATGCCGCCCCATACCAGCGGCGCCAGCGCCCCGCAGGCGAGGCACAGCTGTCCGAAAATCTGGGTCGCCCGTTGCTCGCGAGGGTTCTCGGTCGGCTGGGGCGCGGCGGCGCGAACACGGCTCATGAGACATCGTCCTCATCACTCGGGGGGCACACCATGCACGGCCAAACCCGGGCTCGCAAGCGCAATGAAAGGGGCACACCGGTTCGACGCATGGAAGGCTTGCGCGGTAGAGTGCTGGCCTATCTGGAGGACATCATGAGCACTCGCGCCATTTCCCGACTGTTGACGCTGGCCCTGCTGGGCGGCCTCGCCCTCGCCCCCGTCGCGCCGGCGACCGCCGCCGATAAAACCGCCTGCGAACAGGCCGCCCGCGACGCGGGCCTGAAGCCCAAGGGCCGTCACCTCGGCAGCGTCTGCGCCGACCAGACCAATCCCGGCGGCCTGCGCCGGGCCGTGTCTTTGGTCGGCAGCCTGCTCGACCAGCCGGCGCCCAACCCGATCTATAACGTGACGGTCGCGCGCTGCGAACGCGCCGCCGGCAAGTAAGGACTGTCCCCGCCATGTGGAACTTTGAGACCGAACCCGAATTCCAGCGCAAGCTGGACTGGATTGAGCAATTCGTCCGCGAGCGGATCGAGCCGCTGGACTATCTCTTCCCCAAGGATGAAACCTACAACACGCGCAACGCAGCGCTGATGAGCATCATGGCGCCGCTGAAAGCGGAAGTGCGTGCGCAAGGCCTGTGGGCCTGCCACCTGCCGCCGGCGATGGGCGGTGGCGGCTGGGGGCAACTGAAGCTCGCGCTGATGAACGAACTGCTGGGGCGGTCGTTCTTTGCGCCGACCATCTTTGGCACCGCCGCGCCCGACACCGGCAACGCCGAAATCCTCGCGCACTTCGGCACCGAGGCGCAGAAGGCGCGCTATCTGAAGCCGCTGATGGACGGCGAAATTGTGTCCTGTTTCTCGATGACCGAGCCGCAGGGCGGCGCGGATCCGAACGTCTTTACCTGCCGCGCCGACCAGACCACCACCGGCTGGGTGCTGCGCGGCGAAAAATGGTTTGCCTCGAATGCACGCTGGGCAGACTTCCTGATCGTGATGGCGGTGAGCGATACCACGACCGCCATCCATCATGGCGCCAGCATGTTCATCGTGCCGATTGACGCACCGGGGCTCGAGTTTGTCCGCAACACCGGCATGGCCTTCGAGCATCCGGAGCACGGCGCCCACGCCTATCTGCGCTTCAACGACGTTGAACTGACGAACGATCATTTGCTGGGCAAGGCGGGCGAAGCGTTCAAGATTGCCCAGACGCGGCTCGGCGGCGGGCGGGTGCATCACGCCATGCGCACGGTGGGGCTTGCGCGGCGCGCCTTCGACGCCATCTGCGAGCGCGCGCAGTCGCGCTACACGCAGGGCTCACGGCTGGCCGACAAGCAGCTGGTGCAAGACACCATCGCCGAAGCCTGGATGCAGCTGGAACAGTTCCGCCTGCTGGTCATCCAGACCGCGTGGAAAATCGACAAGCTGAACGACTACAAACAGGTGCGCGGCGATATCGCGGCGGTGAAGGTGTTGTCGGAACGGGTGATGGTCGACATTGCCAGCAAGGCCATCCACCTGCACGGCGCGCTGGGCGTGTCTAATGAAATGCTGTTTGGCGAGTGGCTGCTGTGGGGTCACGCACTGGGCTTGGCCGATGGCCCGAGCGAAGTGCACAAGCTGACGCTGGCGAAGCAGTTGCTGCGCGCGCAGCCCTCGGCCGACGCGGCCTTCCCAAGCCAACATATTCCGAGCGGTGCGGTGCGCGCGGCCGAACAGTACGCCGCCCATTTGCGGCTGCCGGGTCACCGCCGAGGCTGGGTGCCGGCGGTCGGCTAAGACCCTGCCGGCGCGCCGTCTGGCGTGGCCGGCAGTCCTCGGACGGCGCTACTTCTTCTTCGGCTTGCGCGGTTTTTCGACCGGCACCAGCGGGCTCAGGTTGTAGCGGAACTTGCCGAAACGCACGGTCTTCAGGTGTTCCAACAACTCCTTCGGCATGCCGTCCGGCAGGTCGATGGTGCTGAAGTCGTCATACAAATCGATGCGCCCGATGTAGCGCGACTCAAGCCCCGCCTCGTTGGCGATTGCGCCCACGATGTGCTTGGGCAGCACGCCGTGCTGGTTACCGACCTCGATGCGATAACGCACCATCTCGATCTCGGGAAACTCTTTCAGGCGCTCGGCGCGCGTGGGAATGTCCAAGGCCGGCGCGGCCGGCGGCGGCGCGAAGTATTCCGCCAGTTCATTTGGGCGCGGCAGGCTGCGGCTGGGCGTCGGCGCTTCAAACGCGGCCTCGTCGCCGCTCGCCTCGGGGACGGCCGGCGCGCGGGGCGGACGGGTAGCGCGTTCAATCCGATCCTTGAAGGCCGGACGTTCCTCGCGCGCGGGGCGCTCCGGCCGTTCAGCACGGGCCGGGCGTTCGGGCCGGGTCGGACGTTCCTCGCGGGCGGGGCGCTCGGCGCGTTCCTCTCGCGCCGGAGGCTCGTCGCGGAACGGGCGCTCGGTCCGCTGATAGCGGTCGCGCGCCCCCGGGTCGGCGCCAGGCACCGCCCCTTCAAACTGCAGCGGACGATCGCGCTGAACCATGAAGGCCAGCGCCGCGGCCAGAGTGTTCATTTCGACGCCGCGCTCGTGCGCCATTTCTTCCACCAGTTCGCCAAACCAGTCCAGGGTTTCGCTGGCCAGCGTGTCGAACACCGCTTTCTTGAACTGCGAAACGCGCCGGCTGGCGATGGCTTCGCGGCTCGGTGCGCGCATCGGCTCGATAGGCTGGCGGGTGGCGCGTTCGATGGCGCGCAGCATCCGCACTTCACGCGGCGATACAAACAGGATCGCTTCGCCCGTGCGGCCGGCGCGCCCGGTACGGCCAATCCGGTGTACGTAGCTTTCGATGTCGTAGGGAATGTCGTAGTTGATGACGTGACTGATCCGCGGCACGTCGAGCCCACGCGCCGCGACATCGGTCGCGATGACCACGTCCAGATGGCCGCTTTTCAGCTGCTCGATGGTTTTTTCGCGTTGGGCCTGATTGAGGTCGCCGCTTAGCGCAGCGCAGGCATAGCCGCGTGCTTCCAGACGCTCGGCCAGTTCGGTCGTGGCCATTTTCGTGCGGACGAAAATCAGCACGGCGTCCAGCTCTTCGCCTTCCAGAATTCGGGTCAGGGCATCCAGCTTGTGCAGTCCGGCCACCTGCCAGTAGCGCTGGCGCACCGCCTCTACCGTGCTGGTCTTCGCTTTGATGCGAATTTCCTGCGGCTGCTTCAGGTGCCGCTGGGCGACCTGCCGGATCGGTTCCGGCATGGTGGCCGAGAAGAGCGCCGTCTGGCGGCTGGCAGGGGTGTGTTCGAGGATGGCTTCGACGTCGTCGATGAAGCCCATGCGGAGCATTTCGTCGGCTTCGTCCAGCACCAGGGCGCGCACGCCCGACAGGTTCAGCGTTTCGCGCCGCAGGTGGTCCATGATGCGCCCCGGCGTCCCCACCACCACATGCACGCTCCGCCGCAGCTGGTGGAGCTGCTGGCTCATGCTTTGGCCGCCGTAAATCGGCAGCACGTGAAAGCCCGGCATCTTGCTGGCGTAGCTCTGGAAGGCCTCCGCCACCTGAATCGCGAGTTCGCGGGTGGGCGTCAGCACCAGCACCTGCGGATCGCGCAGCGACAGGTCAATACGGGACAGGAAGGGCAGCGCGAAGGCAGCGGTCTTGCCGGTGCCAGTCTGGGCCTGACCGATGATGTCCTGCCCTGCGAGCAGGGTCGGGATTGCGGCGGCCTGAATGGGCGACGGGGTTTCGTAACCAATGGCATCGAGGGCGGCCAGCAGCGGAGGAGGCAGGCCGAGATCGGCAAAGCGGGGCGTTGTGTCAGACATGGTCGGGCGGGTAACCGGGCGTGGGGGGCCGGCAGTGTAAACCACCGACCCGCCCGTGGCGCGCCCCATCAGCAGGAAATTTGCGGCAACGCAATATCTGGGTGTTGTGACTTAGGCCAGCCAGCGCCGGCGTTCGCTGTTTAGCACGTCGCGCCACACCTGACGCGGCCCGCGGAATTTCACCCCAAACTCCTCGGCCACCTTGGCGCCGGTGAAGCGCATGTCCATGAAGGCCGAACGGGCAAGGTCGGCGCTGAACAGCATCGGTAGTCCAAACAGGCGCTCAAAGAGTTCGGCCGCCTTGCAAAACACCACCGCCAGCCAGCGCGGCAGCCACAGCAGCGTGACTTCGGCCCCGCCCGGCATGGTCTGCCAGGTGGCGAACAAATCACGGATGCCCAAGGGACCGCCCGACAGTAGATAGGTCTCCCCCACCCGGCCGCGGTCGATGCAATGGGTCATGCCGGCCACCAGATCGTCCAGATGCACGAAGCTCACCGTGCCATCGCCAAAGGAAACCGGCGGCATCCGACCTCGCACATAAAGCCGGGCGAACTGGCCGAGGCTGGAGTGATCCCCCGGGCCGGCCACGGCGACCGGGCAGAAAACGGTCAGCGGGGCGCCTTCCTGTTGCATGGCCATCGCCAACTCGTGCGCCTTGGTCTTGGTCGCCTCGTAGTGTGACTTTGGCTTGGAGCGCCGCTGCCAGGTTTCATCGCGCGTTTCGCCATCGGTCTCTCCGTAGGCAAACGCGGTCGACACGTAATAGAGCCGCGGCAGACCCAGCTCGCGGGCGATGCCCAGCGTGTTTGCGGTGCCCGTGATATTGACCGCGCTCATGCGACGCCGCCCCAACCAGCCCGCGCCAAACTGATAAATCGCGGCGCAGTGCACCAGCGTGTCACAGCCAGCCATCCCGGCCCGCAGGCTGGTCAGATCCGTGACGTCGCCTTTCACCAGCCGCACGCCCGAATGCGCCAAAGCCTGCGCGGCGGGGCTTTCCGGATCGCGGACCAAGGCCGTGATCTGATGGTCCAGAATGCTAAGTGCGTTCACCAGCGCGCGGCCGATGAACCCCGTTGCCCCCGTGATAAAAATTCGCATGGCCTGCTCCTTGTGCCCGTGCGGGGCCGCCGATTGCCGCTCCCTGACAGCCCCGACGGACCTGGTTTACAGATTGCCTTTGTGTTGCACCCCGTCGACCGGCACCATCGCGCCGGACACCCAGCTGGCTTTGGGCGAAGACAGAAACACCACCGCGTTGGCCACTTCTTCCGGCCGGCCCATCCGGCCGAAGGGAATGCTGGCCACCACCATGTTGTAGAAGGCTTCGTTGCCTTTATGGATGCCGTCCCAGAAGCCATCGGGGAAATCGATCGAGCCGGGCGCCACGCAGTTCACGCGGATGCCCTTGGGCGCCAGTTCCATCGCCATGCTTTTGGAGTGGCTGATGAGCGCAGCCTTGGCCGCGGCATAGGCCGCCACGCCGGGCAGGCTGGCTTCAAGGCCCGAGATGGAGCTGATGTGGACCACCGAGCCGCCGCCCTGGGCTTCCAGCCACGGCGTGACCTGCCAGGTGGCGCGCACGCTGGCCATGATGTCGACCTCAAGACTGGCCTTCCAACCGTCTTCGGTGTCGCTGACGCCAAAACCCGACGGGTTATTGACCAGCGCATCCACCCGACCCAGCGCCTCATGGGCGGCGTTGAGGAACTTGCTCAGGGACTCGGCGTTGCCCACATCGCAGCTTGCGGCGTAGACCTTGCCGCCCAGCGCGGCGACATCGGCCCGCGTCTGTTCCAGCGCTTCCTCGCCGCGGGCGCAAATCGCGACGTTGGCCCCCTCACGGGCAAACTCGAGTGCAATTGCGCGCCCGATGCCCTTGCTCGCGCCGGTGACGATGACGCCTTTGCCTTTTAGTCCCAGATCCATACAAATTCCCCTCGTTTAACGGGCCATGGTGGCCCTGATTATTGTGTCTTCAGTAAAGCGTGAGCCGGGATCAGGCGGCTGGCTCCGTCACGGCCTCGACCCTGAGCATCGTGCCTTCCGTGCCGACCACTTTCACGTGGGCGCCGGCCGGCAGGTCCTGCCCCATGATTTTCCAGCTGCTGTCGTCGACCTGCAGTTTGCCAACGCCATCCACAATAGGCGCCGTCAGCGTGAAGTGACGCCCCACGTAGTGCATCCCGCGCCGGTTGAGCGTGGGGTGGTCGTTTTTTTCCGGGTGCCGACGACGGTAGCGCCGCCACAGCAGCACGCTGCCCACCGAGACCAGCGCAAAACACATCCATTGCGCCTGCCAGGGCAGCGTTGGCATCAGCAGCAACAAGCCGCCGGTGACCGCCGCGCCCAGCCCCATCCAGACCAGAAAGGTTCCGGGCACCAGCATTTCGCCGATAAAGAGCACCACCGCCAGGAGCAGCCAGTGCCAGAGCCCCATTTGCTGCAGCAGGCTGGTCATCCCCGTTTGGCCGCCTGCGCGGCCATCGCCTCTCTGGCAATTTCACCGATGCCCGCCACCGCGCCCAGCAGGCCAGCGCTTTCCACCGGCATGAACATGATTTTCTGATTGGGCGCCGAGCCGATGGTTTGCAGGGCTTCCACGTACTTCTGGGCGACGAAATAGTTGACCGCGTGCACGTTGCCGTCGGCGATGGCGATCGAGACCATGCGGGTGGCGTTGGCCTCGGCTTCGGCCAGTCGCTCGCGCGCTTCGGCTTCGCGGAACGCCGCCTCGCGCTTGCCTTCAGCCTCCAGCACCGCGGCCTGCTTCTCGCCTTCGGCCTTGAGGATCGCCGCCTGCCGCAGGCCTTCGGCTTCCAGAATGGCGGCGCGCTTCTCGCGCTCGGCCTTCATCTGGCGGGCCATCGAATCCACCAGATCCTTGGGCGGGGAGATGTCCTTGATTTCGATGCGCGTGACTTTGAGGCCCCAGGGATGGGTGGCTTCGTCCACCACCGCCAGCAGCCGCGAGTTGATGACGTCACGCTTGGAGAGCGATTCGTCCAGATCCATCGAACCCAGCACCGTGCGGATGTTGGTCATGGTGAGGTTGAGCACGGCGTATTCGAGCTGGTTGACTTCGTAGGCGGCGCGCACCGAGTCGAGCACCTGGAAGAACACCACGCCGTCGACCTTGATGACCGCGTTATCCCGCGTAATGACTTCCTGCGAGGGCACCTCCAGCACCTGCTCCATCATGTTGACCTTGCGGCCGATGGCGTCGATGTAGGGCAGGATCAGCCCAAGGCCCGGACGGAGCGTGGTGTGGTAGCGCCCGAAGCGCTCGATGGTCCACTCATAGCCTTGGGGCACGACTTTGGCGCCCTTGTAGAGCGTGACAAAGATGAGCACGACGAAACCAAGGGTAAACAGGCCGCTGAGATCCATGGGACGTCCCTCCAGGGCTGGGCATGAGTTGAATGTTAGCCATTGTAGGCAGCGCGGCCTACCCGGCCAGCGCCGCGCGGGAAAATTGCCCGGCCACCAGCGCACCGGCCGCCGCGCGTTGCCGCGCCAAATCGCGGGCCGCCGCCAACTGGTTGCGGGCGCGGGCCAGATTATGGTCGCCGCGGCTGGCAAAGCGCACCGGCGACCAGCCGAAATAGGCTTCGTTCAGGGCGTCCGCCGCAAAACGGGCCGCAAGTTCCAGATAAATCGCCAACACGCCGTCGACCATCGCCGCCTGCTCTCCGGCCGTGATGAACGCCCGCGCGTGCGTGGCGTAGCCTTCCAGCGCCGCAGCGAACAAAGGCAGGGCGAACGTCGCCTCAGCGGCATCTTCAGGCCCGGGATTGCACCAGGAGCGAAACGCGTCCCCCAGTTCAGGCACCAGCGGGCCATGGGCCAGGGTATCCAGATCAACCAGACACAGCCCGCGGCCACGGTCGTCGAACAGCAGATTGGAAATTTTGGGATCACCGTGCACCAGACGCAGCGGTACAGCGGGCCAGAGCGGCAGCGCGCTGAGGCCGGTGGCAATCTCCAGAGCAAGCGCGCGAACGGCCACCTGATGCCGGTGCGCGGGATGGGCTTCGATAGCCGCGCCGAGCGCGGTCAGATGCCGCGCCGGCTCGTGCACGGCAGGCCGGCGGTAGGGCAGCGGCGTGGTCCAATCGGCCAGCGTGGCGTGGAAGCGGCCCAGCAGTTCGCCCGCCGCGTACGCTTCGGCCGGGCTGCCGAGCTGGTCCAGGCTATGCCCGTCGATGCGCGTTTGCAGCCGCCACAAGCCGTCCGCCGCAGTGACCGAGCGCGCGCCGTCCAGCGTCAGGAGCAGCCGTGGCGCCAACTCGCCACGCTCGCGAAGCTCGCCGGTGACGAGGTCGAAGTTGTCGTTTACCGCCGCCTCGAAGCTCGGGTGCAGCCGCTGGAGCACCAGCGCCTCGCCAGCGTCCGAGTCGAGCGCCAGCGTCAGGTTAATCAGCCCGCCAGACAGTGGGCTCAGGCTGCGCGCGCTGCGTCCGTAGCGGGCAAGAACAGGCGCGGTCAGCGCGGCGAGTGCATCGGGAGCGAGCGACATGGCGAGCGCCGCGTTGGGAAGGAGGCCGCGATTGTACACTCGGCTTCCGCCTCACCCGAGCACCGCCCCATGCGCAGGACAGGATGGCCGCACGCTTTGCTGCTGATTGGCGCCAGCCTGCTGGCCGCCTGTGCCACGGCACCCAACCGCGCGCCGCCGGATGCGGCCTGCGCGGGGCCGCTGGCCGGTATCGATGCCCGCGTGGCGCGGGCCGGCGTGCGCGACGCCGACAGCGCGCCGGTGCCGGGCTGGCCCTGGCTGCGGGTGAACCGCGTGCTGGCCAGTTTTGCCGACGAGGCCCTGACGCCGGCGGCGCGTGCGGCATGGCTGGCGCAACTCTCCGCGCTGGATGCCGACAGCCGGGCGGTGGAGATGGCCGCGCTGGGCGCAGCGCCGGCCGATCCGCTGGGCGAGGCCTGCCGGGCGCGGCTTATCGCCGCCACCTTGACCAACGACGCGGCCTTCGCCGCCCTGCGCCAGCGCGCGCGGGTGCCCGACAGCTACAGCACCGGGGCGCGCGTGCTCGGACTTTATCCGCTGGCCGCGCATCTGGCCGGGCGCGGGGTGGCCCGGCTGCAGGCCGCGCACACGCCACGGGCCGGCGTCCTGCCCGCACCGGAAACCCGCGTCTACCTGCCGCCCCGAATCCACCCCGCGTTACCGGCCAGCGTCGAGCTGCCGCGGGACGCGCTGGGCCTGCCGCACCCGAACGCGGCCACGCGCCGGGCGCTGCTCGACGCCCACGCCCCGGTGTGGCTGGTCGATACCGCCAGCGCCGACGACCGCCCGGGCGCCGTGCACCTCGACGGCGTGGGCAACCCACGCCTCGATGCCGTGCCGACGGTCTACGAATATCTCTCCTACACCCGCTTCGAAGGCGCCGTGCTGCTGCAGCTGAACTACACGCTGTGGTTTCCGGCGCGGCCCCCGGCGCACCGGTTTGACGTGCTCGCCGGCCGGCTGGATGGACTGGTATGGCGGGTCACGCTGGACGTCGACGGGCAGCCGCTGTTGTGGGACAGCATCCACCCCTGCGGCTGCTATCACCTGTGGTTTCCCGGCCCACGCCTGACGCGGCAGATCCGCAGGGACAAGAGCGAACCGCCGTGGATCGGTCCGACGCTGACGCCGGGCGCGCCACTCGCGGTGCAGGTCGCCGCCGGCACGCACTACATCCGCGCGGTGGGCACGCTGCCGGACGGACTGCACGGCGAACACATGAGCACGCGCGACTACGACGAGCTCCGCCGTTTGCCTGACGCCAGCGGCGGGGTGCGGAGCCTGTTCGGGTCGGACGGACTGGTGCAGGCCTCGGCCCGCGCGGAGCGTTTTCTGCTGTGGCCGCTGGGCGTGGTCGCCGCCATCGCTGCGGCAGCCGTCTGGCTGCGCTGAGTTTCCGCCGGCCCGCATCGCGTCCTGGCGCAGGCGGGGAAGCCACCAGGGCGGGCCGGCGCCCATCCATCACCAACCCCACC
>JAURHQ010000648.1 GCA_030833185.1 Gammaproteobacteria bacterium | reverse complement strand
CCTGCTCGAGGTCGACGCTGGTCTTCCGGACCGAGTCGTCGAGCGTGAGCTGTCGAACCTGGCGGTCGTAGTCGGCGACCTGCTGTTCGCCGCGCGCGGCTTCGAGCTCGCGCTGCTTGCCGCGCAACTCCTTCTGCTTCTGCTTCCGGGCCGCGAGTTTCGCTTCGTCGGGGCTGCTCGCCGCCGCGGCCGGCTACTGCCCCGGCGGCCTCCCGCCCGTCGCCGCCGCGCGCGCCTCGCGCCTCGGCGCATGGGCCACCCGCCCTGGAGGTGCGTGGCTGCGCCGCGCTGCAGCGGCGGCTGCTGCGCGACACCGCGCTGACGTCGCCCTCCCTTTTCTTTCCTTTGCCACATGCGCAGCTCTGGGGCGCGTCACCGTGCGCCTGGCGTCCGGCCGCGGCGCGGCGCCGATGGTGGGGTCGCCCCTCATCGCGGGCCTGGCCCCGCCGGCGGCCCCCGCCGGCCCGTCGCCGACCGGCGTCGAGCTCGACGCCCCCGCCGTCGGCAACTTCCGCCCCCCCCCCGGCTTCATGGAGGATG
>JAURHQ010000647.1 GCA_030833185.1 Gammaproteobacteria bacterium | reverse complement strand
CAGCTGCTGCAGGGCCTGGTTGGAGGTTTGCATGCCGTCAAAGGCGCTGCGCTTCATGATCTCCTCGATCTCGTCGAGTTCGCCGCGCTGGATGTAGTCCTTGCAGGCGTCGGTGTTGATCAGGATGTCGTGATAGGCCGCCCGCTTGCCATCGGTGGTCCTCAGCAGTCCCTGGGCAATCACCCCCAGCAGCGTTTCCGACACGGCCCGCCGCACGCTGTCCTGCTCGCTGGGGGGGTACATGCCGAGCACCCGTTCCACCGTCTTGACGGCGGAGTTGGTGTGCAGGGTGCCGAACACCAGGTGACCGGTCTGGGAGGCCTCGATGGCGGTGGAGAGGGTTTCCGCATCTCGGATCTCACCCACCAAGATCACGTCTGGGTCCTCCCGCAGGGCAGCGCGCAGGGCGTTTTGGAAGACCTTGGTGTGCTGTCCGACTTCCCGGTGGCGAATCAGGGATTCCCGGCTCTGATGGACGAATTCCACCGGGTCCTCAATGGTCAGGATGTGGCGGCACAGGGTCCGGTTGATCCAGTCGAT
>JAURHQ010000646.1 GCA_030833185.1 Gammaproteobacteria bacterium | reverse complement strand
TGCGGCCTTTCGCATGGGCTGAAAAATCGGCCACCGAGGTGAAGAAATGGCGGTCTTCGCAAACCTCGAGCGACAACCCAGCTGCCTTCACCGTGGCCTTGAGGCTTTGCCACACACGGTGGTCGCCAGGTGCGGTCATCACCACCCTTTGCGGTTGCAACCGTGCCAGGTCGGTTTGCAAGGCGTCGGCCAGTGTGCGGGGTTCAGCAGCGTTCTCAGCAGCGCCCATGCGGTGGTAATGGAGTGGCCGACCCAATGCCTGAAGTGCCTGCGCAAAGTGGCGCATGGCACTCAAAAACATCACCAGGCGTTGTTGGCTGGACCACACGTGGGTGGACTCTTGCGCCACTTCGGCCATCCACACGGCGTCTTGTTGCGGGTCAAACCCATCAAAGGCCGCTGCGTCGGTATCCAGCTGGTCGCCCAGCACCAGCACCAGCGTTCTCATGGGCGACAGGCTTGATTCAAGGCGTTCATTTTGGGGCCGACTTCTTTTGGCGGCAGGCGTCTGAGCAGTACAAAACCTGCTCCCAGTTTTTG
>JAURHQ010000645.1 GCA_030833185.1 Gammaproteobacteria bacterium | reverse complement strand
GATGCTCGTGCTCGCCCTCAACGAGAGCGTGTTTGACGGGCTCGTGGACTTTGCCAGCGCCACGGGCTTGGACCTCGTGTACGGCCTGAACGCGGCCGTGGGGCGGCAAACGGCCGCCGGCGGGCCCGCGCCCTGGGCCGCGGAAAACGCGCTCGCGCCCGTGGCGCGATGGATCGACGGTGCGACGCGAAGGCGCTCGCGGCTGAGCTCGAGCGCCCGCGAGCGCCCGCCGCCGCGCTCTATCTCGGCTTCGATTTCGGCACCTCCAGCGCGCGCATGTGCGCGATTGACGACGACGGCGTCGTGCGATCGTTCGTCGTCGCCCCCTACGACGACGCGGGCGACGCGAGCGAGGCGTGGCGCCGAGCGTTGTGGACGCTCCTGGAGAGCGTCGAGCGGTCGACGCGAGCGAGCGTCGAAGCCGTCGCCGTCGCCGGCACGAGCGGCACGACGGTGATCGTGGACGCCTCGAATGGCGAGTGCGTGCGCGCGCCGTACATGTACAACGAAACGTTCTCGAGCGAGGTTGAGAGGATCGCG
>JAURHQ010000644.1 GCA_030833185.1 Gammaproteobacteria bacterium | reverse complement strand
AGTGATAGTACACCACTCCGACGGGGAACAGCAGCCAGAGCAGCGTGAAGAACTTCCTCATCGGACGCCGCCCTCCCCGGCCGCTTCATCACGGTGGACGACCTTCCAACCCGTCCCGAAGTATTGCAGCGCCACCGGCAGCAGCGCGAGCAGCGCCGAACCCAGCAGCATCGCCAGCACCGCGATCTGCGCGAGATCGAGGCCGGATTTCGCCGGCGGCGTCCGCCGGACAAGGTCACCCAAGGCGTCGGTCGGCAGATGCTTCTCGTTCACGTCGTGATAAGTACCGCGCAAGGCGCGCGCCACGTTGGCCAGCACTTCGGCGTCCTGGCGCGACTGGTGACCGGCGATGAAGGTGCCTTTGCGCGGATCGCCGACGCCGAGGACGAGCACGTCTTTGACGGATTTCGGCCGCGGCAGGATGGGCTGCAGGGGGACCGTGTCGCCATCGGTGAAGATGACCAGGCGCACCGTCTTCTCCGGCAGAGCGGCGACCACCTTGACCGCGGCGTTGATCGCCGCTCCGAGGTCGGTCGAGCC
>JAURHQ010000643.1 GCA_030833185.1 Gammaproteobacteria bacterium | reverse complement strand
CGCACGGTGGCCTGCAGCCGCACGGCCAGTGCCGCGCGCGTTTCCTCGACGCCCTGCGCACCGGCCTCCTCCAGGCTGCCGCCGAGGCGGGTGATCTGCGATTCGCGCTCCCGGTGACCCTGCAGGGCGACATCGGCGCTGCGCCGGTATCGCTCGACGGACTGCTCCAGCAGCGCGCGCTGGGTACCCTCGACCGCCTGGCGGCGCGCCGCGATCGAGGCGCGCAGTGTATCGCGCTCCGCGCGCGCGGCATCTGCGGCGGCGGCCACCTCCGCGGCGGCGCGCGCGGCCGCCGCGGCCGCGCTCGCCGCGCTCGCGGGCGCCGTCTGGTCGGCGGGCGCGGCGGCCGCGCGCGCGGGCGCGTCGGCGAGCGGCGCGCGCTCGCGCTCGCCGACGGCGGCCAGCCCGTGATGGTGGAGTCCATGGGCTACCGCGAGTCGCACCACTCCACCAGCGACGACTCCACGCGCTACCGCAGCGTGGACGAAATCGAGGCGTGGCGGAAAAAGTCGAACCCCGTGCTGCGCCTGCGCGCGTTTGT
>JAURHQ010000642.1 GCA_030833185.1 Gammaproteobacteria bacterium | reverse complement strand
ACGACGCCCGGGCCGCCGCCGGCCTTGCGCTCGGTCGGGCTCTCCTCCTTCTCCTGTTCTTTCTCCTTTCCCTTGAGCCCGACCGTCTCGAGCGCCTTTTCGACCGCCAGCCCGGCGCCCGCGGCCGCCGCGCCGGCCGCGGCGGCCAAGGGCGCCGCCAGCGCCGCGACGGCGCCGCCGGCGCACCAAGCGTGCGCGTCGGCCAGCGCCGCGCGGACGGCCTCCGGCGCCTGGTCCTCGACGCGGCACCGCGCGCAGGCGCACTTGAAGCCGTACGCGCGCTCGAGCGCGGCGCGGTCGCCCGCGTCGGCCGGCGCCGGCGCCGCCGGTGCCGCCGCCCAAGCCGCCCGCGATGGCGTCATCCCGCCCGAGGCGATCCTCGTCACCGTGCAGTTCGACTTCGACCAGTACACGGTCAGCGCCGCCGAGCGCGCCAAACTCGACGGCGCCGCCGGCAAGGCCAAGGCCACCAAGCTCCTGATCGTCGGCTACACCGACCAGTTCGGCACCGAAGAATACAACCTCGGTCTTTCCGACAAGC
>JAURHQ010000641.1 GCA_030833185.1 Gammaproteobacteria bacterium | reverse complement strand
CACCTGCCGTGTTTTTGTTTTCAGACTGAAAAAGGCCAGGCGATCCCACGCAGCATCCACCACGCCCCCGCCATGCGCTCATACCCGACGCTCACTGTCGGCCTGGTGGTGGTGGCGGCCCTGGCCGTGGCGGCTGTGGCGGCGGCCGAGCCCCTGTCACCACCGCCGCCGCCCAGCCAGGCCTCCCCCGCCGCGCCAGCTGCCGCCGCCGCCCATGCCCCCCCCGCCTGCGCCCGCCGCAGCAGCGGCAGCAGCTGGCGGCTCTAGCATGGCGGCAATGCGCACGCGCGGCAGCAGCCCGGCGGCGCGCGGCTGCAGCACGCTGCACAGCAGGTCGCCCTCGGCCAGCAGCGCCTTGGCCTTCTCGGGGGCGGCCACATCGTGCACCTGAGCTGAGGCGGTCATCTTGTCCAGCGGCTCGTAGTAGCCGACATAGTCGGTGTGCATCGGGTACGCGAACAGCTCCGCGTTGCCGCCGTAGTAGGACTTGACGATCTCCTGCTTGTTGACCGCGATGTTCAGCGCGCGGCGTACCCGGACG
>JAURHQ010000640.1 GCA_030833185.1 Gammaproteobacteria bacterium | reverse complement strand
AGATACAACCGCGCGCTGCCATCGGTCGCGGCTCCCGCCGCCACCGTCGAGGTCACCCTCAGCCCCGTGTTCGTCGCGTTCAGCGTGTTCGCCACCACCGTCCCGCCCAACGCGGTCACCCCCGGCGCTCCCGGCGCCTCCGGCGCCTGCGTGCGCACCACCAGCGCCTTGCCCCCAAGATTGTCCGCCGCCGCGGGCAGCGTCGTCGCGAGGCCGCCCCGCTGCTGCTGCAGCAAAGACGTCGTTGGCGGCGGCGGCTGCCGCAGCGCGCCCGCCGCGCCCAGCGCGGCGCGCAGCGCGCCGTCGAGCGCGATGGGACGTACGTCAAGGCTTTGATTCGCGCCGGTACGGCAAATTTAAAAACTCGCCGTTACGCCGAGGCGTTGGAGATGTTTCGCCGCGCGCTCGCCATCGACGAGAGTTCGTCGCTGGCGCGAAACGGCGAGATTGAAGCCGAAAGGGCGCTCGAAATGGCGAATAAAGAGGCCGAACGCCAGCGCGATGCCGCAAGACACGGCGCACGTTCGGCACTACCGCGTCG
>JAURHQ010000639.1 GCA_030833185.1 Gammaproteobacteria bacterium | reverse complement strand
CGAGCGTGGCCAGCGTGTAGGCGTTGCCGTCGATCCGCCCGGCCCAGCACAACAGCCAGGTGCCGGCGCCACTGATCAGCGCCAGCACGAAGCGGCGACCGCCGACGTTCTCCAACAGCGCCCTCATGACTTGAGCAACTGCGCCAGCTTCTCGAGCAACCCCAGCTTCTCGGCGCCCAAGGCGATCAGCCCGATCAGCACGTAGAAACCGAGCCGGCGCAGCGCCCTGCCGATGATGCGGTCCATGTTGCCGCCCCAGGTGCTGATGACGCGCTCGGCGACCTCGTCAGACTGCACGGCATCAAGGATGCGCATCATCACCTGGGCAGCAATCCTCTCCGCGAGGATGCGGTCCCTGTCGGCTTGTCGATCCATTTCGCGGCGCTCCTCGTCGTCACCTGGTGGCTGATTCGGCACGGGCAGCCTCCTGGGTCAGCAGCGCGACGAACAGCGCCAGCACGACCCCCAGCCAGGCCACTGGAGCGCCGAACGCCGCTTCGCACAGAGGGACGCCGCCGGTTTGCGGCGGGCTGTCCATCGGA
>JAURHQ010000063.1 GCA_030833185.1 Gammaproteobacteria bacterium | reverse complement strand
TGCCGCCCGACGAAGCAGAGGCTGCGCGCTGGGCTGCTGAAGCCGGCGGCGGCGGCGACGACGACGGCCTGGTGGCGCTGGGCCCGCCAGCCGGCCCGCCCGGTGGCGACGAGGCGGCGGAGGCGGCGGCCGACGCCGCGGTGGCCGCCGCGGCGGCGGTGCGGCGGGCCAAGGCCGTCGCGGCGCCCACGTCGGCCACGTCCCCGCCCAGGCGCAGCGCCCTGTCCGCGGCCCGGGCGGAGCAGCCGACGGCGGCCGCGACGGCGGCAACGGCCGCCTCGTCTGGAGGGCGGGCCGCGCGCCACGCCGCCGCGCCGGCCAGCAGGGCGATCAGCTGCTGGTAGATTTTGCCGGGACCGTCGATGGTGAGCCGCTGGAACGCGGCAGCGCGACCGACCATGAACTGGAACTCGGCAACGCCAACATGATTGATGGCTTCGAGGCGGGCTTGACCGGCGCAACGGCCGGTGAGGTCAGAACTCTGGACCTGCATTTCCCCGACCCGTACTCCCGCGCCGATCTTTCCGGCAAGCCAGTGCAGTTTGTGGTCACCGTGAAGGAAGTTCGCGAGCGCCAGCTGCCGACGATCGATGATGAATTCGTGACCCGCTTTGGCGTCACCGAGGGCGGCGTCGAGGCCTTCCGTAAGGAAGTGCACGAGAACATGCAGCGCGAACGCGACCGCGCCGTGACCCGCCGCTTCAACCGGCAGGCCATGGAGGCGCTCAGCGCGGCGCACGAACTTGAATTGCCGAAAGCGCTGATCACCGCGGAGTCCGGGCGTCTGCACGAAGAATCCCGCCGCAACCTGAGCATGCGCGGGGTGGATCCGGATCGCGTCGGACATCCCGGCCCCGAGCTGTTCGCACCGCAGGCGCAGGAGCGCGTGAAGCGCGGCCTGTTGATGGCAGAAGTCATCCGCACCTCGGGCGTGCAGGCGACGCCGGCCAAGGTCCGTGCGATGGTGGAATCGATGGCCGCCAGCTACGAGCAGCCGGAAGCCTTTGTCCGCTGGTATTACAGCGAGCCCGGCCGCCTGCAGGAAGTCGAAGCCATGTGCATCGAAGAAGAAGCGGTGAACTGGCTGGTGGCGCAAGCCAACGTGTCTGACGAGTCCGTCTCGTTTGACGATCTGATGAATCCGGGGCAGACTCGGACTCAGGAACAAAGCCCGGAATAAGCCGGCAAAACAGCGGTTCCAACCAAATGAATACCCAAGAAATTCGCGCACTTAACCTGGTCCCGATGGTGGTCGAGCAGTCGGCCCGGGGCGAACGGGCCTACGACATCTACTCCCGACTATTGAAGGAGCGGGTGATTTTTCTGGTGGGACCCGTCGAGGACTACATGGCGAACGTCATCGTGGCCCAACTGCTGTTTTGGAGTCGGAAAACCCCGACAAAGATATCTTTTTCTATATCAACTCTCCTGGTGGTTCGGTTTCTGCTGGCATGGCGATTTACGACACCATGCAGTTCATCAAGCCGCAGGTCAGCACGCTGTGCATCGGGCAGGCGGCCAGCATGGGCGCCTTGCTCCTGTGCGCCGGCGCCGCCGGCAAGCGCTACTGTCTGCCGCACTCGAGGGTGATGATCCACCAGCCGCTGGGTGGCTTTTCCGGTCAGGCCACGGATATCGACATCCACGCGCGCGAAATTTTGAAAGCCCGCGACCGCCTGAACGACATCCTGTCCAAGCACACCGGACAGACGGTCGAAAAGGTCGCTGCCGATACCGACCGCGACAACTTCATGAGCGGCGAAGACGCGAAGGCATACGGCATCATCGATGCGGTGCTCAGCACCCGCGAATCTATCAAACTGCCCTGAGGCACCCGTTGATTGGCGCTGCGGCGCCTGAGGCCGGTGCGGGGGCTATGCAAGAACTAGTGATGAGGAATCGGCCATGAGCGATGGCAAGAACTCCAAGGGCGGCGACAACGACCGTCTGTTGTACTGCTCCTTTTGCGGCAAGAGCCAGCACGAGGTGCGCAAGCTCATCGCTGGGCCCTCGGTTTTCATTTGCGATGAGTGCGTTGAACTCTGCAACGACATCATCCGCGAAGAAATCCAGGACAAGTCGGGCGCGGCGGGCGGCTCGAAGCTGCCGGTGCCGCATGAAATCCGGAACATCCTCGACGAGTATGTGATCGGCCAACCGCACGCCAAGAAGATTCTGGCGGTGGCGGTGTACAACCACTACAAGCGCCTCGAGAGCCGGGTGAAGCAGGGCGATGTAGAACTCGCGAAAAGTAACGTATTGCTGATCGGCCCGACCGGAAGCGGCAAGACCCTGCTGGCGGAAACGCTGGCGCGCCTGCTCAACGTGCCCTTCACGATTGCCGATGCCACCACGCTGACCGAAGCGGGCTATGTGGGCGAGGACGTCGAGAACATCATCCAGAAGCTTCTGCAGAAGTGCGATTACGACGTAGAAAAAGCCCAGACCGGCATCGTCTATATCGACGAGATCGACAAGATTTCGCGTAAGAGCGATAACCCCTCGATCACGCGCGACGTGTCGGGTGAGGGCGTGCAGCAGGCGTTGCTGAAGCTCATCGAAGGCACTATCGCTTCGGTGCCGCCGCAGGGCGGTCGCAAGCACCCGCAACAGGAGTTCCTCCAGGTCGACACCTCCAACATCCTGTTCATCTGCGGTGGCGCTTTCGCGGGGCTGGAGAAAATCATCCGCGATCGCTCCGAGAAGGGCGGGATCGGTTTCTCGGCCGAAGTGAAAAGCAAGGACACGCGCAAGACAGCGACCGAAACCTTGCACCAGGTCGAGCCGGAAGATCTCATCCGCTATGGTTTGATTCCCGAGTTCGTGGGCCGTCTGCCGGTGGTGGCCGTACTCGACGAACTGCACGAAGACCAACTGGTGCAAATCCTGACGGAACCGCGCAACGCGCTCACGAAGCAGTTCGGCAAGTTGTTCGAGATGGAAGGCTGCGCGCTCGAGTTCCGTGAAGACGCCCTGCGCGCAGTGGCCCGCAAGGCGGTTGAGCGCAAGACCGGCGCCCGCGGTCTGCGCTCCATCCTGGAGGCCAACCTGCTCGACACGATGTACGACCTGCCTTCGCTGAACAACGTATCGAAAGTCGTGGTCGACGAATCCGCCATCAACGGCGAGTCCAAGCCCCTCATCATCTATGAAGGCGCCGACATTCCCAAAGCCGCCGCTGACTGAGTTGCCTTTAATTGCTGATCCCCTCAGCATCTTCTAACGAGAGCGCTACCCTTACGGTAGCGCTCTGGCGCGTGTCAGCGCGCGCCGCATCCCCTGAACTGCGTTCGGCCATTCACCGGACCATCATTGAGGACATGTGCCCATGAGTACCAGTTCGACGCTGATCCCCGTGCTTCCCCTGCGTGATGTGGTGGTCTATCCCCACATGGTCATCCCGCTGTTCGTGGGGCGCGACAAGTCCATCAAAGCGCTTGAACGCGCCATGGACGAAACCAAACAGATTCTGCTGGTGGCCCAGCGCAGCGCTGCGGACGATAACCCGCGCCCGCAGGACATCCACGAGATCGGTACGATCTCGAACATCCTGCAGCTTCTGCGGCTGCCTGACGGCACCATCAAGGTCCTCGTTGAAGGCGTGCAGCGTGCGCGGGTCCGGACGTTTGAGGACCTCGGCTACATGTTTGCCGCCGAGACCGAACTGCTCGACTCCGTGCCGGCGTCGGAGCGCGAAATGGAAGTGCTCACGCGGTCGCTGATGAATCAGTTCGATCAGTACGTGAAGCTGAACAAGAAAGTGCCGCCGGAAATCATTTCCTCGCTGGCGAGCATCGACGACGCCTCGCGCCTCGCGGACACCGTGGCCGCCCATATGTCGATCAAAATCCAGGATAAACAGAAAATTCTGGAGCTGGTTGATCTGCGCGAGCGACTGGACCAGCTGCTGCTGATGCTGGAAACCGAAATTGACCTGCTGCAGGTGGAAAAACGCCTGCGCGGGCGCGTCAAGAAGCAGATGGAGAAGAGCCAGCGCGAGTACTACCTGAATGAGCAAATGAAGGCCATTCAGAGCGAATTGGGCGATCTGGAAGACGGCACCAACGAGTTCGATGAAATTGCCAAGCGCATCAAGCGCGCCGGCATGACCAAGGAAGCGCGTAAACGCGCCGAAGCGGAGCTGAAGAAGCTGCGGATGATGTCGCCCATGGCCGCTGAAGCCACGGTGGTGCGCAATTACATCGACTGGATGCTGAATGTGCCGTGGAAGACGCGCTCAAAAATCAGTACCGACATCGTCAAGGCCGAAGAAGTGCTCGACGAAGACCACTACGGTCTGGAGAAGGTCAAGGAACGCATCCTCGAGTACCTCGCGGTTCAGCAGCGCGTGAAGAAGATGAAGGGCCCGATTCTCTGCTTGGTAGGGCCGCCGGGCGTCGGCAAGACCTCGCTGGGGCGCTCGATCGCGCGGGCGACCAACCGCAAGTTCGTGCGCATGTCGCTGGGCGGCGTGCGCGATGAGGCCGAAATTCGCGGTCATCGCCGCACCTATGTGGGCTCGCTGCCCGGCAAGGTGCTCCAGAACTTGGCCAAGGTCGGCACCAAGAACCCGCTTTTCCTGCTCGACGAAGTTGACAAGATGGCGATGGATTTTCGGGGCGATCCGGCCTCCGCGCTGCTGGAAGTGCTGGACCCTGAACAGAACACCAGCTTCAACGATCACTATCTGGAAGTGGATTACGACCTGTCGGATGTCATGTTCGTCACCACCGCCAACAGCCTCAACATTCCTGGACCGCTGCTCGACCGCATGGAAGTCATCCGGCTTGCCGGATACACCGAAGACGAGAAGGTCAGCATCGCGCAGAAATACCTGTTGCCGAAACAGATTGAGGCCAACGGTCTCAAGCCGTCCGAGCTTGCGGTCAACGAGGCCGCGTTGCGCGACATCATTCGCTATTACACCCGCGAAGCCGGCGTGCGCAGTCTGGAACGGGAGATTGCGAATCTCTGCCGCAAAGTGGTCAAGCAGGTGCTGCAGAAGCCGGCTGAAAAGCTCATCACGGTCAATCCGAAGCTGCTGGAGAAATACCTTGGCGTGAAGCGTTTCCGTTTCGGACGCGCCGAAGAAGAAGACCGCGTGGGGCAGGTGACCGGTCTGGCGTGGACCGAGGTCGGCGGCGATCTGCTGACGATTGAAGCCGTGGTGGTTGCCGGCAAGGGCAAGGAAACCTACACCGGGCGTCTTGGTGACGTGATGCAGGAGTCGATCAAGGCAGCCTTGACCGTCATCCGCAGTCGGGCGGCAACGCTCGGCATCAAGCCGGATTTCTATCGACACTATGATGTGCACTTCCACGTGCCGGAAGGCGCCACGCCCAAAGACGGCCCGAGTGCCGGCGTTGGCATGTGTACTGCGCTGGTCTCCGCGCTGACAGGCATTCCAGTCCGTGCCGATGTGGCGATGACGGGCGAGATCACCCTGCGCGGCGAAGTGCTGCCCATCGGCGGCCTGAAGGAAAAATTGCTTGCGGCCCTGCGTGGTGGCATCAAGACGGTCGCGATTCCACAAGAGAATGAGCGTGAGCTGAAAGAGATTCCGGCGAACATCAAACAGGGCCTCGAGATCAAGCCGGTGCGATGGATCGACGAAGTGTTCACGCTGGCGCTACAGCGCATGCCCGAACCCTTGCCCGCCTCCTACGAGGAGGCAGCGCCGGCGGTGGCGGATGAGTCGGGCGAACAGGACGCGATTCGGCCACACTGAGTACCCATGGTGATGCCGCGCGCCTCAGCGCGCGCCGTCAAAAATGTATTTTTTAAACTGGAACCAACGGTTCCCATGAGGACATTGCATGAATAAATCTGATCTTATCGACGCTGTCGCGGATTCGGCCGACCTCAGCAAAATGGCCGCCGCACGTGCCGTTGACGCGACGCTGGCCGCGATCGGCAAGGCCCTCGCCGCCGGCGATTCCGTGGCGCTTGCGGGCTTCGGCACCTTCCAGGTCAAGACCCGCCCGGCCCGCACCGGACGCAATCCGAAGACGGGTGAAGCGCTCGCGATCGCCGAAAGCAAAATCCCTGCATTCAAATCTGGCAAAGGGCTAAAGGATCTACTAAAGTAACGCTCCCTTCGGGTGCTTAGCTCAGTCGGAAGAGCGTCGCCTTTACACGGCGAAGGTCGTGGGTTCGAACCCCTCAGCACCCACCAGAAGAAGGTCAATGGAGTGGTAGTTCAGTTGGTTAGAATACCGGCCTGTCACGCCGGGGGTCGCGGGTTCGAGCCCCGTCCACTCCGCCAAATCTAAGTGACGGCGCCGCGGGCTCCCGCGGCGCCTTAACTTTGGCAACTATCCAGTTCTGATAATTCAACATGCGCGCATGGCCCCGGCGGCCGCGGGGTGTGCCGCCAAGTCGTGAGGTCTGGTTGGCATGATGGAATTCATCCGTGAGCGCGCTAAAGGGCTGGTGGCGATCGCCATCATCGGCCTGCTCTGCCTTACTTTCCTGCTGTGGGGCATCGAGTCGTACATCAGCGCGGCCCAGCAAGTCATCGTGGCCAAGGTCAACGGCGAAGAAATCCCGCTGGCGGAGTTTCAGAAATCCTTCGACCGCATGCGCTCGCGAGCCCAGAGCGAGCAGGGCGCCGAATTTGACGCGGACCTCTGGACGCAGGAAAGCACCAAGCAGAAAGCGCTGGATGCGCTGATCGACGAGCGCCTCGTCCACCAGCTGATTGACCAGTCCCGCCTGCGTCTGTCCCATGAGCAGATCACCCAGTTCATCGCCAACGCCGAGGCTTTTCAGGTCGACGGCAAATTCTCCGCCGACCGCTTCAAGCAGATCGCCCAGAGCATGGGTTTGAGCGAAGCAGGCGTTGAAAAGCAGGTTCGGCTTGATCTGGCCCAGCAGCAGCTGCGCGCCGGTGTCTCGCTGTCTGCCTTCTCGCTGAAAGGCGAGGCCGAGGAACTGGCGCAACTGCTCGATCAGAAACGCGATGTGGCTTACGCCATGATCAAACCGGCCGAGCCGGCATCGGTCACGGTCACCGATGAAGAGCTCAGCCAGTTCTACGATACCCATCAAGAGTCGTTCCGTACGCCCGAGATGGTCGCGGTCGAGTTCATCGAACTGAAACTCGAAGACCTGAAGTTGGAAGTCAAAGTCGAGGAAAGCGCGCTCAACGATTACTACGAAGCCCACAAAGCGCAGTACACCGCGCCCGAGGAACGCAGCGTCAATCACGTGCTGGTGCGCGTGAAGCGCAACGCGCCCGAGGCCGAAGTGGCTGCCGCCAAGCTCAAGGCCGAGACCTTGCGTGCGTTGATCGCCGCCGGCGGCCAGACCATCGAGCAGGTCGCGCGCGAGGCCTCGGACGACGTCGGTTCGAAGGCCGAGGGCGGCGCCACCGGGTTTTTCCCGCGCGGCGTAATGGCACCAGAATTTGAAGAGGCCTCGTTTGCGCTGAAAGTTGGCGAACTCAGCCAACTGGTACGCACCGATTTCGGCTTTCACATCATTCGCGTGAAAGAGGCTCGTCCTGGTGGGCTTAAACCCTTTGCCGACGCCAAGGCGGATGTTGAAGCGGCCTATCGTACCGAACAGGCCGAAACCCTTTTCTTTGAACGTGCTGAGCAATTCACCGATGCCATCAACGAGCACCCGGATTCGCTCGGTGCGGCCGGCGAGCAACTCAATCTGAAGCCGGTTACTTTGGGCCTCTCCACGCGCGATGCCCTGAG
Organism: Gammaproteobacteria bacterium; assembly: GCA_030833185.1. Lineage (GTDB taxonomy): Bacteria > Pseudomonadota > Gammaproteobacteria. Next base: position 9,929 of record JAURHQ010000063.1, on the reverse strand, counting down.
CACCCGTTTCTCTGCTGGCGTGGCGAGCGCGGCCTGGGAGCCCGAGGTTTTGAACGAAGGTCTGGCCACCGCCCCGATTGAAATCGGCTCGACCCGACTGGTCGCGCTGCGGGTGACCTCACACGAGCCGTCCAAAGTGCCCTCGCTGGCAGATCTGAAAGACACCGTCACCGAGCAGCTGCGTCAGCAAAAGGCGCGCGATGCCGCCCAGGCGCGCGGCGATGCGCTGGTCGCCCGATTGCAGAAGGGTGAGGCCGTTGATGCCCTGATGGCGGCCGAAAAACTGGAATGGGTGGTGGTGAAGGGCGCGAATCGCGAGTCGGCCGATCTGAACCGGGCGCTAGCGCGGGCGGCGTTCCGCGTTGCGCTGAAAGATGCCGGCGCGAGCCGCTATTTCGGCCAGATGCTGGGCACCGGCTCCTACGCCGTCGTGCTGGTATCGAATCTTGATTTGCCGAAGGCCGAAACGCTTGAAGGGCGCAAGCTCGACGTCATTCAGCGCGACACTGAGCGCGTCCGTATGATGGCTGCCTGGCGCGATTACACCACGCAGTTGCGCGAGACCGGCGCGGTCAAGACCTATCCCAAGGCCCTGTAACCGCGCCCGCCCGGGCGGCGTTTAAGCGTAGACGCCGCCCGCTCCCATGATGTTGTAGCCGCAGTCCACATAGGTCACTTCGCCCGTCACGGCAGAGGCCATGTCGGAACACAGGAAGGCGGCGACGTTGCCCACTTCCTCAATGGTCACGTTCCGGCGGAGTGGCGATACCTTCTCGACGAAGTCGAGAAACTTCCGCAAATCTTTCACGCCCGAGGCGGCCAGCGTCTTGATTGGGCCTGCGGAAATCGCATTCACGCGAATGCCTTCCGGACCGATGCTTTCCGCCATGTAGCGCACGTTCGCTTCCAGACTTGCCTTCGCGAGCCCCATCACGTTGTAGCTGGGCATGGTGCGCACCGCGCCCAGATAGCTCAGCGTCAACATCGAGCCGTTGCGGCCTTTCATCATCGGGCGCGCGGCGTTGCCGAGCGCGGCGAAGCTGTAGGAACTGATGTCGTGCGCCACGCGAAAGCCTTCGCGTGTAACGGAGTCCAGATAGCCGCCGGCCAACTCTTCGCGCGGCGCATAGGCCACCGAGTGAACCAGAATGTCGAGGTGATCCCAGTAGTCGTCGAGTTTCTGGAACAGGTTCTGGATTTCTTCGTCGCTCGCCACTTCGCAGGGCAGCGCGATTTCCGAACCGCATTCGGCGGCGAAGTCTTCGACCCGCGAACGCAGGCGCTCGTTCTGATAGGTGAATGCGAGTTCCGCGCCTTCACGGCGCATGGCCTGCGCGATGCCCCAGGCGATTGACCGGTTACTGGCCACGCCGACGATCAGCGCTTTCTTGCCTTCCAAAATACCCATGCTGTGCTCCTCCAGACGCGGCGTTGCTGCCTTCAAATGTGGCCAGAGTGTACAGTGTCGATCAGCGCTTTATAACTCTGAAGGCATCCTCTTGGGGCCACCCGTGCCGCAGCCCGCAGCGAGTCGAACCCGCCCCCGATGGCCGTGGGTGTCCCTGCTGCTCTTGAGCCTCACCGGCTGCGGTGAGCGCGCCTTGAACGATCCCTACCCGGCGGCAGATGCAGGCCGCGCGATCCTGTACACGACCTTTCAGGAGCGGCCCAAGCATCTTGATCCCACCTCGTCCTACAGCGAAAACGAGGCCGCGATCATTGCCCAGATCTACGAACCGCTGGTCCAGTACCACTTTCTTAAGCGCCCTTATGCGCTCGCGCCGCTGACCGCCACCGCGGTGCCGGCGCCGCAGTATTTCGATGCCGCGGGCAAGCGGCTACCCGATGACGCGCCGGACGAGCAGGTGAAACGAGTCGTCTACCGAATCAGCATCCAGCCCGGCATCCAGTTTCAGCCGCATCCGGCCTTTGCCCGCGGCGCCGACCAGGCCTACCGCTACCATGGCCCGGCGGCGCGCCTGCCGACACCGTTCAAAACGCTGGCCGACTTTCCGCAGACCGGCACGCGCGAGCTCGAAGCGGCCGACTACGTTTATCAAATCAAGCGACTTGCCAGTCCGCGGCTGCACTCGCCGATCGTCTCGTTCATGGGCAGATACATCAAAGGCCTCACGGCGCTACAGACTGCGCTGGAGAAGGCGCCAACCGTGCCCGATTTGCGCGAGCTTGAACTGGACGGTGCACGGGTCATCGACCGCTACACGCTTGAAATCGAATTGACCGAAAAATACCCGCAGTTCGTCTACTGGCTGGCGATGCCGTTTTTTGCGCCAGTGCCCTGGGAGGCGGACCAGTTCTACGCGCAGCCCGGCATGGCCGAACGCAATCTCTCGCTGGACTGGCACCCCGTCGGCACCGGTCCGTTCATGCTGACTGAAAACAATCCCAACCGGCGGATGGTGCTGAGCCGCAATCCCAACTTCAAGCACGAGACCTATCCGGCCGAAGGCGCGCCGGGTGATGCCGAGGCTGGCCTGCTGGCCGATGCCGGGCAGTCCTTGCCACTGCTCGATGCCGTGCATTTCCAGCTGGAAAAAGAAGATATTCCGGAGTGGAGCAAATTCCTTCAGGGCTATTTCGACGCCTCGCCCATCGCCCCTGACGGCTTTGATCAGGCCGTGCGCATCGCGCCCGACGGCAGCGTCGAACTGACGCCCGAGATGCAGGCGCGCAAACTGCGCCTCGCGGTGACCACCCAAACCTCGACCAGCTACATCGGCTTCAACATGCTGGACCCGGTGGTCGGCGGTGCCAGCGAGCGCGCCAGAAAACTGCGGCAGGCGCTCTCTATCGCGGTCGACGTCGAGGAGATGATTTCCATCTTCAGCAACGGACGCGGTGTGCCCGCGCAGGGCCCAATTCCGCCGGGCATTTTTGGCTTCGAAGACGGTGAGGCGGGGATTAATCCGGTGGTCTACGACTGGCAGCAGGGCCGCGCGGTCCGCAAGCCGCTGGCGGCGGCGCAGGCGCTGCTGGCAGAGGCGGGCTATGCCGGTGGCAAGGACCCCGCAACCGGCGAGGCGCTGACGCTCAACTTCGACGCCGCAGCCGCCGGCCCCGATGCCAAGCCGCTCTTCAACTGGTACCGCAAGCAGTTTGCGAAACTTGGCCTGCGGCTGGTGATCCGGCTGACCGACTACAACCGCTTCCAGGACAAGATGCAGCACGGCAGTGCGCAGATTTACGCCTGGGGCTGGAATGCCGACTATCCGGATCCGGAAAACTTTTTGTTTCTGCTCTATGGCCCCAACGGTAAGGTGGCGCATCAGGGCGAGAATGCCAGCAACTACAGCAATCCCGAGTTCGACCGGCTGTTTGTGACCATGCGCGGCATGCCGTCTGGCCCCGCGCGGCAGGCGCTGGTCAAGCAGATGCTGGCCATTGTTCGCGACGACGCGCCCTGGCTATGGGGCACGCACCCGCAGGCCTATGCGCTGGCGCATCAGTGGGTGAAGAACGTGAAGCCCAATTTGATGGCCCGAAACACGCTCAAATATCGGCGCATCGATGCCGCCCGCCGAGCGACCCTGCGCCGCGAATGGAACGCCCCCGTCTGGTGGCCCGTGTGGACGCTGGGCGCGGCGCTCCTCATCACAGGCTGGCTGGCGCGTCGCAGCTGGCGTAAACGACAGCAGGCGCGGCTCGCGTGATTGCTTATTTCGTCCGTCGGCTGCTGTACGCCATACCCATACTGCTGGGCGTCAACGTGCTGACCTTTGCGCTCTTTTTTCTGGTGAACACGCCAGACGACATGGCCCGCATGCAACTCGGCAACCGGCGCGTCACGCAGGAGGCCATTGAGCAGTGGAAGGCCGACCGCGGCTACAACCGGCCGGTGTTCTGGCATGCCGCGCAAGCGGGCAGCGCGAAGCTCACCGATACGCTTTTCTTCGACAGCACGCGGCGGCTTTTTACCTTCGATTTCGGCAAGTCGGATGCCGGGCGCGATATCAGCGAAGATCTCCGTCAGCGCATGTGGCCGAGTCTGGTAATCGCCCTGCCGTCGCTGTTGATTGGACTTGGCTGCGCCTTGAGCGCGGCGCTGGTGTTGGCCTGGCTTGCCGGCTCGCGACTCGACTTCTGGGGCGGGGTGATTTGCGTCGGGATGATGTCGGTCTCTGGCCTCTTCTACATCATCGGTGGCCAGTGGCTGCTGGCCAAGCTGTGGCGTATCGCACCGATCTCGGGCTACGGCGACGGCCTTGAGATCGCGCGCTTTGTGCTGCTGCCGGTGCTGGTCAGCGTGCTCGCCGGGCTGGGTGGCATGGTGCGCTGGTATCGCGCGTTGCTGCTCGAAGAACTGGGCAAAGACTATGTGCGCACGGCGCGTGCGAAAGGCCTGCCCGATGGCCTGGTGATGTGGGCGCATGTGCTGCGCAACGCGCTCATTCCGGTGCTGACGGGCGTGGTGGTGCTGCTGCCTTCGCTCTTCATGGGCGCGCTGATCACCGAAGCGTTCTTCGCCATTCCCGGCCTTGGCAGCTACACCATCGAAGCCTTGCAGGCGCAGGACTTTGCCGCCGTGCGCGTGATGGTCTTTCTGGGCTCGCTGCTCTACATCGTCGGCCTGCTGTTAACCGACCTGTCCTATGTGCTGGTCGACCCGCGCGTGCGGCTGGAGTAGCACAATGACGCCCGTGTTTTTGCTGACCGATCTCGCGCTGTGGGGCGTGCTGACGCTAGCGGCAGCCTACGCCTGGTCGGCGCGGCGCGCGCTGCATCTCCGCGCGCCCTGGCAGCGGGTGCGCCAGCAGCCGGTGGCGATGGCGGCGGCGGTCATTCTGCTGCTGCACGTGGGTGTGGCGCTGCTCGACTCCATTCACTTTCTGCCGGCCGAAGCGGCGGGCAAAGACGCGACCCGCGAGCCGCTTAGCCTGCTCGATCTGGCCGTGAGGCCGCTCCGCGAGGGGACCGAAACCAGCTATTCCGCGCCCTTTGCGCTGGTCGCTTTTGACCGTGAAAGCCGCCTGCAGCCCGATGGCAGCATGCGCCGCGAGTTTCCGCGCCTCGTCCACGGCGGCGCGCATCTGCAGGATGACTCGGCCCGCGGCGTCGACATCCTGAAGCGCGGTGCCCTGGGCGCTGCGGGTGGCGTGCTGCTCGGCCTGCTCCTCACGCAACTGCTGTGGCCAGGCTGGTGGCGCGCACGGGCAGACGACCGTGCGGCCACCGCCGCTGCCGTCACGCTGCTAGCGGTCGGCGCGCTGGTCGGCGCGCTCGGCGTGCTCGCACTGCGCTATCACGTGTTTGGCACCGACAAGGTCGGGACGGATGTGCTCTATCAGTCGCTGAAGAGCATTCGCACCGGTCTGCTGATCGGCACGCTCACCACCCTCATCACGCTGCCGTTTGCGCTCGCGCTGGGCATCGCCGCCGGCTACTGGCGGGGGCTGGTGGACGACATCGTGCAGTACCTCTACACCACGCTGGCCTCGATCCCGGGCGTCTTGCTGGTCGCCGCCAGCGCGCTCCTGCTGGACGCTGCCATGACCCGTCACGCCGAGGCCTTCACCTCGATTGTGGTGCGCTCGGACCTGCGCCTGCTCGCGCTCTGCGCCATTCTCGGTCTCACCAGCTGGACCGGGCTGTGTCGTTTGTTGCGGGCGGAAGCGCTGAAGCTGCGCGAAAGCGAATTCGTCCGCGCTGCCGAGGCGCTGGGGGTACGCGGCGTCACCATCCTCTGGCGGCATCTGCTGCCGAATGTCATGCATATCGTGATCATTGCCACCGTGCTCGATTTCAGCGGGCTGGTGCTGGCCGAAGCGGCACTGACCTACATCGACATTGGCGTTGACCCCGGCATGGAGTCCTGGGGCAATATGATCAACGCCGCGCGGCTTGAACTGGCGCGTCAGCCCGCCGTGTGGTGGTCGCTGGCCGCGGCGCTGGTCTGGATGTTCGGGCTGGTGCTGGCCGCCAATCTGTTCGCCGACGCGGTTCGCGCGGCCTTTGACCCGCGCGCCCGCGACGCGCTTGCCACGTCTACGACGCCGGAGCCCAACGCCCGTGACTGATCCCTTGCTCCGCATCGAGAACCTGAGGGTTGGCTTTGGCGGCACGCCCGCCATCGACGACCTCTCGCTTACGCTGGCGCGTGGCGAAACCCTGGTGCTGGCGGGCGAGTCCGGCAGCGGCAAATCGCTGACGGCGCTCTCCGTGGTGCGACTTTTGCCGCCGGCCGCACGGGTGACGCACGGCCGCGTACTGCTGGCGGGTGAGGATCTGTTTCGTCTGACAGAACGCGAAATGAGCCGGGTGCGTGGCGCGCGCATTGGGTATGTGTTTCAGGAACCGCAGGTCGCGCTCAATCCGGTCATGACGGTGGGCGACCAGATCGGCGAAGTGCTGGGCTGGCACCTGGGGCTGCGCGGCCGGGTGCGCCAGCAGCGGGTGGTGGATGCGCTGGCAGCGGTTGGCATTCCCGACCCGGAGCGCCGCGCGGGCGAATATCCGCATCAGTTTTCCGGCGGCATGCGACAGCGCGCCATGATCGCCATGGCGCTCGCCGGCGAACCTGAGCTGATCATCGCCGACGAGCCGACCACCGCACTCGACGTCACGATTCAAGCCCAGGTGCTGGCGCTGCTGAAAGCCGAGCAGGCGCGGCGCGGCATGGGCATGCTGTTCATTACCCATGACCTCGGTGTGGCCTACGCGGTTGCCGACCGGCTGGCGGTGATGCAGGCCGGCAAGGTCGTCGAAACCGCAGCGCGCGAGCAGTTCTATCGCGAGCCGCAGCATCCATATTCGCAAGCCTTGTTCGCCGCGCTGCCGCGGCTTGAGCCCCGCGCTGCCGCGCCGGTTATCGACGGCGCGCCGCTGCTCGAAGTACGCGAGCTGAAAGTCCATTTTCCGATCAAGCGCGGAATTTTCCGCCGCACCGTAGACCAGATGAAAGCCGTCGACGGTGTTTCGCTGGACGTGCGCCGCGGCGAGACGCTGGCCATCGTGGGCGAGTCCGGCTCCGGCAAGACCACCATGGGGCGCGGCATCCTGCGCCTGCTGCCGCTGACGGCCGGGCAAGTGCTGCATCAGGGCGAAGATCTGGCCACGCTGGACCGCGAAGCCCTGCGGCGTCGACGACGTCAGCTGCAGATGATTTTCCAGGACCCTTATGCCGCGATGAATCCGCGCCTGCAGGTGTCGGAAATCCTGCAGGAAGGCATGGTGGCGCAGGGCGTAGGCGGCGACCGCGCGGCCCGCGAGGCGCGCGTGGCGGCGCTACTGGAGCAGGTTGGGCTGCTGCCGGCGCACGCGCGGCGTTATCCACACGAGTTTTCGGGCGGCCAGCGACAGCGCCTGTGTATTGCGCGCGCGCTGGCGGTCGAGCCGGAACTCATCGTGTGCGACGAGCCGACCAGCGCGCTCGACGTTTCGGTGCAGGCGCAGATCCTCGAACTGCTGGAAGATCTCCAGCAGCGCATGGGCCTCGCCTATGTCTTCATCACCCACAATCTGGGCGTGGTCGCGCGCATCGCGCACCGCGTGGCGGTGATGCATCGGGGGAAAATTGTGGAGCAGGGCGCGGTGAACGAAGTCCTCTTCGCTCCGCAACATCCCTATACCCAGACGCTGCTGGCGGCAGTGCCGAAAGTGGGGCCGGGTTAGGCGGCGTCGAGTAAGCCTTCGGCTGAGATGGCGACCGTCGTGCCTGTCGGCGCGGCGCGCGCGCCGCGATAGGCCCGGCACATTCGCCAAATCTTTTCGCGGCCGACCGACCGCTCCTACAGGAAAGCGCCGCCGCCGGATTGGTGGTCTCCTCTCTTGTATGCGCGCCGCGACAGTCCGGCGCACACGTAATCCAACGCAAGCGCCGCCGAGGCGCGTGACGCCGCTCAGTGCGAGGCGCCTTCCTCGCGCATCAGGTGAATCACGTGCTTCGAGACGTCGTGAAAGCCAGGTGAGTCGTACAGCGCTTCCTTGGTCGTCAGCCGCTGTCCCTGTTTGAAATCCGGTTTGAGGATTTCCTTCACGCGGCCGGGATGGCGCGAGAGGAAGACAATGCGATCGCCCAGAAACAGCGCTTCGTCGATATCGTGCGTGACCAGCAGCACGGTCATGGCTTCTTTGCTGACCACTTCGAGCAGCAGTTCCTGCATCTGCCAGCGGGTTTCGGCGTCCAGCGCGCCGAAGGGTTCATCCATCAGCAACAGTCGCGGATAAGTCGCAAGCGCACGGGCCAGCGCCACGCGTTGACGCATGCCCCCGGAGAGTTGCTCCGGATAGGCGTCGGCAAAGGCGGTCAGCTTCACACGGTCGAGAAAATAATCCGCCGTGCCTTCCTTGATGGCCAAAGACTCGCCGTTGACGCGCAGACCAAACTCCACGTTTTGCCGCACCGTCAGCCAGGGAAACGAGGTGTAGGACTGAAACACCATGCCGCGATCCCGACCCGGGCCGCGGATGGCTTCATCGGCGAGCAGCAGTTGGCCGCTGCTCGGCTGGTCGAGGCCGGCGACCATCCGCAGCAGCGTCGATTTGCCGCAGCCGGAAGGTCCCAGCAGCACGCAGATTTCGCGCTCGGTGACCTCAAACGACACGTCTTCAATTGCCCGCAAGGGCGGCGCGCCGCGCCGCTGATAGTCCTTGCAGATGTGTTCTATTTTCAGGAAATCGGCGCGCGGAGCGGCGCCAGCGTCGGCCCTGCCTGCGGCAGCTGACATCTGCTTGTCCTCCGCGCGCCAGTCGATCACGGCATCGCCGCGACGGCCGCTTTCAGCGGGCCCAGTTCAACACCGGCTTCGGGCGGCAGGGTTTCCTTCATCAGCCCGAACTTGATCCACCATTCGTTGGTGAGCTTCCAGTGATCCTGAATGCCGTTCGGGCCGCCCATCGGCACCGGGCCGTCTTTCACGCGCATGAAACGCGCGGCCTCGTCCAGGTTGAACACCCAGATTCCGCCATCGAAAGGCACGCCGTCCTTGCCGATCACCAGCTCCACATCCGGCACGCCAAACTTCAAGCCCTCGGCGATGATGTCATTGCCCTCGGCCGGATGCGCTTTCCAGTACGCCACCGCCTTGAAGTAGGCCTGCATCGCGAGCCCGGCCACGGCCGGCTTGTCCTTGATCATGGCCTCGGTCATGTACATGCCGTCGCCCAGCAGCGCGTTGCCTTTCCAGAACGGCTCGGCCGAGGTCGTGACGTAGCGCGAGCCCTTCAGGTTCTGCAGCACCTTGCTGGCAAACGGTTCCCACAGTTCGCCGGCCGCCACCTGGCCGCTGACCATCGCGCCCACCGCGTCGTCCATGATGACGTTCACGTACTGCACGTCGTTGAACTTGAGTCCGTTCCGTTCCAGCCAAATGCCCATGTAGATCTGGGTCAGGCCGCCTTCCATCACCGCGACCTTTTTACCTTTGAGTTCGGCTGGCGATTTGATGTCCGGGGCGAGAATGATCTTGTCCGTGCCAATCGAGGGATTGGTGTAGGTGACAAACTTCACCGGGATTTTCTTTTCCGCCGCGATCGGGCCGTATTCCACCGTGCTGCTGGTGATGTCCAGCTGGCCGGCCGCCATCGCACTGAAGCTCTGGTAGGGGTCTTCGATAATCTGGATGTCCAGATCAATCTCCGGCACCAGGTTCTTCTCCTTGGCAATGAACCAGAAGCCGTAGCCCGGCCAGGAAAACAGCGACACGCGGACTTTCTCCGCCGCCGCCACCGGGCCGGTCAGCAGGCAGGCCGCCAGCAGGGCAGCCGCCGGTCGCAGGGCGCGACTCAATCGTGAGCGAGTGGGCATGGTCGATCTCCGTTAGTGGGGGAATGCAATTGACGCGGCCGCATGGGGTGCGCTCAGCGTTGGTATTTGAGGTAGGGACAGACCAGCCAGCGGACCAGTCGGAAGAGGCCGTCGCAAATCACGCCCAGCGCGCCGATGACGACAATGCCGGCCATGATTTCGTCCA
>JAURHQ010000638.1 GCA_030833185.1 Gammaproteobacteria bacterium | reverse complement strand
CGTTGTTCTTCCAGGCGAACGTGTCGCTCAAGGGCGGGGCGCGCGTCCGGCTGGCCACCGACGCCGCCTGGGAGTCGACGACGAGCGTGCCCAACGCCCGGGGCGGCTTCGCCGCCGCCGGCAAGGGCAAGGCCGCCAAGGCCGCGGAGACCGTTTGGCAGCCCGTCGCGCTCGTGAAGGGCGACGCCTGGCGCATGGCCGAAGCCCGCATGGCCGAGATGCTCGCCGGCGTCGAAGGCTCCAGCGCCGTCCCGGCGCGCGCGAGCCTGATGAAGTCCGACCTCCTGCAGCGCTCGCTCGGCCGGCCGAACCGCGAGCAGATCGTCTCGATGCGCCCGAACGAGCTGAGCACGCTCGAGGCGATCGATCTGGCCAACGGCGCCGCCCTCACCGACCTGCTCGCGCGCGGCGCGGCCAACCTGCTGCGGCGCGGGTGGGAGTCGCCCGACGCCTTCGCGCGCTGGCTCTACCTCTCCGCCCTCTGCCGCGAACCCACCGCGGCCGAACTCGCCGTGGCCCGGAGCCTGCTCGGGGCCAAGCTC
>JAURHQ010000637.1 GCA_030833185.1 Gammaproteobacteria bacterium | reverse complement strand
ATCCAGAGCTGACCCTGGCCGTCGCGCTTGGGTCCGTAGGCGTAGCCGTGATAGGCGCCGGAGACGTTCCAACCCGCGCCCGCGGTGAGGTATTCGTCGGCGACGCCGTCGCCATTGGTGTCGCGCAGACGCGTGGTCTCGGTGCGCTGGGTCACGAGGAGGTCCTTGCCGTCCCGCAGAAGACCGAGCGGTTCGTGCAATCCCGAAGCGAAGAGCTGGTAGGTCACCTTGTCGGGCTTGGGCGCGAGGACGCCATCGAGGAGCCAGACCTCGCCCTTGCGGATCGTGAGCGCGAGTTTGCCGTCGGCGGTCCAGTCCATGCCGCTGACCTCGAGCGCGAGGCCGTCGCCCGGCTTCCAATCCTTGGCGCGCGTGTCCGCCGCGGTGCTCGCGGTCAGGATGTCGGCGATGTCATAGGACGCCGCGGAAAGCGAGGCGGCGGCGAAAAGGACGAAGGAGGCGGCTTTCATTTCCAGAGGTAGGTGAAGACGCGACGGCCTTCGGGCGAACCCGCGAGCTCGGTCCGTTCGAGGCCGGCGGGAT
>JAURHQ010000636.1 GCA_030833185.1 Gammaproteobacteria bacterium | reverse complement strand
GTAGTTGGTTGGGTAATGCATCGACGTGCTCATGAAGCGGTCGACAAAAATGGCGCCAGTGGCTTTATCCACTTCGTATTTCACGGGGTCGGCGTTCATCGGGATTTCGATGATGACGTTGAATTCTTCTGGAACTTTGCTACCGGGGTTGACGTTATCTAGAGACATTTTCTGAAATTTTAAAAAGTTGAAATAAACCTAAGAACCCTAGGATTAACCCCCATTTTACTTTCACAGGGCTTGCTTCTTCAGCCCAATGCCCTTTTAATGCTTGAGTTGGCCAATCGACTCCTAGTGGGAGCGAGGAAGCAACGCAGGGAGGTGCTCCCAGAGCGTTGCACCTCCTTCTAGCTGTAAAAACTAAGGAGATTGATATATGACAGGCAATTCAGCGTTGATTTTGGCGCTAGTTTGTGGACTGATCGCTGTGATTTATGGCGTTTGGGCTCGCGGTTGGATTTTGGCCCAAGACCCTGGCAATGCACGGATGCAAGAAATTGCAGCCGCCATTCAAGACGGTGCAGCGGCTTATCTGGCCAGACA
>JAURHQ010000635.1 GCA_030833185.1 Gammaproteobacteria bacterium | reverse complement strand
AAAGAGGGCCGGTGGTGCCACTATTCGCGCCGTCCGCTGCCGCCGCCGCTCATGGCCATGGTCGACCTCGCCGCGCCGCCGGTCCGCCGCCCACGGCGGGACGGCGGCTGCGGGTAGGGTAAAGCATTGTCGGGCGGGAGGCGTAAGTCTAGCAAGGGGGCGTCATGCTGTCCCGTCACCTCGCCCTGCTCGCGGCCTTCGCCCTGCCCTTCCCGCTCCTCGCCCTCGACCTGCACGTGGCGACGGACGGCAACGACGCCTGGTCGGGCAAGCTCGCGCGCCCGAACGCCGCGCGGACCGACGGCCCGCTGGCCTCGCTCGAGGGCGCGCGCCTCGCCGTCCGTAGGCTACCGCGACCGCTGACGGAGTCCGTCCAGGTGGTGTTCGCGGCGGGCACCTACCGGCTCGCCAAGACCGTGGCCTTCGAAGCCGCCGATGGCGGGGACGCGACGCACCCGATCGCCTACGTCGCGGCGACGGGCGCCGACGTGGTGCTGTCCGGCGGACGCGAGCTGCCCCCGTTCCAGCCTGGCAAGGCCGGCCG
>JAURHQ010000634.1 GCA_030833185.1 Gammaproteobacteria bacterium | reverse complement strand
GGACTACCGCACTGCAGGCGTTGATGTGGAGGCCGGCCGCGCCTTCGTGGAGCGCATCCGCTCGAGTGTGGAGTCGACCCGCAGGCCGGAAGTGCTCGGTGGGCTAGGGGGCTTTGGTGGCCTTTGCCGGTTGCCCCAGGGCATGCGCAAGCCGCTGCTGGTGTCGGGTACGGATGGGGTGGGCACCAAGCTGGAGCTGGCCCAGGCCCATGGCCGGCATCACAGCGTTGGCATCGACCTGGTGGCGATGTGCGTGAACGATGTGATCACCAGCGGCGCTCAACCGCTGTTTTTCCTTGATTACATCGCCACCGGCAAGCTCAGTCCCGAGGCGATGGCTGAGGTGGTGGAGGGCATTGCCGATGGCTGTCGCCGCAGTGGTTGTGCCCTGCTGGGGGGTGAAACCGCCGAGATGCCCGGTTTCTATGGCCCCGGTCGCTACGACCTGGCGGGCTTTTGCGTGGCGGTGGTGGAGGAAGACGAGCTGATTGATCCGGCGCGGGTGCAGGCCGGCGATCGCATCGTGGCGGTGGCCAGCAGCGGT
>JAURHQ010000633.1 GCA_030833185.1 Gammaproteobacteria bacterium | reverse complement strand
AACGCCAAGACCTTCACCGGCACCGCTGCGGCCAACGGCACCTTCAGCATCAACGTGCCCGGCGCAGACTTGGCAGTCGATGCCGACACCACCATCGCCGCCAGCGTGGCGGCCACCGACGTGGCGGGCAACGTGGGCACCATCCTCACCACCAAGCAATACAACACCAGCACCACCGCACCCACCACCACGGTGGACATCACAGCCATCAGCTTGGACAGCGGCACCAGCACCACCGACTTCATCACCAACGACAACAACGGCCTGACCATCAGCGCCACCCTCAGCACCGCGTTGACCACCGGCCAAAAGTTGTTCTACTCCAAGGACAACGGTGTCACCTGGACCGACATCACGGGCAGCGTCAGTGGCGGCGGTACAGGCACGGCCGTCAGCCACACCGATAACACCCTCGTCAGCACCAACACCATCCGCATGCAAGTGCGTGATGCATCCGGCAACGCAGGCCCAACCGACAGCCAACTGGTCACCATCGACACCGTGGCGCCCGCGCCCGTGGTCAGCCCAGAAGACCCGCTGAACCC
>JAURHQ010000632.1 GCA_030833185.1 Gammaproteobacteria bacterium | reverse complement strand
GCGTTGGCGGCCGGATCGAGGTGGAAGGTGCAAGCCGGATGGAGTTGGAGCCAGGTGGCCGGGCAGGCCGCGTGGGGGCTTTCGCTGAGGGCGCGCCGGATGATTTCGGCCTTGGCGGGGCCGAAGGCCAGCAGCTCGACCTGGCGGGCCTCCAGGATCGTGGCCACGCCCTGGCCGCCGCCGATGCACTGGGTGGCGAGGGCGTACTTCACCTTTTCCCGTTGCAGCAGCGCCGCCGCCTTGCCGGTGATGCGCGCGCCGGTGGCGCCCAGCGGGTGGCCGATGGCCATGCCGCCGCCGTCCAGGTTGACGGTGGCCGGGTCCAGGTGCAGGTCGCCGATGCAGGCCAGCGCCTGGGAGGCGAACGCCTCGTTGATCTCGACCAGGTCGATCTGATCGATGGTCATGCCGGCGCGCTTCAACGCCTGACGGCTGGCCTCGATGGGGCCGAGACCCATGATCTCGGGGTTCAGCGCGGAGACGCCACTCGACACCACGCGAGCCAGCGGGGTGAGACCCAACTGCTTGGCCTTGGTGTCGCTCATC
>JAURHQ010000631.1 GCA_030833185.1 Gammaproteobacteria bacterium | reverse complement strand
ACGCGGGATTTATGGCCGCCCTTTGGCAGTATTTTGGCGAAGAACCCTTTGAGCGCGGCAATCTAGATGCAGGCCGCCTGTCATGGCTGTTTGGCCGTGAGGTGGTGCCGGCCGAAGACCCGTTCAACCCCGCCTCTTACGATGCCATGCTGAAGATTGATGCAGCCCGCGCGCGTGCATCTTACCCTGAAGTCTTTGCCGAAGACGCCCCCGACGCCTTGGGTGGTGGCGACGAGGATTGGGAAGATTAAGATGCGCGCGACCTGCCTTAACACCCGTCTTGCCACCGCGTCAGCGGAAGGCCCACTTGCGAAGGAATGCCCATGTTCACCAAGATCCTGATCGCCAATCGCGGCGAGATTGCCTGCCGCGTGATCAAATCTGCCCGCAAGATGGGCATCAAAACCGTGGCCGTCTATTCCGACGCAGACCGCAACGCCTTGCACGTGAAAATGGCGGATGAGGCCTATCACATCGGCCCCGCCCCTGCCGCCCAAAGCTACATCGTGATCGACAAGATCATGGAAGCGGTGCGCGCCACCGGTG
>JAURHQ010000630.1 GCA_030833185.1 Gammaproteobacteria bacterium | reverse complement strand
CTGCTGATCGCGGGCGCGCCCGGGACGGGGAAATCGCGGTTGCTCAACGGCCTCCTGCTGCCGGCGTTGGTACGCGCCGGTGACCCGCTGCTCGTCATCCAGGATCCGGCCACGGGCCATGGCCCGACCCTCGGCCTGCGCGCCGCGACGTTCGGTCGCGAGTCTGCGGTCGGCGACCTGCTGGCCCAGCCCACGCTGGTCACGTTCGCCGGGACGCATCCCGAGCGGGAAGCGCTGATCGAACGGCTCTGCGCGGACCTGCCCGCGGCGCTCGCGGCGGCGCCGACGCCGGCGGGAACGCGCCGCCACCTCGTCATCGACGTCGCCCCGCTCACCCCGGGGCTGCGCTCGTTCGCGCCCCTGCTCCGCCAGGCCCGGTCGCTGGGCTGCACCTTGATCGTGACCAGCCAGTCGCCGAGTTCGCTCGAGCCCGGCCTGCCGGAACTCTTCACGAGCCACGTCGCGTTCTACCACTTCTACAAACGCTGCCTACGCGTGATGGCGGAGAACCTCCTGACCGCGACCGGCGCGGAGGAGACCAACCCG
>JAURHQ010000629.1 GCA_030833185.1 Gammaproteobacteria bacterium | reverse complement strand
GCTCGATCGCGGTGGTGGGGTCTTTGAGGCCGTTGCCGGTGAGCACGCACACCACGGTGGCGCCGGCAGGCACCTCTTCGCGGCGCTTGAGTAGGCCGGCCACGGATGCTGCACTGGCGGGCTCGCAGAACACGCCTTCTCCGGCGCCGAGCAGCTTGTAGGCCTCGATGATCTCGGCGTCGGTCACCGCCATGAAATCGCCGTTGCTCTCCGCGCGGGCCTTGAGGGCCCGCTCCTTGTTCACCGGATTGCCGATGCGGATGGCGGTGGCGATCGTGTCGGGTTGCTCCACGGTGTGGCCGAGCACCAGGGGCGCCGAGCCTGCCGCCTGGAAGCCCATCATTCGCGGCAGCCGGCGGCTATGGCCGGCGGCCTTGTATTCGTTGAAGCCCATCCAGTAGGCGCTGATGTTGCCGGCGTTGCCCACGGGGATGCACAGCCAGTCGGGGGCTTCGCCCAGGGCATCCACCACCTCGAAGGCTGCGGTTTTCTGGCCCTGCAGGCGGTAGGGGTTCACCGAGTTCACCAGGGTGATCGGGTATTGGTT
>JAURHQ010000062.1 GCA_030833185.1 Gammaproteobacteria bacterium | reverse complement strand
ATGGTGCAGCGTTGCGATATCGATATTGCGCCCAAGGCTGAATCGGCCGCGCAGGATCTGGCAGCACTGGCAAATGGTGATCGGCGCGCGTTGAGCCGGATCATTACCGCGCTCGAAAATGCTGTCGGGCCGCAAACCGCCAAGGCGGCGCTGCTCGAAAAAGTCGGTGATGGTGGTACGGCGGCACCGGTGCTCGGCATCACCGGCACCGGTGGCGCCGGCAAGAGCTCGGTGACGGATGAGCTCCTGTCCCGCTTCATGCAGTACTTCCCGACCATGCGGGTGGCGGTGCTGGCGGTCGACCCGACGCGCCGGCGCACCGGCGGCGCGCTGCTCGGCGACCGCATTCGCATGAACAGCCTGCGGCATGAGCGGCTGTACATGCGCTCGATGGCCACCCGGCGACAGCATCTTTCCACCAGCGCGATGCTGGGTGATGCCGTGGCTTTCCTGAAGTCGTTGGCCTTCGATCTGGTGATCGTCGAAACCGCCGGTATTGGTCAGAGCGACTCGGAAATCGTCGATCTGGTCGACCTGCCGATGTACATCATGACCAGCGAATACGGCGCGGCCAGCCAGCTCGAGAAAATCGACATGCTGGATTTCGCCTCGCTCATCGTGCTCAACAAGTTCGACAAGCGCGGCGCTGAAGACGCGCTTCGCGATATTCGCAAGCAGTGGAAGCGCAACCATCAGTCGTTCATGACGCCGGACGAGGAAATCCCGGTCTTCCCGACCATCGCCAGCCAGTTCAACGATCCGGGGCTGACCTGGATGTTCCTCAACCTGTGCAAGACGCTGGCGAAGAAAATCGGCGCCGACGAAGCCAAGTGGACGCCGCAACTCAATGTGAGCATCAAGGAGCCGCGCGCCACCGTGCTCATTCCGGGCGCGCGCACCCGCTATCTCGCGGAAATCGTCGAGCAGGGCCGTGGCATCAACGGGTTTGTGGAACGCGCGGCGGCGGCGGCCAATCTGGCGCATCACTGCTGGGCGGCACTGGAAGCGCTGGGCGATGCGGCGCTGCCGGCGGCCTGTGAGCCCTACCCCGAAGCGCAACTTGGCGACGAACTCGTCGGCCAACTGCGTCGTCGCTACAACGAGGCGCTGGCCGTGATCGGCGCGGAAGGTCTGCAACTGCTGCGTGAATGGCCGGCGCGACTGGCCGGTATCACCAGCGAGAAATACACCTATCAGGTGCGCGACAAGCTGGTGGAAGGCGATAACTACCGCGAGACCCTAAGCCACAATCGCGTGCCGAAAATCGCGCCGCCGCGCTTCGACGGCTGGGGCGATCGCCTGCGTTTCCTGATGAAAGAAAACCTCCCGGGCAGCTATCCCTACACCGGTGGCGTCTATCCCTACCGCCGAACCGGCGAAGATCCGACCCGCATGTTCGCTGGCGAAGGCACGCCGGAGCGCACCAATCGGCGTTTTCACTACGTGTCTGCGGGCCAGCCGGCGGCGCGACTGTCGACCGCCTTTGACTCGGTCACGCTCTACGGCGAAGACCCGCACGAGCGCCCGGATATCTACGGCAAGATTGGCAACTCGGGCGTCTCGATTGCGACGCTCGACGATGCGAAGAAGCTCTACTCCGGCTTCGATCTCTGCGCGCCGAGCACCTCGGTATCCATGACCATCAACGGCCCGGCGCCGATGGTGCTGGCCTTCTTCATGAACGCCGCCATCGACCAGCAGGTGGAGAAACATCTGCGCGAGACGGGTCAGTGGGAGGCGGTGCAGCCCAAAATTGACGCGTGGTTCAAGGCCCGCGGCAAGGCGCGCCCGACTTACAAAGGCGAGCTGCCGTCGTCCAATTCGGGCCTGGGTCTTGGCCTGCTGGGCATCACCGGCGATCAGGTGGTAGACGCAGAGACCTACGCCCGCATCAAGACCCGGACCCTCGCCACCGTGCGCGGCACCGTGCAGGCCGACATCCTGAAAGAAGATCAGGCGCAGAACACCTGCATTTTCTCGACCGAGTTCGCGCTCAAGATGATGGGCGACGTGCAGGAATATTTTGTCCAGCACGACGTGCGTAACTTCTACAGCATTTCGATCAGCGGCTATCACATCGCCGAGGCCGGCGCGAACCCCATCTCCCAGCTGGCTTTCACGCTGTCGAACGGCTTCACGATTGTTG
Organism: Gammaproteobacteria bacterium; assembly: GCA_030833185.1. GTDB lineage: Bacteria > Pseudomonadota > Gammaproteobacteria. The sequence continues at coordinate 15,520 of JAURHQ010000062.1, read as the reverse complement.
AGTACTACCTCGCCCGCGGCATGAAGATCGACGACTTCGCGCCCAACCTGAGCTTCTTCTTCAGCAACGGCATGGATCCGGAGTACTCGGTCATTGGCCGTGTGGCGCGCCGGATCTGGGCGCGTGCGATGCGTGAGCGCTACGGCGCCAGCGCGCGCAGCCAGATGATGAAGTACCACATTCAGACGTCCGGCCGCAGCCTGCACGCGCAGGAGATCAGCTTCAACGACATCCGCACCACGCTGCAGGCGCTGTATGCGATTTTCGACAACACCAACAGCCTGCATACCAATGCGTATGACGAAGCGATCACCACGCCGACCGAGGAATCCGTGCGCCGGGCGGTCGCGATCCAGCTCATCATCAACCGCGAGCTGGGACTCAACTTCTGCGAAAACCCGCTGCAGGGCTCGTTTATCATCAACGAGCTGACGGATCTGGTCGAGGAAGCGGTGTACGCGGAATTTGAGCGGATTTCCGAACGCGGCGGCGTGCTCGGCGCGATGGACACCATGTACCAGCGCGGCAAGATTCAGGATGAAAGCATGTACTACGAGCACCTGAAGCACGACGGCCGCCTCCCGCTGATCGGCGTTAACACCTTCCTGCCGAAGGAGGGCAAAGAGGATCAGGTCACGACCATCGAACTGATGCGCTCGACGGAAGAAGAGAAGCAGGATCAGATCACCAGCGTGCGCGCGTATCAGGCGATTCGCGCCGACGAGCGTCCGGCGGAGCTGACCCGCCTGCAGCAGGTCGCGCGTGAGCGCGGCAACGTGTTCGCGCAGTTGATGGAGTCGGTGAAGGTGGCATCTTTGGGCCAGATTTCCGGCGCGCTGTATGACGTGGGCGGGGAATACCGCCGGAACATGTAGGCGCCTGACGGTGACGGCTTGGGTCGACGCTATCGGCACTGCGCATACCAGCGCGCGGGGCGAGGTGCGAATCGTCTCGCTGGTGCCCAGCGTGACGGAGTTGCTGTGCGCGCTCGGCCTGCCGCGCGGGCATCCGGTCGCCGGCGCCGGACCGCACCCGGCGTCTGGTTTGGCGGACCGGTCCACGGGGCGTCTGTGGCTGCAGGCGGCGGTCGTGGTCTGCGCCTACTGCGGTTACAAGGCGCTTGATTACTACACGCTCTATCTGGTGAAGGGCTTTGGTCTCGACGAAGTGGACGCCGCCGGTCACATGGCGGCAGCGGCGTGGCTGCGGCCCTTGGCGGCGGTGCTGGCGGGGCTGCTGGCCGATCGCTTTCGCCCCAGCTTGGCGCTGTGTGGCCTGTTCGCACTCGGCGCGGCCTGCGCGCTGGCGCTGGGGACGGTCACGCCCTCGGCCGCGCTCCGCGGGCTGTTGCTGGGAGAAGTGCTGCTGAGCGTGGCTGCGGTCTACGCGCTGCGCGGCGTGTACTTCGCCCTGCTGGAAGAAACCGCGGTGCCTCATGCCCGCACCGGTTTCGCAGTGGGGCTGGTCTCGGTGATCGGTTTCACCCCGGATGTGTTTTTTGCCCCGATTGCCGGGCGGCTGCTGGATGCCGAGCCCGGTCTGCCCGGCCTGCAGCACCTCTTTCTGCTGCTGGCCGGGATTGCGCTGGCGGGGCTCGCGACCTCAGCCTGGCTCGCCCGCCGGACAGTTCGCGCCAGCGAGGAGACCGCCTGACCCGAGCGCCGGGGAACCTGACCGAGCCGCTCGCGGCGCTGGCCTAAGAGCCGCGGGGTGTGCGCTATTTCAGCTTGGCATTGACGAGTCCGTAGACGCCGTAGCCCACCAGATAGGACAGGCCAAGTTCGGGCCTGGCGGTGGCAAAACGCTTCTGTAGCGCGGCGTAGTGCGCTGACGCTTGCGCCGGATCTGCCAGCGCTGCGGCGGGCGCGCTCGCCACGTAGGCGGTCACCTCGCGGTCGGCCCAGGTCAGATACTCGGTCTGGAAGGCGACGACCTCGGCAACGCCACCCACTTCGCCGCGCCCGCCATACACCTTGCCCGTGCCCAGCGCCGGCAGTTCTTCAAGCGCCGCCCGCCACGCCGCCAGATCGGGTCGGGCGGTGCCGTCCACGATGCCGCCTTCCAGCCAGGCGTGCGCCTTGTAGTGCACCAGATCGCCCACGATCAGGTCGCCCGTGTTGTCGATGCGGGCCACCGTTTGGGTGCTGGCCACGCCCGGGTGCTTCAACTCAAAAAGCGTGATGGTCTCGCCGGAGCGGAGTTTCAGCACGCTGCGGTCGGTGAAGGTGGTCTTTACCGGCTGGAATTCGGGATAGGTTTGCGGGGTAAACGCGCCGGCCACGTTGATCCAGAAATGCCGCTTGTAGGCGTTCACGCCGGGCATGGCGGCCTGGGTCGCGGCGGAGGCAATGGACTCCACGCCCGCCGCATGCAGCACTGACAGGCCGTTGAACTTGTCCGGATTCGGATGGGTGACGACGACCCGGGTGACCGGTGAGCGTGTGGTCTCCTTGATCTTGGCCAACATGTCCGCGGTCAGCGAAGGCAAGAACTGGGTGTCGAAGACCGTTACCTCCTGACCGTCGTCGTAGTAGTAGGTGTGGGTGTCAAAGCCGCTGGTATCGCTGGTGTAGGTGTACAGGGTGCCGGCTTGCGCCATCACGGTGGTGGCGAAGAACAAGGCGGCGGTGATCGCATGTTTCATCGGAGTGCTCCTGATTGGGCGGGTTCGGACCGAACCTGAACGCCCGGCCAGTGTGGGCGGCCGGCAGCTGTCGTACATTGCAGCTTGCGACGGACGTGATGCAGAAATCGACATGACGCGAGACCTTCAGCCCAAGGCGCCCGGCAGCGCTGCCGCGCGCACGGTGTTTGACCCGGACCGCGCGCCGCACCCCCTGACCGTGCTCGGGGAGTGGCTCGAGCCGGGCAAGGGGGTGCCACACCGGCACCGCCGACATCAGCTCCTTTACGCCGACGCCGGGGTGGTGACGGTGCTGACCGCGGACGGCCGTTGGGTCTGTCCGCCCGAACGCGCGGTGTGGGTGCCGGGCGGTACCGAACACGCGGTGCAGGCCGCACGACCCTTCCGCCTGTGCACCCTTTACGCTGAGCCCGACGCCCTCGCCGACGAGGCACCCGCAAACTGCGCGGTGGTCGGGGTGCCGGCTATCGCGCGGGAAATCCTGCGGGCCGCGCTTGCCCTGTTGCCAAGCGCCGGGCCTGAGCATCCGGTGCGACGGGCCTTAGCCCTGGTCCCGGCGCTCGTGCAGCCGCTTGCAGGGCTGTCGCCGGGCCTTCCCTTGCCTACGGATAGACGCGCACGCGGGGTCGCCGAACGCTGGCTGCAAACCCCGGACGATCCGGACCCACTGGCGAGCGTCGCCCGGAGCGCCGGCGCCAGCTTGCGCACGCTGGAACGATGCTTTCTCGCCGAGACCGGTCTCGGGCTGGCGCAGTGGCGCACCCGCCTGCGACTGGCAGTGGCGCTGGAGCGCCTGGGCGCGGGCGTCTCGGTGACCGAGGCTGCGCATGCCGTGGGTTACGACAGCGTCGCTGCCTTCAGCCGGGCGTTTCGCCAGGCGCACGGCTTTGCGCCCTCGCGCGTCGCGCGTGGCGCCGCCGCCAGCGCTTCTGCATGAGGCGGCTTGCGGGGCGCGCTGCCGGGAAAAAACCGGCCGGCAACGAACTGCTTCTTCCTTGCTGAGTGCGTGATTCATCCCCGCTATCAGGCGAAGCACGTTCGCCTCAGAGGTCCGCTCGCTATACTCCGGGCATCGTAATCGGCCACGACCAAGGACCATCGCCCATGGGTCTACCCAATGATCTCGCCGCAGATGTGGCCGATATCGGCCGGCTCGACGCCGTGCCGGCAATTCTCAATCTGGCCTGCGAGTTGACGGGCATGGGCTTCGCCGCGGTGGCCCGGGTGACGGAAAATCACTGGGTGGCCTGCAGCGTGCTCGACAAAATTGGCTTTGGCCTGCAGCCGGGCGGCGAACTCGTCGTGACGACCACGATCTGCGATGAAATCCGGCGCTCCGGGCAACGCGTGACGATCGACAACGTGCCGGAAGACCCTGCCTTCTGCCACCACCACACCCCCGCCCAATACGGCCTGCAAAGCTATATTTCGGTGCCCCTGCGGCTGCGTGACGGCACGTTTTTCGGCACGCTTTGCGCGATCGACCCGCAGCCGCATCGGGTCAGCTCGCCCCACATCGTCCGAAGTTTTGAACTGTGGGCCGAACTCATTGCGTTTCATCTGGAAGCCGAACGACAACTCGCGTCCTCCGCCGCCGCGCTCCGCGATGAGCGCGCCGAAGCCGAGTTGCGCGAACAGTTCATCGCGGTGCTGGGGCACGACCTGCGCAGCCCCTTGGCGGCGATCAGTTCCGGCGTTGAATTGCTGAAGGATGAAGCACTGAGCGAGGACGGGCGGGGCGTGCTGGAACTGATGGCGCAGAGCACCGCGCGCAGCATCGGCATTGTGGATAGCGTGCTCGACTTCGCCCGCGCCAGACTCGGCGGCGGCTTGGGGCTGACGCTTGCGCCGGCTACCCCCTTGCGTCCCGTGCTGGCGCAGGTCGTCGCCGAACTGCAGGCCACGCATCCGGGGCGTCAGATTGTGCTCGACCTGCCGACACTACCGCCGCTGCCCGCAGATCCGGGGCGCCTCGGCCAGCTGCTGGCCAATCTGCTCGCCAACGCGCTCACCCACGGAGCAGATGACGCGCCGGTGCAGGTGATGGCGCGCGTCACGAACACCGACTTTGAACTTCGCGTCAGCAACGGCGGCCCGGCTATCGAGTCGAGCTTGTTGCCGCATCTCTTTCAGCCTTTCTTTCGCGGCCGCCCGCAGGCGCGCAGCGAAGGATTGGGACTGGGGCTCTTCATTGCGCGCCAGATTGCTAGCGCGCACGGCGGCACGCTGACGGTTGCCAGCGCCGCGGGCGAGACGTCCTTCTGTTTCCGGATGCCGCGCGCCGGCCTGAGCGGCAGCGCTTAAAGTCGGGCCAGCGTCAAACGCACGCGCAGGCCGTGCTCATTGTGAAACTCGAGTTGCGCGCCGACCTGCCGGCTCAACGCGCGGATCAATTCCATGCCGATCGAGCTTGAACCGGGCCGTGGCTGCGGATCGCTGAGCCCGGGGCCCGAGTCCGTCACCGAGATATAGGTGTGTGCCGCGTCCGAAGCGACTTCCACCAGCACATCGCAATGCTCCCCCGTGCGGCGCGGCCGGCCGGGCTGCCACGGCGCGAGGCCATGCTTGAGCGCGTTGGCGATGAGTTCGTTGAGTAACAGCCCTAGCGGCGTGGCGATTTCGATCGAGACATTCACCGGCTCGGCGACCACCAGCAGTCGCGCCTCCGGCGCGTAGGTGCCACGCAGGATGTCGCCAAGATTTTGCGCGTAGTGACCGAGGTCGATCTGCGACAGCGATTCGCTGCCGTAGAGTTGCTCGTGGACGATCGCCATCGACCGCACGCGGCCCACGCAATCTTCCAGCACCGACTGCACTTCGGGCGCGTTGCTCTGCGCGGACTGCAGTCCAAGCAGGCTGGAGACAACCTGCAGGTTGTTCTTCACCCGATGGTGGACTTCCTTCAGCAACACTTCTTTTTCGCGGAGCGAACGCTGCAGGGTTTCGAATGCGCTGACGCGCTCGCTCACGTCGCTGACGCTGGCCAGCACGTAATGCTGGCCGGCAATTTCGGCCAGTGCGGCGCGCACTTCCACCCGCAGGGTCGTGCCGTCGGGGCGTTCTGCCGTCCAGGTGTCGCCGCTACGCCGGTCCGGCCCGCCGGCATCACCGGCGATGCGCCGGGGCAGCGGATAAGCCGGTAGCACCAGCGCCAGCGCGAGCCCCTCAAGTTCCCCGCGCGCATAGCCAAACAGCGCTTCAGCGGCCGCATTCGAGCGCTGAATCACGCCGTCCGTCGAGGTCATCAAGAGCGCCTGTGGTGCCAGTTCGAACAAATCGTCGAAGCGACCTTCGCTTGCATCAAGCGCCTGATTGCGCTCGGCCAGCATGCGCTCCAGCTGCTGCCGTTGCACCGCCAGTTCCAGAAATACCCGCACCTTGGCCAGCAGGGTCTCGGGGTGATAGGGCTTGATGATGTAGTCGACCGCGCCGGTGGTGTAGCCGCGAAAAACATGCGATTCGTCGAAATAGGCCGCCGTCATGAAAATGATCGGCGTACGGCAGGTGGCCGGATCCGCGAGCAGGATTTCCGCCAGTTCGTAGCCGTCCATTTCCGGCATCTGCACGTCCAGAATGGCCAGTGCAAAGCGATGCCGCAGGCACAGGCCCAGTGCCTCTTCGCCGCTGCTGGCGCGCACCACGCGCGCACCCACGCCGCCGAGGACGCGCTCCAGCGCCACCAGATTGGCCGGCGTGTCGTCCACCGCCAGGATCAGCAGTTCTTCGATCGGGGGCAGGCTGGCCGGCGAGCGGCCGGCGCTAGTCGCGTTCATCGCAGCACTCGCTTCTTGTAGATCCGGGCCTGGGCGTCGACCACATCGAAGCGCTTCTCGACCGAGGTAAACGAAATCGACTCATTGTTGCCCAGACACAGATAGCCGCCGTGATCGAGACTTTCCCAGAACATCTGCAGCACCGCGTCCTGCAGTTCGCGATTGAAGTAGATCAGCACGTTGCGGCAGATCACCGCCTGCATTTCACCGAAAGACTTGTCCATCGCCAGGTTGTGGCGGGCAAAGGTGATGTTCTGGCGCAGTCTGGCATCCATCACCCCTGCCTCCCGGCCGGCCAGATAGTAGTGCGCCAGCGAATAGCTGCCGCCAAATTCAAAATAGTTACGGCCGCCCTGGGCGAGGATTTCCAGCGGATAGATGCCGGCCCGTGCGGTATCCAGCGCCGCCGCGCTGAGGTCCGTCGCATAGATGCGCGCCCGCGACGACAGGCCACCTTCCACCAGCAGGATCGCGAGTGAGTACAACTCTTCGCCCGTCGCGCAGCCGGCGTCCCAGATTTTCACATGCGGCCAGGTGCGTAGCATGGGTAAGACCCGGTCGCGGAGCGCGGTGTAGAAGTGCGGATCGCGAAACAGCGCCGTGACGTTGACCGAAAAATAGCTGATGACGCGGTAGAAGGTAGACGGGTCGCGCAGCAGCTTGCCGGTGAGCTCAGAGATCGTCGGCGTGCCCAGATCCTCGCAGCACTGCTCGAGTCGACGCACCACGGTTTCTCGTGCGTACTCGCGGAAATCGTAGCCGTAGCGCAAATAAAGCGCCTCGAGCAGCAGCTCGACTTCGATGTGCTGAATATCCATGGCCTTGGCCGCGTGGGACATTCGCTGCTCGCTGGCCGGTACGCGCACGTGATGCACCTAGCGGAACATCAGGACGCGCATCAGCGAAGTCAGGCGGTCGGGGTCGACCGGCTTGCTCAGATAGTCCGTGCAACCCGCTTCCAGACAGCGCTGGCGGTCTTCGCGCATCGCCTTTGCGGTCAGCGCAATCACCGGCAGTTGGCTGAGGTTCTGATCCTGACGCAGACGCCGCGCCACTTCGTAGCCGTCCATCACCGGCATCATCATGTCGAGCAGAACCAGATCGGTATCCGGATGCTCGGCCAGCATGGCCAGCGCCCGTTCGCCGTTTTCAGCCTTGATGGGATTTACGCCGTGCCCGGCGAGCATGCGCGCCATCGCAAACATGGTGCGCATATCGTCTTCCACGATCAGCACTTTCTTGCCGCGCAGCGGCTCGTCTGACTGTCGCAGGTGGAAGATGGCCTGACGCTTGTCTTCCGGCAGTTCCTGCACCACGCGGTGGAGGAACAGCGCAACTTCGTCGATCAGCCGCTCCTGCGAGCGCACGTCCTTGATGATGATCGAATCGGAGAAATGGCGCAGGAAAAGCTCTTCTTCCATCGTCAGTTCGCGCACGGTGTGGATGATCACCGGCGGCAGGTTGTCGGTCATCTTCGACCAGGTTTGCAGCAGTTCGACGCCCGACATGTCCGGCAGGCCGAGGTCCATTACCACCAGGTCGTAGCGGGTCCTGCCCAGCAGTTCCAGGCCTTCGCGACCGGTACCGGCCGAGTCTGCCTTGACGTTGCCGTTGCCAATGACGCGCACGGTTTCCTGTCGCATCAGGGGCTCGTCTTCAATCACCAGCACGCGCTTGGCGGCATGCGCCGCGGCCGCATCCAGCCGTCGCAGCACTTCATCAATTTGCTCCTGCGCCACCGGCTTGGCCGTATGGCCGATTGCGCCAATGCCGAGATTGGCCTTGGACGCCGGCTCAACCGATACGATATGGACCGGGATGTGCCGCAGCGAGAGGTCCTGTTTCAGTTCGGACAGCACCGTCCAGCCGTCGATACCCGGCAGCTCGATGTCCAGCACCACGCCGTCCGGCCGGTACACCCGCGCAAGCTCCAGCCCGCTTTCACCGGAGGTGGCGTGGAGACACTTGAAGCCACGCTGGCGCACGTGCTCGATCAGGATTTTGGCGAAGCGAAGGTCGTCTTCAATCAGCAGCAGCACGCGGTCGTTGGGCGCAATTTTGCCGTGGTCATCGTCCAGTGGCGTCTGCGGCTTCTCCACATTCGGGCGCGGCGTGGCGGCGACCATCGCGGGCGGCTTGTGCCCGTTGTGTGCGCTGTGGCCGATCGGCGCAGGCGCGCCGGCGGGTGCGCTCACCGCTGGCATCGGGACGACGGCAGGCGTTGCCTCTTCGTCGCTTGAAGCCGAGAGGGTTTCCGGCAGGTAGAGCGTGAACGTAGAGCCCTCACCGGGGGTGGAACTGACGTGAATCTCGCCGCCCAACAAGTTGGCGAGTTCGCGCGAAATAGACAGCCCCAGGCCCGTGCCGCCGTAACGCCGCCGGTCGCCGGAGTCGGCCTGCTGGAAAGCTTCAAAAATGACTTTCTGCTGGTTTTCCGCAATGCCGATGCCGGTGTCGGTGACGTGGACCGCCACGGCGCGTACGGGGTCGAAACCACTGCGCCGAAAGCGGGTGTCGCCCGGCGGCCGCGCGAAGCGCACGCTGACGCTGCCGTGCTCGGTAAATTTCAGCGCGTTGCCGATCAGGTTTTTCAGGATCTGGCCCAGCCGCTGCGGGTCGGTGACCAGCCGGGGTGGCAAATTGCCTTCCGCCGCCACCTTGAATTGCAGACCCTGCGCGTGCGCCATGTGCTCGAACTGCGAGACCAGCGTGCGCGCCACGTCCTGGATATCGACGTCCGCCAGCCGCAGTTCCATCTTGCCGGCTTCGATTTTGGAGAGGTCCAGAATCTCGTTGATGATGTTCAGCAGGTCACTGCCGCTGTCAAAAATGACGCTCGCCGACTCCACCTGATCGGTGCTCAGATTGCCGTCCGGGTTGTCGCGCAGCGAGCGCGCGAGCAGCAGCAGACTGTTCAGCGGCGTGCGGAGCTCGTGCGACATATTCGCCAGAAACTCCGACTTGTATTTGCTGGCCAGCGCCACTTCCTGCGCCTGCATCACCAGGGTCCGTCGCGCCTGCTCGGTCTCGTTGCGCTGCTGTTCGAGCAACTCGTTCTGCTGTTGCAGCTCGGCGTTGGCGAGTTCGATTTCGGTCTGCTGAGCCTGCAGCTTCTGCTCCGAGGCCAGCAGCTCGGTGGTTTGCTCTTCAAGCTCGGCGTTGGTTGCGCGAAGCCGGTCTTGCTGGGCTTCCAGTTCCGATGCGAGCTGCTGAGCCTGCGCGAGGGCGGCGGCGGCGATGGCGCGGGCGCTAGAGGCCTCCAGCGCCACGGCAATCATCGGCGCGGCCTGCCGCAGGTATTCCAGCGCGCTCTCGCCCAGCGATTTGATGGACCCCAGCTCCAGCACCCCTTTCACCTCGCCCTCCAGCATCAGCGGCGTGATGTAGAGGTGACCGGCATCCGCCTCGCCCAGACCGGAGGCAATGGTCAAATAGCCCGGTGGCAGGTCGGCTACGTGAATCTGTTTGCGTTCCAGCACCGCCTGACCCAGCAAGCCCTCGCCGGACAGGAAGCGGGTGGCGTAGCCCTTGCGGTGGGTAAAGGCATGGCTGGCGATCAGGGCATGCCCGTCGCCTGATTCTTCTCTGGCGTAGAACGCACCCACCTGCGCGCCGGCATATTCGCTCAGTTCGGTGATGATCCGACGCGCCAGATCCTCCACCGCGCCCGTGACCTGAAACACCGCATTCAGCCGCGCAATACCGGCAACCACCCATTCTTTTTCGTCGCGCGCCAGCGCCGCGCGACGGGCCTCGGTGACGTCGCGCAGATTAAGGAAGACCCCGGTGAGCGTGCCTTCGGCGTCGCGACGGGCCAGCGCCTGCATCAGCACATCGCGCGGCTGACCGTCGCGCGGGCGGATGAGCATGGGGGCATCAACGACTTCGCCGGCGCTGATGGCGTGTGCATGGTGCTGGGAGGCCAGTGCGGGCTCGCTGAACAGCGCGCTGAAGTGGAGATCCCGCAGACCCTGCGCGCTCAGGCCGAACAGGCTGCGGGTGGCGGTATTACAGTCGAGGATGCGCCCGTCGAGCCCGGTCACGAGCACGGCGTCGCTGGCCGCATCAAGCAGCGCCCGGCTGAGCTCGGCCTGATCCCGCGCGGCGCGCTCCGCCCGGCGGGCGGCGCTGGTGTCGTGTAGCGTGACCAGCAGGCTGAGCGGACCGCTGGCATCGTCGGCCAGCACCGCAGCGCTCAAGCTGACCTCGCGAACGCTGTCGTCGGCCCGGCGTAGCGGGAACTCCATGTCGCGCACCACGCCGCGGGTACGTGCCTTGTCGAGGGCGGCAAGTACGGGTTCGGCATCCGTGAAAAGCGTCCACAAGGACTGACCGCTCAGCGGCGCGGCGCCGTTGGCGAGCAGGGCATGGGCGGCCGGATTGGCGCGGCTGATATGGCCGGTATGGGTGACGCAGAGCTGGGCGTCGGGATGGGCCTCGAAGAGCTGCAGCGCCCGTTGGGCGGTGGTGGCCGCGGTCTGTGTCTCGGTTTCTGCCTGCCGGAGCCACAGGCTGGCAAGCCCCATGGCCAGCAGGGCCAGCGTGCCGATCACCAGCCATTCGGTGGCCCCCAGCCTCGCGGCCAGCAGGAGCGCGGCACCGCTGGCGCAGCCAATCACCGCAAGCAAGGCGCTCAGTTTCAACAGCCAGAGGATACGCGCAGACAACATGAGGCCTCCCGGAAGACGTTTTAAGCGCGCCCTGCGGCGGCATCTTTTGTGTAAGGCCATCCGGACCGGTGTCCTGCTGACGTCTGCAATTGGATTACAGGACAGACAAGGTGGCCGGGCGTCCACGCCAATACTGGCGTGTCGGCCGCCCGGGCTGATCCTTGAGCAGTTTTTTCACGCTCAAAAAGGAAGCTTGCGAGCGCACGGCACCCGCCAGAGAATGCGACGGCAGGGAGCCCTATTCGCCTCAAGACAGGCGTTTCTGACGCGGCGGCCACCACGCCCGCCCGCGCGGCCCGCGCCCTCGTTGGGAAATCTTCAGCTGCTCCGGAGGCCTGGTTGGAACTCATGCTCGACACCGCCCAGGGGGCCAGGCGCAAGGATCGCCTGCTGATCGTCGAAGACGAATCACTCATCGCGCTCGATCTGGAGCGGCGCCTCGTCCGCGCCGGCTACGAAGTGGTCGGGGTGGCGGATAACTACGACGATGCGCTCGGCCTGTTCAGCGCCCATCAACCCGATCTGGTCTTGATGGACGTGCACGTGCGGGGTGAGGCCGACGGCATTCAGATTGCCCATGCCATGGGTACCCTGGGTGATGTGCCGGTCATTTTTCTCACGGCCTACGCCGACGACGACACCATCAAGCGCGCCGCCGAAACTTCGCCCTACGGCTATTTGCTCAAACCGTTCGACGACCGCACGCTGGCGGCCACCATTACCGTCGCGCTCGAACGCCATGCCGCCGACACGCGCCTGCGCCTGCTGGGCGGCGCGGTAGAACACGCCACGCTTGGCATTGTGCTGATGGACACGCGCGGCACGGCCCGGCGCACGGTGTTTTGTAACGATGCGTTCTGCGCGCTGTCAGGCGCCACCCGGGCGGAGGTGCTGCAACTCGAACCGCTGTTCCTGTACCCGGCCACGCTGCAGGCCGAGAGCCTGCGCCTGCACGAGGCGCTGACGCGCCGACTGTCCTTTGAAATCAATCTGCGGGGTCGACGGTTAAACGGGCAGGAGTTCTGGAGCGCAGTGGCGCTTTCCCCGGTGCCGGACCGGAACGGCACCATCTCGCACATGCTGGCCTTCCATGTCGATATCACGCGCCAGCGCGAGGCCGAAGACGGTCTGGCGCGCAGCCAGCGGCTGGAACTGATGGGCCGGCTCAGCGCCGGCATTGCCCACGACTTCAACAACATCCTTAGCGCCATCATGGGCTTTTCGGAGATGGCGATTTGGTCTGCGGTGGAAGACCGTCAAAAAAGCCATCTGGAAGGTGTGGTCCACGCCGCGGAGCGCGGCGCCATGCTGACCCGCAAACTGCTCGATCTCTCGCGCTCCAGCGCCAGCCGTCCGCAAGGCTCGGCAGATCTGCTGCAGGTGGTGCAGCAGAACTACCGCATGACCCAGCGGCTTGCCGGGCCGCAAATCAAGGTTTCCCTGGAGTTGGACAGCGAGCCGATGTGGGTGGGACTCGATACCACCTCGCTGGAGCAGATCCTGCTGAATCTCATCGCCAATGCGCGCGACGCCATGCCAGGGGGTGGCAAGGTGGCCATTGCGGTACGCCGGCCGGATGAGGCCGCTGGCGCATTCGAGCCCCGGCAGTACGTGCGCTTGACGGTGCGCGACAGCGGGGCCGGCATGGACAGCGACACCATCGCGCGGCTGTTTGAGCCCTTCTTCACCACCAAGGCGCTAGGCACCGGTCTCGGGCTCGCCACCTGCCGGATGCTGGTCGAACAGGCAGCAGGCGCGATCCGCGTCGATAGCCGGATGGGGCAGGGCACCCGCATCAGCGTTGATTTTCCGCTGGTCGAGGCGCCCCAAATGTCTCAAGGAGACGAACCCACAACGCTGCCCGCTGCGACTGGCGGCGCCGGCGGCGCGGTCTGCGTGCTGGTCGAAGAAGACAGCCTGCTGCGTCGGGCCTCGGTGCAGGCCCTGATGCACGTTGGTTTCAACGTGATCGCCGTGGCGAGCGGCGAATCGGCCTGTCGTGAAATTAGCGCCCTTGGCGACACCCTCGCCCTGCTGATTTGCGATATGTCCTTGTCGGGCATGCCGGCGCCCGCCGTGTTCGCCCATGCGCGCGAACTCGCGCCGCTGGCCGAATTGATCGCGACCTCGGGTAATTTCAACCATTCGACCGACGATTGTGGACCGCGGGTGGCGCTGCTCTGGAAACCCTTCGCCGCCAACACGCTCGCCCGTTGGGCGCTGGACGCGGTTGGACCCACCGCCGCCGTGGCGGCCGTAGAGCGCACCGGGCCCCTGGCGCGGGTGGCGCCCGAAGTCACCGCGGTCAGCGAAGAAAACACCGCCCTTAACGTCTTGCTGGTCGACGATGACGATCAGGTGCGGGGCGCGCTGGTAGGACTCCTCAAGCAGCGGCACCTGACCGTAATTCAGGCCACGACCTGCGCGGCGGCGCTGACGGCGGCGGAGCAGCACGAGTTTCAGCTGGCGGTGATTGACGTGCTGCTGCCGGATGCCGATGGCCTCGACCTGCTGGTCAAGCTGCGCGAACTCGATCCGCTACTGCCGGTGCTGGTGATCACCGGCGAGTCTTCGGTCGAGTCGGCGCAGCGCGCCATGCGTGGACGAGCGGCGGGTTTTCTGCTCAAGCCGATTGCGCCGGAATTTTTTATGCAGGAAGTCGACCGCACGCTGCGCGAGGCGCAGCTCCAGCGTCTGCAGCACAAGCTGCTGCTGGCGCGCAGCGAGTTCCAGCCGCTGCTGCTCGATCTGGAAACCACCGAGCGTCGGTTTGCGGAGTCCCTGCGCGAGCTCTACACGGTGTTCCAGCCGCTGGTGCGCAGCCACGACCGTTCCATCTACGCGTTTGAAGCCTTGATGCGCAGTCGCGGCCCCATGCAGAACCCGGCCGAGTTGCTGATCGCCGCCGAGGTGCTTGGTCGAATCGAAGAACTGGGTCGGCAGGTGCGCAGCTGCGTCGCGGGCGCCATGGCCGAGCATCCGGGGCGCTTTGAGCCGGTGTTTGTGAACCTGCACCCACTCGAGTTTCGCGCGGACTTGCTGTTGCGCGAAGACGAGCCGCTGCGGCCCTTTGCCTCGCGCGTGGTGTGGGAAGTGACCGAGCGCGCGCAGCTGTCGCTACGCGATCAGGTCAGCGTGACCGTCGAGCAATTGCACGGCGCGGGCTATCGGGTGGCAATTGACGATTTGGGCGAAGGCTATGCCGGTCTGTCTCTGCTGGTCTCACTCTCGCCGGATGTGGCCAAGCTCGATATGTCGCTGGTGCGGGGGATTGAAGACTCCCACATGAAGCGCGCGCTGGTGTCGTCCCTGGTCAGTGTCTGCCGACGGGCGCGAACGCTGGTGGTTGCTGAAGGGGTGGAAACCGAAGCCGAAGCCGCGCTGCTGATCGAGATTGGCTGCGATCTCTTGCAGGGCTATCTCTTTGCCCGGCCGGCCCCGCCGTTTCCGGAGGTCGCTGGCCGCTGAGGCCCGCGCCTTGCGCGCGGGGCTGTCCAAATGCAGCGCGCGAGAACCTGCACCGCAGGCCCTCGCGCGCCATCAACCTAGCGCAGGCTGACGCCGATGTCGGCCAGCACGTCGTCTTTGGTAACCGCAATTTCATTATCGATTTGGGCGCCGCAGCCCGGGCAGAAGAACTGCCGGAACGTGACGTCGTCGTCGATAAAGCGCGCCGGATCTCCAATTAGCGGATTGGAGTCCGCCACCGGATGGTCTTCGCGCAGGCAGCCGTCCTTGTAGTTGGCATTCACCGCACCCAGATCGCTCGCGCACTTGGCGCAGGCCCAGTGGGCGCCGTCGTCGGCCTGACGCACGTGCAGGTTGACGCTCGCTTCGCACAACAGCGCGCCGTGGAGCACCGTGGTCTGCCGGCCACCGCGGGTCACGCGGGATTGCCGCAACTCCGCACGGCGCGCGCTGCTCGCCGCTTCGTCCAGCTTGCCGTCGGCGCCCACGACCACCCCGTAGATGCCGTACGCCGCTTCCGGCGTGATCGCGTAGTGCTCGAGGTCCTCGTTGATGTCGTCAAAGGCGCGGTCCATCGGGTCGCCGAAGCCGCCGCCGCCGGTCCAGCGCACGGCGTAAACGTCTGCCTTGTGCTGCAGAAAGTTCTCCTGCCGCAGCTGGAGCATCTCGTCGGTGCCGGTGACTTCGCCGATGTCTTCCACCATCCGACTGTTGCCCATCCGCTCGAGGATGTCGGTATCACGCAGGAAGGTGTAGGCATTGGTGGTGGACGGGTAGCCGCCCATCATGCCGGTCGAGGTCGGCGTGGCGTTGCCCGACGACAGCGTGTCCTGGGTGATGACGTCGGTGTTGTGCGGAATGAAGCAGGATTCCGCCGAAAGCCCGCCGCGGTATTTACCGGCGCCACCGGAGTCTGGCAGCTCTTTCCGATACAGGACCAGGATGGGGAAGCTCTGCTCGGTATG
>JAURHQ010000628.1 GCA_030833185.1 Gammaproteobacteria bacterium | reverse complement strand
GGCCGACGCCGCCGCGTTGGTCGCGCTCATCAAGGAGCTCAACGAGGCCATGGGCCGGGGCGACCCCGAGCCCATCATCAAGCACACGCATCCGGCGATCCTGCGGCTGGCCGGTTCGCGGCAGAAATTCGAGGAAGCCGTCCGCGCCTCCGTCAAGGCCTTCGCCGGTTTCCGCTTCGAGGACTGCGCCGTGGGCGCGCCCTCGGCGCCGGTGCGTGCCGGCGACCAGGAGATCGTCTTCGTCCCGCTGGTCATCGTCATGCGCATCGAGAAGAACCGGGTCCGCTCCGAGGGCTTCATGGTCGGGATCCGCACGGTCGGGACGACCGCGTGGGCTTGCCTCGACGGGTCCGGCTTCGCCAAGCAGCCCGCGCTCTTCGCCCAGGTTTTCCCGGGCCTGCCCGCCGACCTCAAACTGCCGCCGAGCAAGGTCGAACTCCTCAAGTGAGCGGCGCTCGCTCGGCCGGGGGAAGCCCGCGCGGCCGGGCCCGTTGGGCGTTTCCCCTCCGCCGCCTGCGTCAGGGGATGCTATAAGCACTATAGACGT
>JAURHQ010000627.1 GCA_030833185.1 Gammaproteobacteria bacterium | reverse complement strand
TGGCAACAGCAGTAGAGTCATACACAGCGAATCGCATTGCGTCGGGTTACTTGGCGCAGTGTTAAATCAAGGTGACTCGTCTTGCTGCAGCGTGTGTGTCCGCGTCAGCAAGGTTAAATCCAAAAGACAACACTAAGTATGTAGAACTGTCTGTAGAGTGCTTCTGGACGCGGGTTCGATTCCCGCCGCCTCCACCACTTCAAAAAGATGCCGCCCGCAAGGGCGGTATTTTTTTGAAGTGATCGCAGTTTGCGAGAACCGAATCCGCGGGACGCGGGGGTGAAGGCGGGGTTTCAGCAAGCATGCTTGCTGCCGCCGTAACGACTTCGCACCTGCTGGTGCGAAGGCTGCACAGGGTCTGATTTTGTCAAACCTGCTCGATGCGACCGACGCGGATTCGCGCTTGCAAGCGCGAAGACCGGGAGATTCCCGCCGCCTCCACCCTATACAAGGACTCGGAAATTCTTCGGGGATCGCTTCTCTGCCAGTCGCTTCCGCCTGACCATCGGGCCGAACGATTCACTTGCTGACGCCGCGCCTTCTAATT
>JAURHQ010000626.1:287-547 GCA_030833185.1 Gammaproteobacteria bacterium | reverse complement strand
AACTACAAAGTTGTTCGCCAATTTGCCTTGGTAACAGTGCTTTGGGGCATTGTTGGTATGTTGGTTGGGGTGATTTTGGCTGCACAGCTGATCTGGCCCGACATCACAATGAACATTCCTTGGTTGAGCTATGGTCGTTTGCGCCCATTGCACACCAATGCTGTGATTTTTGCCTTCGGTGGTAGTGCCTTATTCGCAACTTCTTATTACATCGTGCAACGCACCTGTCAGGTTCGTTTGTTCTCAGATAAGTTAGCGGC
>JAURHQ010000626.1:0-277 GCA_030833185.1 Gammaproteobacteria bacterium | reverse complement strand
TAACAACATCAAAAGAATATGCTGAACTTGAGTGGCCGATTGATATTTTGATCACCTTGGTTTGGGTTGCTTACGCTGTGGTTTTCTTTGGCACAGTGATCAAGCGCAAAACAAAGCACATTTATGTATCTAACTGGTTCTTTGGCGCATATATTTTGACGATTGCGATGTTGCATATTTTCAATAACTTGGAAATGCCAGCAAGTCTATTCAAGTCTTACTCTGCTTATTCAGGTGCACAAGATGCGATGATTCAGTGGTGGTATGGTCACAATGC
>JAURHQ010000625.1 GCA_030833185.1 Gammaproteobacteria bacterium | reverse complement strand
AAGGTGGCGCACGTGTTGCTGCGTCGTTTCATCGCGAGCGTCTCATTAACCAATACATCATGCACATTGCCCCAGTGATTGCTGGTGGAGACAATGCCGCAGGAATATTTGCGGGGCCAGCAGCAGAAACCATGGCCGAAATGTGGCGCGGTCGCGTGGTGTCAACCACCAATCTTGACGGCGATATTGAAATCATTCTCGAACCGAATCCCAACTAAAGGACCCCAGATGAGCAACAAACAGGTTGAAATGTCACCAATTGAAGATGTCGTTTTGGCAATTGCGCGTGGCGAAATGATCGTCATGGTGGACGACGAAGACCGCGAGAATGAAGGCGACCTCATCATGGCTGCGCAGTTCGCAACCCCAGAGAAGATTGCCTTCATTGTGCGCCACACTTCTGGTGTTGTCGTTGCACCATTGTCTGGCGAACGCTGCGACGACTTGCGACTCCCCCTCATGGTGGACAACAACACTGAGAGCCATCGCACAGCGTTCACCATTTCAGTTGACCTTATGGAAGGCACGACTACGGGAATTTCAGCAGC
>JAURHQ010000624.1 GCA_030833185.1 Gammaproteobacteria bacterium | reverse complement strand
CCAATGTGGGGCAGAGCAGGAAAGACCAGGGGGCTTGGTCCAGGGCGAAGACGATGAGCGGGTTGGAACAGGCGGGTGGGTGGACGCTCCGGGTGGCCTTCATGAGGCAGATGGCGAGGCCGACCGCGAGCGCGGGCGCCCACCATTGACCGGGGAAGAGGTTCGCCGCGGCCAGCCCGCCGGCGCTGCCGATCAGGTGTCCCAGCAGCACGTTGCGGGGCTGGGCGAACGGCGAATCCGGGAAGGCGAAGACGATGAGCGCGCTGGCGGCGAAGGAACCCAGGAGGAGCAGCACCTCGAGTTCGCGCGTGAGGAAGGCCAGCCCGGCGACCACGGCCGCCGCGACGAGGGCGGTGGCCAGGATCTCCGGCCAAGCCGGCCGGGGCGGGGGCGTTTCGCCCGCGCCGCGCATCTTCCGGAGCAGTTCCACGCGGGCTTACTTGCCCTGGGACTTCTTGAGGCCGTCGATCAGTTCGATGACGAGCTCGCGGCTGCGGCCCTTGACCTCGCGGGCCAGGGTGCCGTCCGACGAGCCGACCGCCTTCTTG
>JAURHQ010000623.1 GCA_030833185.1 Gammaproteobacteria bacterium | reverse complement strand
TGGCCGGCAACCTCAGCCTCGGCTTCACCTCCGTGGCCCAGTCCGGCACCGGCCTCGCCGACGCCTCCCTGACCGGCGCCACCGTCGCCGTCACCGGCGCCGCCTACGACTTCGCGCAGCCCGGTTACTCGACCGCCGCGCTCGCCTTCGGCAACCTCCGCGTCGGCGCCACCCCGGCGGCCAAGTCGGTCACCTTCACCAACGCCGCCGTCACCGACGCCGCCTACCAGGACAGCCTCGATGTCACGGGCGCCGTCACCGCCGCCGCCCTCAGCGTGGCCAATCCGGCCAACATCCTGGCCGGCGCCGCCGGCAACGTGACCGTGACCGCGTCCACCGCGACCGCCGGCTCGCTGGCCGACACGCTGGCGCTGACGCTCCGCTCCAACGCCAACGGCGTCGCGGGTCTCTCCAACGTGACGCTGGCCGCGGGCGCCGTCACCCTCACCGGCTTCGCCTACGACCAGGCCGCCGCCACGCTGGCGTCCGGTTCCGTCGCCTTCGGCAACGTCCGCACCGGCGCGACCCGCTCGCTCGCGGTGACCAACA
>JAURHQ010000622.1 GCA_030833185.1 Gammaproteobacteria bacterium | reverse complement strand
TCATCCTGCCCGGGGAGCTGGTCCCGGCCGACGGCGAGGTGCTGGAGGGCGAGAGCGCGGTCGATGAATCCACCCTCACGGGCGAAGCCAAGCCGGCCGCGAAGCGCCGCGCGGACCCGGTGGCGGGCGGCACCCTCAACGACTGGGGCCGTCTGGTCGTCCGCGTGACCCGGGCCGAGCAGGACAGCGCCCTGCACCGGATCGTGCGACTCATCCGCGAGGCGCAGGAGAGCAAGGCACCCGCGCAGCGGGCGATCGACCGCTGGGGCGACGCCTACGCGATCTTCACGCTGTCCGCGTCGGCCCTCTTCCTGGTCGCCCTGCTGCTCGCCGGCCACCCCTTCCGGGACGCGGGCGACCCCGCCAACTCGTCGCTCTACCGCGCGATGACGCTGCTCGTCGTCCTCAGCCCCTGCGCCCTCGTGCTGTCGGTGCCCTCGGCGGTGCTGGCGGCCATCGCCGCCGGCGCCCGCCAAGGCATCCTCTTCCGGGGCGGCGCCGCCGTGGAACGCCTGGCGGACGTCGACTGCGTGTGCTTCGACAAGACCG
>JAURHQ010000621.1 GCA_030833185.1 Gammaproteobacteria bacterium | reverse complement strand
TCTCATCGTCACTTTCCAACGTCGTCTCGCCGACTCGCTGGATGAGGTTCGGGTGATCGATCGCCAGTTGTTTTCCGTCCGTCAATCGCGCGTGCTCCCGCCACGCCGCCGACGCGCCCGGCGTGGGCGCAGGTTCGTTAACATGAACACGTTGCGGATGCTGCGCTGCCGGCGCGGCGTTGACCTCTTTGACCAATTCGACGGTATCCGCGTTCACGTCAGACATGGATGAGTCGATAACAACACCCTCAGATCGCGTGTGACGCGCGAACGCGCGCGCGGCGCGCGCCAGGGGCGTATAGATTCGAGACAGTTTTCAATCTCTCGAGACAGTTTTTAGGGTTTGGCAAGTGTCTCAAATCTCCCGGACATCCATATCCCGCCCTGACGGCACACGTGCGACGAGCGTCGCGTCACTTTCGTCTATCGCGGCGCGCGCGCCTCGACGCGGCGACGTGCGGCGGCGAATATGCGTCGCGAAACGTATTTCTGATCACTTGCATACAACACGGCGACGAGATCAGGCGAGGCACGCGCGAAATTTGTAGGC
>JAURHQ010000620.1 GCA_030833185.1 Gammaproteobacteria bacterium | reverse complement strand
ACAATTTTACCGTATAATAGAAGGAAGACACAATTCAGATTGTGTATAAGTATAGAATGGCTCATAGGACAACAGGTGGAGTCGCCGCCCTGTCACGGCGGAGATGGAGGGCTCAATACCCTCATGGGTCGCCAAAAATATTGCCGCTTAGTTCAGTTGGTTAGAACGGGTGTCTGTTAAACACTTGGTCGGAGTTTCGAATACTTCAGCGGCAGCCAAACGCCTCAGTAGCTCAACGGTAGAGCGGCTGATTTGTAATCAGTAGGTTGGGAGTTCGAGTCTCTCAGGGCCGACCAATGCACCCGGGTAGCTCAGTGGTAGAGCAGCGCCTTGATAAGGCGTTGGCCGCAAGTTCAAATCTTGCTCCGGGTACCAAATTTTTTAAAGGAGATCTGTCATGACAAGTGACAAGAGTGATAAGATAGCGGGGGTGAAACTTTAAGGTGAAGTAACTGGCTTTTAACCAGTAAAACTCGGATCGTTCCCGAGCACCCCTACCAAGAATTCTTTGGTGTGACTATGATGTAGCGGTAGCATCTCAGATTGTGATT
>JAURHQ010000619.1 GCA_030833185.1 Gammaproteobacteria bacterium | reverse complement strand
TCCAGCGACTGGGGCTGGCGAAACACTTCCAGCGTGGGCCCGTATTGCAGTACACGGCCTTCTTTCATCACGGCTGTGTGCCCGCCCAACAGCAAGGCCTCGGTGGGTTCGGTGGTGGCATAAACCACCGTGCCACTGCCCGCCTCGAACAGTTGGGTCAAGTCTTCGCGCAATTCTTCACGCAGCTTGTAATCGAGGTTGACCAAAGGCTCGTCCAAAAACATCAACGGCGCTTGTTTGGCCAAGGCACGCGCCAACGCCACACGCTGCTGCTGGCCGCCCGAGAGCTGGGCCGGGAACTTGTCGGCTTGCTCGGCAATGTCCACGCGCTCGAGGTACTGCATGGCCAGGGCGCGCGCTTCCTCGGCGCCCATGCCGCGCACGCGCATCGGCGCCAGCATCAGGTTGTCCAGCACGGTGGCGCCTTCAAACAGCTCAATATTTTGGAAGGTGCGGGCGATGCCCTGCGACACCACCTGGTGGCGTGGCGTGCGGGTGATGTCCTGACCCTTGAACATGACCGAGCCGGCGCTCGGATCGAAGACCCGGGT
>JAURHQ010000061.1 GCA_030833185.1 Gammaproteobacteria bacterium | reverse complement strand
CAACGGACTCACCAGTTCGGGTTTGAGCTGCTCGAACACCTGCGGCGGAATCAGCCCCTCGGTCATCCGCGTGCCGCCGGTGGGCGCGATGGCGTTGACCAGCACGTTGTGCGGCACCATCTCGAGCGCGAGGCAGCGGGTGAGGCCAACCACCGCGTGCTTCGAGGCGTTGTAAGCGCTCTGGTTGCGGGTGCCGCCTTTGCCGGCGGTGGAGGCGATGTTGATCACGCGGCCCTGCTTGCGGGCAATCATGCCGGGCAGCACAAACTGCGTCAGGTGCACCACGCCGTAGACGTTGGTTTCCAGCACCTCGCGAAAGGTCTCGAAGCTGTATTCCAGGAACGGCCGCGCCATGTGGATGCCGGCGTTGTTGACCAGAATATCCACCGGGCCCAGCGCCTCGACCTCTTGCACCATGCGCTGCATGGCGGCGCGGTCGGTGACGTCGGCGGCGTGGGGCGTTACGCGCACGCCGTGGGCGGCGGCCAGCGCGGCGGCGGTCTCGGCGAGGCGCACCGGGTCGCGCGCGTTCAGCGCCAGATTGGCGCCTTCGCGGGCGTAGGCTTCGGCAATCGCGAGGCCGATGCCGCGGGAGGCGCCGGTGATGAGGGCCGTTTTGCCGGCAAGACGTGCGGTCATAAGTCAGTACTCCAGAAACAATCGTGGGCGGGTTAATTCAAGGCGAGGCGGGCAGCTCGATGCGCGGCACGGCAACGCCGGCGAGTTTCTGGGTCTTCCATTCGCGGCACCAGGGGGAGCAGAACAACAGCCCGGCGGTGCTCGCTTCGCCGGGCACGCCGGCGTCGTACACCAGCACGCCGCAGCAGTCGCATTTCACATAGCGTTCGATGTAGTAGCCGTTGGCGCTGAAACGCATACGTAGTCCTTTCCTAAGCCTGATAGCCGTAGTCGCGCTGCGCGGCTTCGGCAGAAATAAACCCTTCGGCCAAATCCTGCGCGACCTGCGCGCGCTCGCGGGTCTGCGGCGGGCCATAGCCGCCACCGCCCGGCGTTTCGATCTGCACGCGGTCGCCCGGATGAAACGTGACGTTCGACCACTTGCTGGTGGAACGTTTGGCGAAGGCTTCGACCATCGTCTGCCAGTGGTCGTTTGACGCCGCCTTGAACCGCGTCATGCCGGTGGCGCCGGGCAGGCCGCCGTCCAGCCCATAGGCCTGATGCTGATGGCGGTCGGTGAGCTGCGAGGCGGTAATTTCGGCGTCGAGACAGCGGTAGATTTTCTCCGTCCCCAGCCCATGCCGCCGCGGGTGCGGCCGGCGCCGCCGGAGTCGGTGCGCAGGCGATAGACCTCGGTCAGCCAGGGATAGCGCGTTTCAAATACTTCCACCGGCATCACGCGGCAGTTGCCGTTGATGGAGTCGGTGGCGGAGTTGCCGTCGGCCTGCGCGCGCGCGCCCCAGCCGACGGTTTCGATGTCGTAACAGGCGAAGTATTCGTCGTTCTTGCGGTCGTGCCCGCCAAACACAAAGTTGAGATGTGTGCCGCCTTCGCCGGCCATCGCACGCCGCGGCGCGGCCTGCGCCAGCGCGCCAATCACCGCACCGGCGATGCGCGGATGGGTTTCGGTATTGCCGCCGACTTCGGGCGCGGGATAGTCGACGTTCACCACCGTGCCGCGCGGCGCGATGATTTTGATCGGCCGGAACGCGCCTGAATTGCGCGGAATACCGGGGTCGGTCAGATGCAGCACCGCGTTGTAGGCCGCCGACCACGCCACCCCCAGCGTCGCGTTGATCGGGCCGCGCACCTGCGGGCTCGAACCCGTGTAATCCACCACCAGCGCGTCGCCCATCACGTAGCAATGGGTTTCGATGCGGATTTCGGAATCCGACACGCCGTCGTTATCCATGTAATCGGTGAAGTGATAGACGCCGTCGGGAAACTCGGCAATTTCCGCGCGCATCCGGCGTTCGGCGTAGTCGAGCAGATCCCCGCAGTGCTGGCGAAAAGTGGCGCTGCCCTGCTTGCGCACGATCTCTGCCAGCCGGCTTGCACCGAGCTCAACGCCGGAAATCATGGCCCGCATATCGCCGTAGTTGTAGCGCGGGGTCCGCACGTTCGCGAGCCAGAGCTTCCAGACCTCGACCACGTCTTCGCCGCGCTTCTTGATTTTGACCGGCGGCACGCGAATGCCTTCGTGAAAGATTTCGGTGGCTTCCGAGGGGAAACCGCCGGGCACCATGCCGCCCACTTCCGCGACGTGGCCAATCGCGACCGTGAAGGCCACCAGTTCTCCGTCGACAAACACCGGGCAGAACAGCGTGTGCTCGGGCGTATGCAGCCCGCCGCGATAGGGGTCGTTATGCACCAGCACGTCGCCGGGTTCGATTTCTGACAGCGGGATCTCCTGCAGGCAGGAGCGGATGAGCAGCGGCATGCCGCCGATCTGCGCCGGACAGAACTCGGCGGCGGAGAGCATTTCGCCGGTCGGTGAGGCGATGCCGCAGGTGAAGTCCAGCGCCTCGTTGAAGATGGTCGAGTAGCTGGTCTTCATGAGCGTGATGCCCATTTCGCGACAAATCGACAGCATCGTGCTGTCCAGGATATTCATGCTGACAAAGTCCATCGGGCTACTCCTTCAGGCGGCGTCGCGGCGGGTGATGACAAGATGACCGGCGTCGGCCACCCGTAGGCAATGGTCGGGGCCAAGCACGGTGACCGAAGCGGGTTCCTCCACCAGCGCCGGCCCGCTGATGAGATCCCCCGCGCGCAGCGCGGCGCGCTCGTAGACCGGTGTGTCGTGTGCGCCCTGCGCGAACACCACGCTACGCCGTCCCTTGATAGGGGCTGCGCCGGCGGCCGCCGGCAGGCTGGCGAAGGCGGGCTTGTCGGCAACGCGCGTCACCGTACAGCGCAGCGTGATGGCCTCGATCACTTCGGCTTCGATCGCAAAACCGAAGCGCGCGGCGTGCTGGGCGTGGAAGCTGGCCCACAGCCCGGCGATTTCCTCGGCTGTGAAATCGTCAAACTCGAAGCCGATTTCAAGCTCGTAGTTTTGCCCCAGATAGCGCAGATCGATGGTCTTGCGCACCTCCAGCACGCTGCCCGGCGGTGCGGCGAGACCGGCGCTGGCGCTGGCCACCAGCTCGCGCAGCAGGCTGGCCGCGCGGGTGGCATCGAAGCGGGCGGAGGTCATCTGGATGGTGCGTTCCAGATCCACCCGCGCATCCGTCAGCACGAAGCCCAGCGCCGAGAACTGGCCGGGATGCACCGGCACCACGCCGCAGGGAATGCCGGCTTCCTGCATCAAGTCGGAGAGGTGCAGCGGTCCCGCCCCGCCGAAGGCAAACAGCGCGAATTCACGCGGGTCGTGGCCGCGCTCGATGAGCACCGTGCGCAGCGCGCCGACCATGCCGTTGTTGACGATGCGCAGGATGGCCAGCGCCACCGTCTCGGCCGACATGCCGAGCGGCGCGCCAACGCCAGCCAGCGCGGCTTCAGCGGCGGCGCGTGAGACGGCCATTTCGCCGCCCAGAAAATTGGCCGGATCGATACGGCCCAGCAGCAGGTTGGCGTCGGTCACCGTGGGCGCGGTGCCGCCAAAACCGTAGCAGGCGGGGCCGGGCTGGGCGCCGGCGCTCTGCGGGCCCACGCGGAGCATGCCGCCCTTGTCGATCCAGGCAATCGAGCCGCCGCCGGCGCCGATGGTGCGGATGTCGATCATCGGGATTTGAATCGGCAGACCGAACTCGATTTCAAAATTGGTGGTGAAGCTGATCTCGCCATCGATGATCGTTGAGCAGTCGGTCGAGGTGCCGCCCATGTCCAGCGTCACCGCGCGTGGCAGGCCCAGTTCGCGCGCGATGGCCCGGGTGGCGACCACGCCGCCGGTCGGGCCAGACAGCGCGAGCTGCACCGGTTGCAGGCGGGCGGCAGGTACCCGCATTTCGCCGCCGTTCGACTTGATGAGTGCAACCGGTGCGGCGATGCCGGCCGCCGCGATTCGCTCTTCCATCGCGGCCAGATAGCGTTGCAAAACGGGCTTGATGTAGGCGTCGGCGATGGTGGTTGAGGCCCGCTCGTACTCTTTCCACTTCGGCAATACGTCGCTCGCCACCGACACGGGCAGGGCCGGCAGCAGCGCCTGCAACTGATCCCGCACCGCGCGCTCGTGCGCGGGTTCCACATAGGAGAACAGGAGGTTGATGGCGATCGCTTCAATGCCGTCATCGGCGGCGATCCGGGCGGCGACGGCGGCCACGCTGTCGGCGCTCAAGGGCGCCAGCACGCTGCCGTCGGCCAGCAGGCGCTCGTCGACTTCCAGACAGTCGCGCCGCTGCACCAGCGGCCGCGCGCGCTGCCACTGGCTGTCGTAGTGAAACTGACGATGGCCGCGTTGCAGATACGGAATGTCGCGAAAGCCGCGGGTGGTGACGTAGGCGACGCGCGCCCCCTTGCGCTCGAGAATGGCGTTGGTCGCGACCGTGGTGCCGAGGCGCAGGGTGTCGACGGCGGCGGGGTCGTTCAGGCGGGCCAGCCCGGCCAGAATGCCGCGGGTCGGGTCGTCCGGCGTGCTGAGGTTTTTCCAGGCCCGCAGCGTGCGGCTGTCGCGGTCATAGGCCACGAAGTCGGTGAAGGTGCCGCCTACATCCACGCCAATCACATAACGACCCATGGGTTTCGCCACCAGCAGGAAGGGCTTTGCAGGGTAAACGTGCGGACTCTGCTCGAGCAAGCCGAAGGCTCGCCGCCTTCTCGCGCGCTGGCTATCATCCGGGCTGTTGTATTTCCGGCGATGCCTCCATGTCCTCTCTCATTCCGGTGCTCAGCCTGGCCGGGTTTCTCGCGATTGCGACGATGCGGGTGACCGATGCGCTGGTGCCGGTGCTGGCGCAGGAGTTCGGGGTGACGGTTGGGCAGGCCGGCAGCGTAGTTACCGCGTTCGCGCTCGGCTATGGGTTCTTTCTGCTGCTCTACGGTCCGCTGGGCGACCGGCACGGCAAACTGCGCATCATTGCGCTGACCTTGTTCGCCGCCGCGCTGTGCGTCAGCGCCTGCGCGCTGACGACCAGTCTTGAGGCGCTGGCCTGGCTGCGTTTTCTTAGCGGCGTAACGACCGCCGCCGCGGTGCCGCTGTCGCTGGCCTACATTGGCGACAACGTGGCGCTGGAGCAGCGTCAGCCGGCCATTGCGCGCTACATGAGCGGCGTTATTTTTGGCCAGATGATGGGGGCGGGGCTGGGCGGGCTGATGTCTGATCTCATCGGCTGGCGGGCCATTTTCGTGGTGTTTGGCGGCGCCATCGGCGCGCTGGCGCTGGTGCTGTGGCGGATTGCAAACCAGCAGCCTTCGCCGCCGCCGGGTGTGGTCGGCTCCCTTGCCCACTCACTGCAAAGCTATTTCGCGCTGGCCCGCGACCCCAAGGCCGCGGACCTGCTGACGGCAGGCTTCGTTGAAGGCTTCTGTCTGTTCGGCGGCATCGCCTACGTCGGTGCGCTGCTGCACGGGAAGCACGGGCTCAGCTTCACCATGGTTGGCTTCATCCTCATGTGCTTCGGCGTCGGCGGGCTCATTTACAGCACCAGCGCCGTGCGCCTGCTGCACTGGCTGGGGCGCCGCGGCATGGTGCTGGTGGGCGGCACGCTGATGGCCTGGAGTTTCATCATGCTGACCGCGGTGCCCAAATGGTGGGGGACGCCGCCGTTAGTGGTCTTGATCGGCCTAGGCTTTTACATGATGCACAGCACCTTGCAGACGCTGGCGACCGAGTTAATGCCCGGCGCACGCGGGACATCTTTTGCCCTGTTCGCGTTTGCCCTCTTTGCGGGACAGGGCCTCGGCGTCAGCGCGATTGGCTATCTGATCGACGCGCGAGGTTATCCGCTGGCGCTGGGCGGGGCCGGCGTGATGCTGGGCCTGCTCGGCCTGTGGCTGCGTAACAGTCCAGCGATTACCCGGTACGGCCGCGGATGACGCTGTTTCGCCTGCTCGACTTGCTGGGGGTGGGCGTTTTCGCCATGAGCGGCGCGCTGGCTGCCGGCCGCAAGCATCTCGACCTCATGGGCGTGCTGGTGCTGGCGGTGGTCACCGCCATCGGCGGCGGGACCTTGCGCGATCTGTTGCTTGGGCGTCACCCGGTGTTCTGGATCGCCGACCCGGTGTATCTGGTGGTGATCGTGTTCGCCGCTGCCCTGACCGTGCTCTATACCCAGTGGCGCGCGCCGCCGGGCCGCAGCCTGCTGGTGGCCGACGCGCTGGGGCTCGCGCTGTTCGTGATTACCGGCGCGCAGATCGCGGAGCAACAGCAGCTGCCCGGGATTATCGTGGTGGTGATGGGCACCATGACCGGCTGCGCCGGCGGCATGTTGCGCGATGTGCTGGTGCGCGAAATTCCGATGATCATTCGCGAAGGCGAGATCTATGCGACCGCCGCCGTGATGGGCGCGCTGTTGTACGTCGGCTTGCAGGCCGTAAACGTGCCCCGCGAGGCGGCGGCGATGGTTGGCATGACGGTCATCGCCATGGTCCGTCTGGCGGCGATCGTGTGGGGCCTTAATTTGCCGCTCTACCGGCTACCCCCGGAGCGCTAGTTCAGTAGCGCTCAAGCTGCAGATAGCGCGCGGGTTCGTGCGCCGCGGTTTCTGCCATGAGGACTTCCGGCCGACGATTACGCACGGCCTCCGCCCGCTGTGACGGGTCATTGGCGCGTGGGGTTTCGATGTAGCTGCCTAGGCGTTGGCCCCAGGCCACCGCCGCGTGACCGAAGCGCAGGCGTTCGGTCTCCCATTGCGCGACATTGCCGCGGGTCAGTGCGGTGGCGAGCAGGGTGGCGTCCTCCGCGGCCTTGCTCACCCCAAGCCCCACGTGGGGCCGCGCGGTGAAAGCGGCATCGCCAATCAGCACCACGCGGCCGAAGACCATGCGACTGGATTCCACTTCGTAGATCGCCTGCAGGAAAGGCCGCGGGGTTTCGGCGATCGCCGTCTGGATGCACGGCGCCAATTCGCGCGCCGCCTGCTCGCGGAGCACCGCAACGAGTTCGGGGCGAATCAGCGGGTGTGGAATGCCTTGCGGGTAATGCTGGCCGTCGGTGCCGGTCAGGTGTTCGCGCAGGCTGGCCGCGTCCGCGCGGCGATACCAGCCCCAGTTGTACCAGCGGTGCCCCGGACGCAGATCGTCATCCGGGCCGGCCACCATGTAGCCCAGCAAATGTCCGTGATCGGCGGGATTAAGCGCGAAATGGCCGCTCAGTTGCTCCAGCACGGCGGGTGACAGGCGCGCTTCGTCGACCAGCCCGCGCCAGCCGAAATAGCCGCAGTAGCGGGCCTCGACCGCCGGCGCCACGCAGGCACGAACGCTGGATCGCGTGCCGTCGGCGCCGATCAGCCAGTCGCCGCGGCGCAGCTCACCGTTGCTGAAACGCGCCTCAACCTGGGTGTCGGTTTGCGTCAGCGATTCCAGCGTGTAGCCGTTGTGGTAGGTGCCGTCGGGAAACTGCTGGCGCAGAAAGCGATAGATAAATCCCCAGGAGGTCATCAACTGCGGCATCTCGCAGGTGCAGAGCAGGCTGCCGTCCGGCGCGAAAACGCGACGGCCTTGCGAATGCACGCCCATCTCCGGGCGCAGCTGGATGCCGGCCGCATGGAAGGCGTCGTAGAGCGACTGATGCGTGGCGATGCCGGCGCCGCGGCTGGCAAGTTCTTCGCCCGCGCGTTCAAAAATTTCGACTTCCCAGCCGGCGGCCCGCAGCAGCACGCCGCAAAAAAGACCGGCCATCGAGCCACCGATGATGAGTGCGCGGGGCGGAGCAGATGCGTTCATAAACATTCCAGGGTCAGGGCAGGGCAGAACTGGGCAGCTCCGGCATCCTAGCGCACAATCGCCGGGCGGTTCGATTCATCCAGAAGAGGAAAGCAGATGGCCAGTCTCTACGAACGTCTGATCGGCGCGCCCATGATCAACGCCATCTGCGGCGCCGGCTTCATTACCCGCTATCGCGAACGCGTGGTGCCACGCGCGCGCGGCGAGGTGCTGGAACTCGGCATCGGATCCTGCCTGAACCTGCCGGTTTACGCGGGCGTCGAGGTCAAGCGCGTGACCGGCGTAGACCCCAGCGCGCGGATGCGTGAACTCGGCGCGCAACGCATCGCGGTGGCGCCGTTTCCGGTCGATTGCATCGGCCTTGCGGGCGAGGAAATCGACCTGCCGGCGGCCAGTGTCGACACCGTAGTGGTGACCTTCAGCCTGTGCACGATTCCCGACCCGGTGCGCGCGCTGAAGGCCGCGAAGCGGGTGCTGAAGCCGGGCGGTGAACTGCTGTTCCTCGAACACGGGCGTTCGCCGGATGCGGGGGTTGCAACCTGGCAGGACCGGCTGAACGGGATCTGGAACGTGCTGGCCTGCGGCTGCAACCTGAACCGCAATATGCCGGGGATCATCGAAGACGCGGGGTTTTCGATTGAATCGCTCTATCAGGAATACGCGGCGGGCATGCCGAAGCCGGCGGGGTATTTGTACTGGGGCAGTGCCCGTTAGGGCGAAGCGCATCACGCCGGACGGGTAGGGCCCGGCCGGCGTGATGGCCTATCAAGCGACTTAGGCCTGAACGCGACGGCGCCGCACGGCGGCAACGCCCGCCAGCGCGGAACCGAGCAGCCAGGCGGCGGCCGGCACCGGCACCGGCGTCGGGGACGCCATCAGCATCAACTGACCTTTCTCTACCGTCAGCGGGTTGCCGGTCGCGATGTGCTGCTGGTCAACCATCAGGTAGTAGCGGTTGGCGGCGGTGTCGTAGCCCGCCACGCCGGCAAACAGCGCGGTGACGTCGATCTGGCCGGAAATCTCTTCGTCCTGGCTGAACCCGGTGGCGGCGGCGACGCCGACGTCTCCGTTACCGGCGAAGTGTTTCGCCAGTTCAACCAGCTGTCCGCTGCCCGGGTTGTAGCTCCAGACCCGGCCGCTACGGGCGTTGTTGCCCACGTCTTCCGAGATGATGAGGTCGCCGGTGACGTCGTCAAAAGCGATGTTGTCCATCATTTCCGGGCGCACGCCGTTGACGCCGCCGGCCGCACCGTCGATCAGCAGGTCAATCGTGCCGCCGGCAGTTGGGTTGGTGATGTCGCTGAAGTTGAGGCGCCACAGGCGACTGGCCGCAGTCTGCGTGGTTTGCGCACCCGTGCCGGTCCCGGTGGCGGAGGCGCGGTCGGTGGTCACGAAGTAGAACTTCGACGGGTCAATGGTGCTCCAGGCGCCGTCTTCCGGGCGCAGGAATTCGGTCACGCCGGCGGCTTCACTGGCGGTTTGTACCTGCGCACCGGTTTTGGCAGAAACATCCCCGAGTGCTTCAGTGGTAAAGGTAGCGCCATTGCCGAAGCCCAGTGCGCGGGTTTCGTCCGCAGCGAAGCCGTTCACCTTGATGCCAAAGAGGTTGCCGCCCACAAGGCCGGCTTTCTCGACCGCGTTGCCGGCGCTCTGCTTGTCACCAACGTAGAGGTAGACCTGACCCGGCGTGCTGTCATCGGTGCCGATGACGACGGTCTTGTCCTGCGCATAGGGATTGGCCAGCGCGTTTTCCCAGCTGAAGCGCCCCATGTGGGCCAACTGGTAGGCGGTGCCGCTGCTTGCTTCAATGCCGTAAACGCGCCCTTCGGCGCCGGTTTCTTCACCGGCCATGAAGATGTTGCCGTTATAGCCCTTGCCGGAGACGGCGTTGTAGAGGGCGGACGTCTTCGGCAGATCGGCCGAGCAAAAGCGCGCGAAAGCGTTAGCGGTGGCAGCGGAGAACGCACCGCCGCTGTAGTTCTGCACGGCGGTGATGAGGTCGCTGCCAGCGGTCACGGCAAGGGTCGACTTGTTCACGGTCCACTTGGAGACATAGGCGCCGGCGGCACCGTGGGCGTGTATGTTGCCCGCGGTCGCACCCCATTCGTGGGCGATGAGGACGGTGAACGTCCCGTCGTTGTTGTCATAGGCGCCCATCCCGTCCGGGATACCGCCCATGGTGTAGCCGCCAACAGAGTCGCCGGCAGTCAGAATGGAGGTGAAGCTCACGCCCGGCGCTACCCCGACCATGTACGGGGCGGCGGACGAACTCGGGCCAGTGGCCGCGAAGGCGGAAGCGCTCAGCGCCAGCGCAATGCCGGCCGCCAGCGGGGTTTTCAGCGGATGAAACATGCAAATTCTCCTTGCGTTGGGGAAACCCCGACCGCGCCCCGAGCCGGTCGCAGTGACCGCATTCGGGCGAGTGTCGGATTAAGAGCAAGGCAGAGATTGCAGGACGAATTAGTCAGCTACCGGACAGCGCCGTGAAGCTTTTATGACGTCAGGGTCGCATACGTCTGATTGACGTATGCAGGGCAGGAATCAGGGCGTTTTGAGCCAGTAAATGCGCACCGGGTCCTGAATGCCCTTCAGGCTGGCGAGTCCGATTTCGACCGGCTCCAGCGCATCTGGCAGCGGTGCGGACTGCTGGGCTTGCTCCAGCAGGGTGGCCGAACACATCAGGCGATCCATCTTGGGGAAAGGATGCAGGGGTTCGGGAAAGGCTTCGACCTGGGCGCCTTCAATCCGGAAGGTGATGTTGACGTCGTTGCCGTGGATGTCGGGTTCCGCGCCGGATATGCCCCAGACCTCGCCAAAATGCAGGGCAATGCGGTAGTGGATGGGCGCATTGTCGGTGCGCGCATTGCGCTGCTGGATGCGGCGTTCAAGTTCCAGCGCGGCGGCCAGCGCCTTGCTGGCCGAGGGCAGGGTGGCGAGGAAACCGTCGCCCGTGCCTTTCAGGAAGCTCTTGCCGTGCTCGCTCAAAACGGGGTCGGCGATCTGCATCAGCCGGGTCTTGAGGTGCAGGGCGAGGTGGTCGTTTTCGTTCGCCAGCCGTGAAGATTCACATAGATCAAAGACCAGCACGGCTTCGGTTTTCTTGGCCAGATGGCCGGCCGGGATGATCACCGACTGGTCCCAATCGGCCTCGATTTCATAGTCCACCCGAATCGACCAGTCGGCCAGTCGAAGGGTGGCGGGCAGTTTGAGCAGGGTCTTGCCCTGCAGGCGTTGCCAGCCGGCGGCGTCCTTGAGGAAGGTGCCGTTGCTGCTGGAATCCTCTGCGTAGTAGGTCTCGCCTTCCTTGGTCAACGTGAGGTGCAGGCGCGAAACCTGACTGTGCTTGAGGATGAGCTCGTTATCCGGGTTGCGGCCGATGCGCACAGCCGACTGCGAAAACGTGCGGGTGCTGGTTTCGCCGCGCGGGATATCGGTCAAAAAGAGTTCCCAGCCCATGCGAAAAGTAACGTCCTCGTGCTGAACAGGGCCGCCGGCTGCGGCGCCCTTACTATAGGCGCCGCAGTGCGGGATGTGAATGCGCGACGCTGGCGGTCGACGGGTGGCGCCCGCCAGCTCGCGCGCGCTCAGGCGTGAACGATGACGCCCCGGGCATTGCGCCCTTTTTCCATATCCTCGAACGCC
Source organism: Gammaproteobacteria bacterium (assembly GCA_030833185.1). Lineage (GTDB taxonomy): Bacteria > Pseudomonadota > Gammaproteobacteria. The sequence goes on along the minus strand of JAURHQ010000061.1, from coordinate 6,364 downwards.
GCCGGAGCTTCGTCGAGCGTGTAGGTCTTGGTGATCAGACGGTCCAAATCGAGCTTGCCGGCCTTGTACAGGTCAAGGTACATGGGGAAGTCGACCTTGAAATTGGCGCTGCCGTACATGCAGCCCTTGATGGTCTTGGCCGTGAAGGGAAGGATCGCGGCATTGACCGAGAAACGGTCGTCCATGCGGCCCACGCCGACCAGCACCGCCACGCCGTTTTTGCGGGTCGCCTTGATGCACTGTTCGATGACCTTGCTGTAGCCGACCACGTCAAACGCGTAGTCCACGCCGATGCCGTTGGTCATGGCCTGAATCTGCTTCACGAAGTCGCCAGCCGGCTCCACGGTGTGGGTGGCGCCGAAGGACTTCGCCATTTCCATTTTCTCGGCCGACAGGTCGCAGGCAATGATCGTCTTGGCGCCGGCAATGCGCGCGCCCTGAATGACGTTAAGGCCCACGCCGCCGCAGCCGAACACCGCCACCGTGCTGCCGGGCTTGACTTCGGCTGTGCGAATGGCCGCACCGACGCCGGTGGTCACGCCGCAGCCGACCAGTGCGGCCGCCTTGAAATCGAAGGACTTGTCGATCGCCACCACGCAGGCGGCCGGGACCACGGCGTACTCGGCCATGATGCCGACGAAAGACATGACGAAAATGCGCTGGCCGTCCTTGCTGACGCGGGTGGTGCCGTCAAACAAGTTGCCGTCCTGCTTCGCACCGGAGCAGAGGTAGGGCTCCTGATGGTCGCAGTAGTAGCAGTGGCCGCAATGGGGAATGAAGGAGATGACTACATGGTCGCCCGGTTTGACGTTGGTCACGCCTTCGCCGACCTGATCGACGATGCCGGCACCTTCGTGGCCGAGGACCACCGGGAAGGGGCTGGGAATCGTGCCGTTGACCACCGACAGATCTGAATGGCACACGCCGGTCGCTTTCATCTTGACCAGCACTTCGCCCATCTTCGGCGGATCGAGATCGACGCTGACGACGGCATATTCGTTGAGTTTGTTGGCGACCACAGCCTTCATGAACAGGTCCTCCGGGACTGAATGGAAACGAAAAATCGGCCGAAGGTTAACACGTTCGGCCGGGCATGAGCTTTCGCCAAGGGCTCAGCGAAAGGTGTAGGAAATAAAGGTTTGCACCACCAGCTGGTCTTCCTTGCCGAAGACTTCCTGCGCGGCCGAGCGCGGCGTGGCCCAGGCCCCGCCGACGTACCAGTAGAGCTTGTCGCTGGGGAAAAACTCGAAAGACAGGTTGATCTCGTCGGTCCAGTCGGTGGTTCGGGTGGGCAGGCCGAAGTATTGCGGCGTGGCCAGCTCGTGGTGGTAATACCAGAAACCGATCGCGGCGCGAGGCGAGGGAAACACTTTCACCTTCGCCATATTGCTGATCTGATTTTCGTTGAACAGAAAGAACTCGCCGGCAATTTCGCCCTGATACCAGGTGTCCCAGTCGCGCTTGAAGATCGTGAAAAACATCGCCCGGTATTCTTCCAGATCCGGGGTGTTGAGTTTGTCGCCCGAAAAATAGGCGTAGCGGTAATAGAGCTTCGGGCGCCAGGGCATATCGGTGAGCTGGTAGTTGAGTTCGGTGTACCAGGCGTTGGCGTCGACCGGTGCCCCCGTGCGTTCGACCTTGCCGCGCTGGGCGACGAACTCGCCAAAAAACTGCAGGTCCGGGAAGGCCGGCAGATGCAGGCCGTGGCCGCGTACGCCGGTGACTTTGGCACCCGCGAAGCCGTTGATGCCGTTGTCGTCGAACACCTCGAAATACAAAAAGCCGAACTGGCCAAACTGTTCGCGGGCGCTGTTTTCCAGATTGAAACCCGCGATCCGGCTGTCGCCCAGGTCGTTGTCGGTCCGTAACCAGAAGATGTCCGCGCGCACCGGGCTGGTGTTCAGCTTGACCACGCCCGTGTTGCGCCAGGCGGTGAAGGCTCCGGTCCAGTACTGGCCGTTGTCGTGCCCCTGATTGAAGTTGCCGTCGCCAATAATGAAGCCATCGCCCACCGTGAACTCACGGGCGCCGTAAGAAATATCCGCCCATTCATTGCGCCAGCCCACGTAAGCCGAATCAACGTTGGTGGCATGGTCGCCGCTGCGCGCGAACTGACCCGACAGTTCGCCGTCGAGCGTGGTGGTGGAGAAGACCCCGGTGCCGCCGCCGTAAATCGTCGAATTGGCCAAGCTGTAGTCGAACGTCAGGCCGGGTTTGAGCGCGAGTTGCAGGTCGTTACGGCTTTCTTCGCCGGTGGTCCGGAGGTCGCCGAAACCGCGCACCGCGCCCAGACCAAAATTGATGTTTTCGCCGTGGCGGAAGCCCGCCATGACTTTGGCCTCGCCCTGCACGCGGAGGCCGGCGTGATCCAGCAATTCGTAGGCCTGCACGGTCGATTTGGCGCCGAGGGTGGAGAGGAGCAGCGCGGTAACAAGCGCGGGTCGAAACATAAAGGGGTTCCAAAGTGGACGCGGAGCGGATGGTAACGGGGCGGGCGGGAGGCGCCTACGTCAGGATTGGGGAAAACGCCGCATTCGGGTCGGAAACATGATTAAACCGCTATAACCATAAAAATATTATTGATAATATAACCTAAGAGTTTAAGGTTTATTGATCCCACCCGATTTGGAGGAAATCCGCATGAAAAAGACCCTCTACGCCTTCGCGCTGGCCGGCGCCTTGGCCCCGCTCGCCGCGACCGCCGGGGCCGGCGATATCGTGGTTCGTCTGCGCGCCACCCATGTTTCGCCGGACGTTGGCAGTTCGCTGGGCCGCACCACCAACGGCAGCTACGGCATCCCCAATCTGGCGCAGCTGGTGTATGGCAGCAACGATGCCCAGCTGAAAGTGGACAGCAACCTCATCCCCGAGCTTGATCTGTCCTACTACCTCACCAATCACATCGCGGCCGAACTGATCGTGGCGCTGGGCAGCGGTCACGCGGTGTCCGTCAGCGGGACCGGCGGGGTGCTTAATCGGCGCGAACTGGGCGATGTGAACCTGTTGCCCCCGACCCTGACCTTTCAATGGCATTTCACGCCGGACAGGACGATAGATCCCTATCTCGGCGTGGGCGTGACCATGGTGCACACCCTGGATAACACGCTGGCAGCCGACACTGCGGTCGGTAGCCTGCCGATCCATGTCGAACGCAGCGCCTGGGGCCCGGCATTCCAGTTCGGAGTGGACATGAATTTGACCAACCGCTGGCTGGTCAACTTTGATGTGAAGAAAGCGCTCTTCAGCCACGACGTGACGCTGGACACCATGGGCGCAGCCGGCTTGCCGGTCGGTACGAATAGGATCGATTCGCTGGACATCGATCCCTGGATTATCAGCTTCGGGATCGGGAAGAAGTTCTAAGCGGCGCCCGCCGGCCTGCCCCGCCATCGCGGCGGGGCAAATCCCTCAGCGGGCCTTGAGGAACTCGACGATCTGCGGATTGACCAGCGCCGGCTTTTCCACCAGCAGGAAATGCCCGGCGTCTTCAATGATTTCCACCCGGCTGCCCGGCCCCATGGAGGCCGGAATCTCCGCCGCCTGTTCACGCGTGATGGCCACACAGCCGTCGCGCATGCCGTGGAAGTAGAGCACCGGCATCTTGAGCGGCTGACCCCAGACCTGCGCCTGCCCTTCCACATAGTGCGGCTGCCCGTGCAGATGCGGATTGAACACCGTGCGGTAGTAGCCCAGCGTCGCCCGCAGATGGGCGGGATCGCGCATGCAGGCTTTGGTCTTTTCCAGATCGGCGCTGGCGTCGTAGCCCGGCGACCAGTCGGCCCACAGGCCATCCAGCATCGCGAAGTTGTTGGCGCTCAGCACGGCCTCTGCGCAATCCATCTGGAAGAACCAGATGTAGAAAAAGCGCTTGAGCTGCTCGTAGGTGAACGCAACCTGCCCGAAGACCGGCATCGGCGGAATATTGCTGATCACCGCGCGCCGCCAGTTAGCCGGCGCGCTGTTAAGCGCGGCGTAGGCGGCGACCGCGCCCCAGTCGTGCGAAATCATCACCGCCTCGCTGGTGCCGCCGAGCGCCGCGTGCAGGGCGTTGTAGTCATCCCCGATGGTTTTCATGTCGTAGCGACCATCTGCCGGCACGGCGGTGGGCGCATAGCCGCGCATGAACGGCGCCACGGCGCGAAAGCCGCCGGCGGCCAGCGCCGGGAGCAGATAACGGTAGGTGTAGGGCGAATCCGGAAAGCCGTGCAGGCAGAGCGCCAGCGGACCTTCGCCGCAGGCGAGGTAGTGAAAGTCGACGCCGTTGGCGTGGACGCGGCCGCTTTCCAGAGCGTGTGATTCAGTACTCATCGGGGACTCTCCTGCTTACTCGGCAGCGCCGTGGTGTTGGGTAAAGAAGGCCCGCCAGGCGTTCCAGCGCTCCGCGTCGGATGGAAACTTGGGATGGTCGAAGCGGGCGATGATGAAGCCCTGCGCCCCGCCGAAGCGGGCGCTGTCGACCAGCGCCAGCTGGTCTTTGTAGGCCTGCCGGTGTTCGTCCGGCACGGTCTTGGGTTCGGTGTCTGACCACAGTCCCGCGGCCCGCAGCGCGGCGAGGGTGGCGGCTATGTCCAGCGTGCTGCCGCCCGCGCGGGCGACGCCGAGATAAAGACTGCCGTTGCGCTTGTCGCCCGGGTCAAACGTCAGGTCGTGCTGGTCGATGATGCTGGCTTTATCAAGCATGGAAGAAATCCTTATGCGGTGGACTGAAGGCGCTCAGCGGCGGCCGCCGAGCAGGGAACCAAGGATGCCGCGGACAATTTGGCGGCCAATCTGGCTGCCCGCCGCGCGTAAGACGCTTTTAACTAACGCTTCGCCGGCGCTCTCGCGGCCACGACCCGGCGCGCGCGGTGCGGCGGCTTCTTCGTATGTCTCCCGCGGCGCAGGATGGGGCGGCGCCTCGATGCGTTCACGGGCGCGCTCGGTCAGTTTTTCATGCGCAGATTCGCGATTGACAGCCCGCGCGTAGCGCTCGTGCAGGACGCTGGCCTCCATGATTTCCTGTCGACGTTCGGCACTGGCCGGTCCGATCTGCGCACCCGGCGGCCGGATCAGCACGCGTTCAACCGGCGTTGGCTGGCCTTTGGCATCCAGCGTCGAAATCAGCGCTTCACCCGTGCCGAGCTCCGTAATGGCGCTTGCGGTATTGAGGCCGGGATTGGCGCGAAAGGACTCCGCCACCACCTGCACGGCTTTTTGTTCACGCGGGGTGAAGGCGCGCAGGGCGTGCTGAATCTTCAGCCCCAGCTGGCCGAGGATGGCGGGTGGCACGTCGAGCGGGCTTTGCGTGACAAAAAAGACGCCGACGCCCTTCGAGCGAATCAGCCGCACAACCTGCTCGATTTTGTCGACCAGCGGCTTGGGTGTGTCGCGAAACAGGAGGTGCGCTTCGTCGAAAAACAAGACCAGCAGCGGCTTCTCGGCATCGCCGCGCTCCGGCAGTTCCTCGAAAAGTTCTGACAACAGCCAGAACAGAAAACAGGCGTAGAGGTCCGGCGAATTGCTGACCAGACGCGTCGCATCCAGCAGGTTGATCACGCCGCGTCCGTCCGGCGTGACCTGCATCAGGTCTTTCAGGGCCAGCGCGGGCTCACCGAACACGCCGCTCGCGCCCTGCGAATCGAGCACCAGCAGGTTGCGCTGGATGGCGCCGATGCTGGTGGCGGACAGATTGCCGTAGGTCAGTTTGAGTTCGGCGGCATGTTCGCCAACGAAGGTCAGCAGGGAGCGCAGATCGTCCAGATCGAGAATTAGCAGGCCCTGATCGTCGGCAATCTTGAATGCCGCATAGAGCACGCCGGTCTGGGTATCGTTCAGTTGCAGCAGCCGCGCCAGCACCAGCGGCCCCATTTCCGAGACCGTCATGCGAACCGGCGTGCCCTGCTGGCCGAAGAGGTCCCAGAAGGCCACCGGAAAGCTTGCGAAGCGGTGGTCGAGGATGCCGGTCGCCGCCAGCCGTTCTTCCAGCCGGGGCGAGGTTTTGCCCATTTCTGCCAGCCCCGACAGGTCGCCCTTGATGTCGGCCGTGAAGACCGGCACCCCGATTTGCGACAGGCCTTCGGCCAGTACCTGCAGGGTGACGGTTTTGCCGGTACCGGTGGCGCCGGCCACCAGCCCGTGGCGGTTCATCATGCCTGCCAGTTGCACCGCTTCCTTGCCGGCGGCGCTCACCCCCAAAGAAACAACGGGTGGCGTGCTCATGGAAACCTCAGACTTTGGTCAGCGGTTTGTAGCGAATGCGTTGGGGCTGGTCGGCATCGTTGCCCAGCCGTTTCTTGCGGTCTTCCTCGTATTCCTGATAGTTACCGGCGAACCAGGTGACCTGGCTATTGCCTTCAAACGCGAGGATGTGGGTGGCGATACGGTC
>JAURHQ010000618.1 GCA_030833185.1 Gammaproteobacteria bacterium | reverse complement strand
CGGGGCAGACGCTGGATCGCACGTCGCTAGAGCCGGCTGCAACTCCAGGAAAGCCTTATACTTCAAGGTTTTCCGAAACATCCGTCGTCGAAGCCCATGCCGATCTTCGCCTATCGCTGCGACCGCTGCGGGTTCGAGCAGGACGTCCTGCAGAAACGCTCCGATCCGTTGCTCACCCAGTGCCCCTCCTGCGGCGAGGCCGCGTTTGCGCGCATGCTGACCGCGCCTGCCTTCCAGCTCAAGGGCAGCGGCTGGTATGTGACCGACTTCCGCGACAAGGGCGGCAAGCCGGGCGACAGCGGTGGCGGCGGCGAGAAGAGCAGCTCGACACCGGCGGCGACCTCCACGTCCACCGGCTCCGAGACGACCAGCGCAGCGCCGACAAAAACCGAGGCGTCCAAGGCCGACACCCCGAAGACGGATTCGAAGCCGGCCTCCAGCGGCGCGTCCGCAAGCTGAGCGCGCGGCACCCGGCACAGCGACCACCCAGCCCGAACCCAAAGGGACATCGTCATCAACACGCCCACTCCGAAGCGCGCGGTTCGCAGCTA
>JAURHQ010000617.1 GCA_030833185.1 Gammaproteobacteria bacterium | reverse complement strand
GGCGACGTCGCCAAGCGCGAGCGTGTTGGCGACGGTGAGGGTGCCGCCGTTGATGGTGACGCCACCGGAGTAGCTGTTGGCGCCGCCGATGACCAACGTGCCGGCGGTGGTCTTGGTGATGCCGCCGGTGCCGGTGAGGATCGCGAGGACGGTGCCGGCCTGGAGGGAGCCGAGCTGGGCGACGTCGAGGGTGCCGCCGGTGAGGGTGCCGCCGTTGACGGCGACGTTGTTGAGGATGGTCTTCCCGTTGAGGTCGAGCGTGCCGCCGGTGACGGTGGCCGCGGCGGTGCCGAGGGCCGAGGCGTGGCCGAGGGCCAGCGTGCCGGCGGTGACGGTGGCGCCACCGGTGAAGGTGTTGGCGCCGCCGAGCGTCAGCAGGCCCGCGCCGGACTTGGTGAGGCTACCCGCGCCGGTGACCACGCCGGTGACGGCGAGGGAGTCGGCGGCCACGGAGACGGCGAGGTTGGAGGCGAGGGTCGCGCCCACCGAGACGGTGTGCGTGCCGGCGGTGGCGGTCAGCGAGGCGGAACCGGCGTCGGCGGCGAAGGTCA
>JAURHQ010000616.1 GCA_030833185.1 Gammaproteobacteria bacterium | reverse complement strand
CTCGGTGCCTTCGCGCTGCGCCACGGTGAACGCGGCTTCGATGTCTTCGCGGCTGCGCAAATCGAGGGCCACACCACGGCCGTGGTTGGCGTCGGTGGGTTTGACCGCCACGGGCAGGCCCAGGTCTTGCGCCACTTCCCAGGCTTGTTCGGGCGAATCCACCACCTCGCCGGTGGGGATGGGCACGCCGCATTGGGTGAGCAGCATTTTGGTGAGGTCTTTGTCGCTGGAGATGCTCTCGGCGATGGCGCTGGTGCGGTCGGTTTCGGCGGTCCAGATGCGGCGCTGTTTGGCACCGTAGCCCAGTTGCACCAAATTGCCCGAGGTCAGGCGAATGGACGGGATTTTGTGTTCGGTGGCGGCGTCCACGATGCAAGCGGTGCTGGGGCCCAGGCACAACCGGTCCACCATGGCTTTGAGGCGGCTGACCGTGCCTTTCACGTCGAAAGCGGTGTTGTTGATGGCGGCCATGACCAAGTCGCGGGCGGCCATGAAACTGGCGCGGCCCACTTCTTCTTGGCGGGTGCGGATGACCACCTTGTACACACCGC
>JAURHQ010000615.1 GCA_030833185.1 Gammaproteobacteria bacterium | reverse complement strand
TTCGAGCCCCATCAGCGCGGCCTCTACACCGGAGCCGTGGGCTGGGTCCGCTCGGACGGACAGTCCGGCAAACTCTTCGTCGCCCTGCGCTGCGCCCGGCTGAAAGGTTCCTCGGCCCGCGCCTTCGCCGGTGCCGGCATCGTCGCCGGCTCGGATCCGGGCGCCGAAGCCACCGAGACCGAGATGAAGCTGCGCACGATCCTCGAAGCGCTGATCTGAGGATGAGGGTCGTCTTGCAACGTGTCCTGAGCGCTTCCGTGAGCGTCGAAGGGATGACCAGCGGTTCGATCGGCTGCGGCTATCTCCTGCTCGTCGGCCTCGCCGCGGGCGACGAAGAGTCGACCGTCCGTCGCCTCGCGACGGACGTCGCGAAGGCCCGTCTGATGCCTGACAGCCAAGGCAAGATGGGCGTCAATCTGCGAGATGCCGGCGGCGAGGCGCTCGCGGTCAGCCAATTCACGCTCTTGGCCGATTTCTCCAAAGGCAACCGCCCCTCCTTCAACGGCGCGGCCCGCCCGGAACTCGCCCGGCCGTTGTTCGACCTGTTCGTCG